>CAVFXW010000065.1:0-14989 GCA_963626675.1 Clostridium sp. CAG:452 | reverse complement strand
CATCATAATTGATCATTTCTTTCCATAATTTCTGAAACAAATAAAACGCTTTCATCTCTGTAATTGAATTACCGAGGATTCCCGCTTTTTTTCCTAAAAGTACAGTATTAGACTTCAACGTTTGCATCATATGTTAACGGACACTGGGCCTCAAGAGCCTAGAGAATCCTATTTGATCTTATACGTTTGTGTAATTCATGCCCTAATTATGCAATTAATGGGATAGAGCTTGTTCTTCTATCTCGCTACTTTTATATATTTATCCTAAATGAATATCTGATCAGCTATAGCAAGAAGGCCATATAGAGAGGATCTGCCTCAATCCTTTCATCACCTCCCGTATTCTTTGCAGAAAGCCTTATGCATTTATCTATACTGTATTTCGAATCAGAAAGAAGCGAATTTAGAGATCTGGATTTGGTATTCTCTCCTGCCTTTACTTCCAAAGGAATAACTTTGCCGTTGTCATTAAGGATGAAATCAATCTCTTTTTCTGGAGTTGGTGCGAAGTAATATAGCCAATGTCCACTCTTTCTAAGACACTCTGCAACTATATTCTCATATATGGCACCTTTGAATAGACCTAGATTGCCATTCATGATGCTATCTGCAGTAGAGTTCTCATACATGGAGATAAGAAGACCAGTATCGTTCATATAGACCTTGAACTCACTCTCAATCTTGAATGCTTCAAGTGGAAGCTCTAATCGAGAAAGATTATAGCAGAAGCTTATTATGCCAGCATCTTTTAGCCAATTGAGAGCACCTCCATACTTTCTTGCTCCAGACTTCTTCTCAACAACAGAGAACTGGAACTTCTTATAATCTTTTGAGAGCTGTGTCGTTATGGAATTGAAGCATGAAATAATCTTCTTTTTATCAGGCTCTGATGCATACTTCACGATATCATTTTTGTAGTCCGCTACTATACCTCTCTGTATTCTGAGCACATTCTGATAATTCTTATACTTCACATATGAGGATACAGCTGCAGGCATACCTCCAATTACGATATATAGCCTAAACAAATCCATAAGAGATGAATGAAAGAAAGGATCCATTGGAGTTCTATTCACAAAGGATTTCCTCACCATCTCTATTATATTCTCTGCTATGTCATTTGCCCAAAGAAACTCCTCAAAGTCGAGGCTCATCATCTCAAGCTCTTCTGTGTATCCAACGGGGAAAGACTCTGTGTCCTTGTAGTTGATTCCAAGAAGAGAACCAGATGCTATAACATCAAACCTGCTATCATTTGCAAGGAACTTCAAAGCAGTACGGGCTTGTGGACAATGCTGGATTTCATCTAAGAATATTAGAGTATTGCCTTCAGAAAAGCGCAAAGAAGGAAACTTGAAAGAAAGCTTAGTTAAAATAGTATCTGCATCAAGATCACCATTGAAGATCTCTGCAAGAGAAGGGCGCATAAAGAAGTTAAGATGATAGACTGTCTTATAGTGATTTTTGGCAAATTCAACTATTGAAGTTGTCTTTCCTACCTGCCTTGCCCCCTTTACTATAAGGGGTAATTTGTTTTCTCTGTTTTTCCACTCTTCAAGCGCCCTATCTATTTTTCTTCTAAGCATAGAGTTAGTATATATTAAATTTAAAAAAAATGCAATTTTTCTATGGATAAAATTTCATCATTATGCAAATTTTATGAGGTTCATAAAGTACCAATTTGCAATATTTCCAAACAAGTAGCAACACCTCTTGTGATCTTTACAAAAGAGAGGCCATCATCTGCTGATGAGTGCTATTTTCTTCGCTTCTTCGACTATTCTCTTCTATTGATAAATTCCGGAACACAATACTTGCCTTATAATCTCTATACCAATCTCTGAAGGTATAATATTTGACTCCAATATGTGCAGCATATGTTCTGACGGACACGGGGACCTTGGACTCCTAAAGTTCGAAGTACTTTCTTACAATTTCTTCTTTTTCTTTGTTTGCATATCGCATGATCTAAGTATGGAAAGGAGAATGGGAATTTTTCGCAAGACAACGCCTGGTGTTTAAAAATTTAAATTGTTATAGTGTAATGAATTAGAAAGGAATTGACAGCGCGTCTGGGGGGGGGGGATATCCTAGTTGCATGAAGAAAACTTACACCTTACTAGCCTTTTGCTTCTTAATTTTTAGCATTTTCGTAAGTTGCGATGATCCAGAACAGCTTCGAGCAATTACTATTACCCTTGATTCAGGTGTTTTAGGAAAAAAAGCAACAACAATATCAACAGTTGAGAATAAGGAAATTACACTCCCATCGGGAGGGAGTATATGGGAGACAGATGACTATTCCTTCTTAGGTTGGGCTACAATAAAGGACGGAGACGTTTCATACCAAGAAGGAGCAAAGTTTTCTTCATCGTCAGATGTAACACTATATGCTGTATGGAATGAAAATTCGTCATACTTGCTTTATACCTTAATCGAAGATGGAAATACCTACTCTGTTAAAATATCAAGTACGAATATTAGTGGAAATATCATAATACCAAGTACATATTTAGGTAAGGCTGTAACAACGATAGAAGAGAATGGATTTAAAGACTGTAGTTCTATAACGAAAGTGACAATACCTGAGAGTGTGACTGAAATAGGTGGGAATGCATTTTACAATTGTACAAGTTTGAAGAGTATAACTATCCCAGAGAGCGTTACACAAATTGGCCAAGAAGCTTTCGGCTACTGTACTTCATTAAAGTCGATTGTGATACCGAAGAATGTGACTGAAATCGCGCTCAATTCACTCAAAAACTGTTCGAACCTGAAATCCATCTATGTCGACAAGGATGAAGATGCAAACTTAGGCGCTCCATGGGGAGCGGAGGGTGCAACTGTTATCTGGAAGAGCTATTTTTCCTTTACTTCAAATGGAGAACTTAAAAGAGTTTACAGTGCTAGGGATAAGTTTACAGGTGATGTGGTTATCCCAAGTAAGATAGGGGGAATCACAGTTTCTAGAATTGCCAGATTTGGTTTTGAGGAGTGCGAATTTACTTCGGTAACCCTCCCTGAAACAGTGGAATATATAGGAATATTTGGATTTTCTCAATGCACAAAATTGACTTCGCTCATTATCCCGAATAGCGTCACATCGATGGGATATAGCGTTTTCTTGGAATGCGAGAAACTGGAAACAGTCACTCTTTCCGGAAACCTCACTTCTATTGCTGATTCCACCTTCAACGGTTGCAGAAGTTTAAAAGAGGTAGAAATACCCGATAGTGTCACTTCTCTGGGAAATTATGTTTTTGAGGGATGCTCTAGCCTATCTTCAATTAATTTACCTCAAAAGGTGACATCAATCGGAAACCGTGCTTTCAGAAACTGTTCCAGCTTGAAGTCAATCAATATCCCCGATAGTGTGACATCAATAGGCGGGGCGGCTTTCGCTGGATGTTCCAGCTTAACTGATGTGGTGCTGTCGAATAGGATAAGCTCATTGGGTAGCTCCACCTATGAATACTATGATGGAGATGATAGTGATGAGATGGGAAGGATGCCTGATCCTGAGAGTTACAAAACCGTTACAGTGGGATTCTTTGAGGGATGCAGTGCTCTTACATCGATAACGCTTCCTGAGAGTATTACCTCGATAGGGGAGCAAGCGTTCTTTGGCTGCACGGCTTTGGAATCCATTGTGATACCAAGTAGTGTGGAGACAATAGCAGAGAATGCCTTCAGTGGGTGCACATCGCTGAAGACAATCACCATCAATAAAACGGAGAACTCGATATCTGGCGCTCCATGGGGAGAGGGAACGACTGGGACCGTTATCGAATGGAAACCTTGAGGTTATTCTTCCTTCCAATCCTTGTATTTGTGGTGAAGAAATCATTTGGGGTTCACTATGTTCTGGAGAGGGGATTCCGTAATATAAGCCCCTCAAAGGCTTTTCTACGCACTTTATAATGGCTGCTGTGACAAGAGTTGCGATGGCGAAATTGGCAGAGATTGTAGTGTAAAATGCCTTCGTTCGGCATTCTGGTATACCTGGAATTGATTCAATGTGCTATTAAGAAGAGAGTTAGGTTTGTAATCTTAGGGCTACAAACCGCTCTTTGGTTTCCAGTACGTGTTCGTGTTTTTGTTTTAGCGAGGTTGTATAAATGAAATCCCTATCATGAGATAGGGACAATGATTAATTGTTTTGTAGAAAGCGTGAGAGGAAGTCTTTCGTCCTTGGACTCTTTGGGGAATTGAAGATTTCTTCGGGGCTTGAATCCTCTTCGATTCTGCCGTCAGCCATGAAGAGCACTCTGCTTGAGACGTCGCGTGCAAAGCTCATCTCGTGAGTGACGACAAGCATTGTCATGCCGCTTTTAGCAAGTTTCTTCATTACATCTAGTACTTCTCCTACCATTTCTGGATCGAGTGCACTTGTGGGTTCATCGAAGAGTAGGATCTCTGGGTTCATTGCCAGCGCTCTTGCAATTGCGACACGCTGCTTCTGGCCTCCTGAGAGCTGCCTGGGCTTTGCGTTGATATACTCATCCATCCCAACCTTAGCGAGGTACTCATGTGCTATACGAGCTGCCTCTTCCTTACTTCTTTTGAGGACTTTGACTTGCCCGATTACACAATTATCAAGGACGTTATAGTTATTAAAGAGGTTGAATGACTGGAATACCATTCCGACCTTTGTGCGGTATTGGTCTTCGTTGATTTCGCCTTTGAGAACGTTCTTGCCACTATATATTATGCTTCCGCTTGTTGCATCCTCGAGCATGTTTATGCACCTCAGGAGTGTGGACTTACCGCTTCCGGAAGAGCCTATGATGCTTATTACGTCGCCTTTCTCAACAGTGAAGTCTATGTCTTTTAATACCTCGTTGGTTCCGAATGTCTTTACAAGATGTTCTACTTTCAGAAGTGTTTCCATTAGTGTGTCCCTCCTGTTTTGGAATTGTAGGATGTAAGACCGCTTGTGAAAGCGAGAGTATCTGTTGTTGCGAGATCAAAGTTAGCAGGCCCATCCATCTTGTTCTCAGCCCATCTGAGAATGCGTGAACATGTAAATGTCAGGATAAAATAGATGATCATTGTGACTGTGGCTGCCTCAAAGTATGTATATAGTGCTCCTGATATGCTCTTAAAGGTGAAGAATAGTTCTACTGTCCCGATGATTGAGAGAACACAGGTATCCTTGATGTTGATTATGAGGTTGTTCCCGATCTGTGGCATGACATTTCTTAGTGCCTGTGGCAGTACAACGAGTGTCATTGTCTGGAAATGGTTCATGCCGATGGCTCTTGCTCCTTCTGTCTGTCCGCTCTCAACGGATAGAATTCCGCCTCTGACAGTTTCCGCCATGTACGCGCCTGTGTTGACAGATACGATGATGATGGCAGCACTCCACATTCCGAGATTAACGTGAAAAAGTTGTGCTGTCCCATAGTAGATGAAAGCTGCTTGAAGCATCATCGGTGTACCACGGAAGATCTCGACGTAGGCTGTAAGAATCCACTTTATTATTTTAAGAAGAGCTCTCGATAGCTCGCTCGATCTCTTTTTCGGCTCTGTTGTCTGTACTAGTCCTACTGCAAAGCCTATAACGCATCCAAGGAGCGTACAAACTATGGCAATAACCATAGTTGTGAGCGCTCCTTCAAGAAGTGACAGGCTGTATCTCTGGAGGATGTACCACATCCTCTGAAAGAAATTCATCTGTGAAATTGTCATTTCGTCTCCTTAGAGTGAAAGTGGCTGGACGGAGATGGCTTCGTCCATCATTGCATTGTAGTCTTCAACTGTAAGCGTACTCAATGCTTCGTTGATTTGAGAAGTAAGAGTAGGATTTGATTTCGATACCGAAATTCCGATATTGATCTCTTCTTCGCTCACCTCAAAGTCATCGTTAGATGAAGAGAAGTCAAGAAGAGTAAATTGAGGATATGCGACAAGTGCAGCCTGTGCTGTCGGCATATCTGTACAAATGAGATCGACTCTGCCGGAAGAAAGTGCAACGAGCATTGCAGGAGCACTCTCCTGAGCTGCGAGAATGTTTGCATTCTTTATCTGTGGAAGACATAGGTCATACCATACTGTATTTTGCTGGCTTGTGCATGTTGCGCCACTGAGGTCGCTTACTCCCTTGGCTGATGCATACTTACTATTTGAGTTCACAAGACAGACGATTGATGCATAGTAATAAGGATCTGTGAAATCAACCATCTGGAGTCTATCGGATGTGATGGATTGACCTGCGATTACGCAGTCTACTGTTCCGGACTGTACTGCAGGAACAAGTGAATCCCAATCAAGTTTTACAATTTCGAGTTCCTTCCCAAGATACTCGGCAATATATTTGGCCATCATGACGTCGTAGCCGTAAGCATAGTCCTTGCTTCCTGAAATCTTTACAGCGCCGTTATCTGCTGTTGTCTGTGTCCAGTTGTATGGTGCGTATCCACACTCCATTGCGACGCGGAGGGTGTTTGTGCTGGCACTGGCTGTTTCCTGGCTTCCGCCGGCAAAAATAACTGAAACTGTTAATAATAAAATAGTGGATAAGATAAGAAATTTTTTCATTTTTACATCCCCTTAAAATCAACGATTTATGAGACTATACTTAAACGTTAGAAATTAGTCAAGATGTTATTTTTAAATATGTAATGTTATTATAATAACAATTCTATCCTAATTATCCCTTTCCTAGAAAGGATGATGATATGTTTGCTTTGTGAGAGAAAAGCTTATAGGAGTGCCTATGCAGTATAACTATTGAAAAGGAAAAGGAGGAAGATTAAATTCCTCCTATGATGATTTTATAGTTGTGGTGGCATTTTCTGCCGTAGTTGTCTTCCCACACCATTTTGGATCTTGGATAAGAACAGCTCCTTTGCTTTGAAGTTTCTTTTGTAATATCGTGTCTGCAATTCTGGGTTTGTATTCATTCATGATATGTAGATTATACTGTATTTTCTCGGCTGGTCATTTTTCTGATTCCACAGTTGGTAACTTTTTATTTCCTCAGTTGGCAATTTGTGCACTTGTACTAGGCAAGATAAGCAGACAAAAAAATGGGTGCCAAACTCTCTTAGATGGCACCCGTTGTCCTCTAAAGAAGAAGATTTATTTTGCTACGAAGTGTACTGCAAAGCCGCCGATCTCTTCATTGATGTAGAAGAATTTGACTTTACCCTTTGCGTCATATGTAAAGCTCTTCTCGTTGATTGTGTATCCGAGCTTCTTTACATAAGCCATTGTACGAGCAATGTTGTTTACCTTGTATCCGATATGGCCTTTTGTGCCGGGCCCATTTTGTGCCATTATTTCAATGGACTTGTCCATGAAGTAACCCTTACTTGTTTCGCTTGGTACCATGCCGAATGAAGAGAACTTCTTAGTCATAAGAGAAGCGTCATCACTGCCAGAGGCATTGATTCCGAAATGAGCAAGTTCAAAACCCTGCATTTTCGTGACTGCGTCTCTACAAAGAGCTTCGATTTCATCCCACTTGTCGCCGTTGATTAGGTCAGCCTTAACCATCCATGAGCCGCCTACTGCGAGTACGTTGCCTGCTCTTGCATAGTCAGCTAGGTTATCTGGATTGATTCCTCCTGTTGTCATGAACTTCATCTGAGGGAATGGTCCACCGAGATCTTTGAGCATCTTGACTCCACCTGAGGACTCAGCTGGGAAGAACTTCAAAACCTTGAGGCCAAGGTTAACTCCCTTCTGGACTTCGCTTGCTGTACATACGCCGGGTGTAACTGGGACATCATGCTTTAAACACCACTTAACTGTGTCTTCATCCAAGCCTGGTGATACGATGAATGATGCTCCTGCTTTAACAGCGCGTTCTGCTGTCTCTGGGTTGAGAACAGTTCCTGCTCCGACAACCATCTCTGGGTATGCCTTTACCATTCTCTTTATAGCTTCTTCAGCTGCATCTGTTCTGAATGTAACTTCAGCGCAGTTGATTCCGCCTCTGACCATAGCTCCTGCAAGATTCTCTGCTTTTTCAGCATCATCAATCTTTACAACCGGTACAATTCCCAATGCATGGAAAAATTCAAATAATTCAGACTCTTTCATTTGTTTCCTCCGTAGTGGTATTATAGCACATGAAAAACCGACTTAATAACGGAAGATTCAGACATATTGTTGACTATTAGAAACTCGGTCAACAAAATGGAAAAAAATAAAAGGGAGAATAGTATGTCAAATAAAAAATACGTTACTTTTGGCGAAATCATGCTTCGTTTAAGAAGCCCTGAACATGAAAGATTATTCCAGAGCCCTGCTCTTGAGGCAACATTCGGCGGTGGAGAAGCTAACGTTGCAGTTTCACTTTCTATTCTTGGTGAGAATGCTAAGTTCGTTACAGCTCTTCCTGACAATGCTGTTGGTGAGGCATGTAAGCGTGAAGTCATGAAATATGGTGTTGATACTTCTGCTATCAACATGGTCAAGGATGGAAGACTTGGTATTTATTACCTTGAAACTGGTGCTGTTCAGAGACCTTCTCTTGTTGTATATGACAGAGCAGACTCTGCTATAGCAAAGGCAAAGCCGGAAGATTTCAATTGGGACGAGATAATGAAAGGAGCTACATGGTTCCATACAACAGGTATTACTCCTGCTGTTAGCAAGGAAGCTGCTGACTCTGCACTTGTCGCAATGAAGAAGGCTAAGGAAGCTGGTGCTACAGTTTCAATCGACCTCAACTATCGTAAGAAACTTTGGAAGTGGGGAAAGAGCGCTCCAGAGGTTATGAGAGAACTCGTTAAATATGCTGATTGTGTCATCGCTAACGAGGAAGATATCCAGAAGTGTCTCGGAATCGAAGCTGACAGTGATGTTACAAGCGGTAAACTTGATACAGATGTCTATAAGGAACTTGCTGCTAAGGTAAAGAAGGAATTCCCGAACGTTAAGTACGTTGCAATCACTCTCCGTGAAAGTAAGAGTGCTGACCACAATGGTTGGAGTGCTGCTCTCTCCGGAAAGACAGGATTCTATCTTTCAAGACATTATGAGATTACAGATATCGTAGACCGTGTCGGCGGTGGTGATAGTTTTGCTGCAGGCATCATTTACGGTCTCAGCCACTATGATGACGAAGAATATGCAATCAACTTTGCTGTTGCTGCATCTTGTCTTAAGCACACCATCAACGGTGACTTCAACCTTTCACGCCTCGCGGAAGTTGAAGCTCTCTGCAAGGGTGACGGCTCGGGAAGAGTTCAGAGATAAAAGAAGCTTAATTGCATTTATGGGGGTAGCTTAGGCTACCTCTTTTAATTAGACTGCTAATTATGAAAAAACTTATACTTTTAGGTGATTCGACTTGCGCTATTAAAGAGCGTTCCGCCCGTCCTGAGACAGGCTGGGGCGAGGAGTTCTATTCATATCTAGAGCCAGAGTGGACGCTTTTAAATTATGCAAAGAACGGAAGGAGCACGCTCTCTTGTCTCAAGGAGGGTATCTTCTATGAGGCTGTATCGGAGTGTGGAGAAGGAGACGTGGCAATTATTCAATTCGGCCACAATGATGAGAAGAGGGATGAAAGGGGAACTGATGCCTTTACGCAATATATTGCGAATTTAAAATATATGGCATCTAAGCTCATTCAAAAGGGTAGCTCTGTTTATTTTATCACATCCGTTCCGAGACATAAGTTTGATAAAGAACGCCCTGTAGATACACATAAAGACTATATCGCAGCAATGAAGGTGGCGTCTCATCAGCTCTCTCTCCCTGTTCTCGATATAACAATACCATTGATGATGGATCTCGCGCGCTTGGGAGAAGAGGAGAGTAGGAAGTATTATATGCACTTTGGCCCGGGATTATATGAAAACTTTCCTTCTGGCAAAGAAGATGATACCCACCTCAGGCCTGAAGGCGCTAGATGGGTAGCAAAAGAGATCGCATCAGAGTTAAAAGAGCTTGGATGCAATTTTATTCGTTAGTGTGTTAGAAAAGGCTCTCCAATTACGGGGAGCCTTAATCTAGTTTCTTCTTATTCTTCGATTGATACATCCACGAACTTGAATTGTGTTACATCAAAGAGTCCGCAATCTGTAACCTTATAGGAAGGAATTACAGGAAGGGCCATAAAACAGAGTGTCATGAACGGGTCTATTTCTTTGTTCATGCCTTCCATCTTCTTCTCTGCAGCATCATGTAGTTCATCTAGGCACTTTACAACTTCATCGACAGGAAGATCTGTCATCAAGCCACCAATCTCAAGAGGGTGAGATGCTAGCTCCTCTCCGTCCTTGAAGACTGTTATTCCTCCGCCCATTTTGATGAGATTTTCGACGGCAAGAAGCATGTCGCGGTCATTGTCTCCAACACAAATTATATTATGTGAGTCATGGGCGATTGTATCTGCAATAGCACCGTGTTTGATTCCATATCCTCTGATAAGTGCAGATGCATGGTATCCTGTGCCGTTATGGCGTTCGATTACGGTTACCTTGAGAATATCGACAGACGGGTCATGGATCCATTCGCCGTTTTCGTCTCTCTTTACAATAGCTTCTCCCTTTCCTGTAACTACGCCTCCTGGGAGAATATCGATGACTCTGACTTTGTCGCTCTTTAGGGGAAGAGAGAATGTCTTAAGAGATAAATCCTTAACCCTTACAGAACCTTTGACTCCAAATGGCTCTACATGAGGAGACTTCTTGATGATTTTCCCGCCCTCGGCAACTTTAGCGCCCTTAACAAATACTTTTGTCGGCTTTATCTCATCTAGCGTCTTAGTAAGGAAGAAGTCGGCTCTCTTACCAGGAGCAATCATTCCTCTGTCATATAGATGATAGCACTCTGCAGCATTAATAGTTGCACAGGAAATTGCCTTTAAAGCATCCAGTCCATGGCTTATTGCAAGATTAACGCCATAGTTTATGTGGCCTTCGCGTGTAATTGACTGGGGTTGTCTGTCATCTGTACAGAAGAGGCATCTTCTGTAGTTGTTATCATTGACTCCAGGAAGAAGCTGAAGCACATTGCGGCATACAGTACCCTGTCTTAAGAGTACGTACATACCCTTACGAACCTTTTCCTGAAGTTCCTCTGGTGTTTCACATTCGTGGTCCGTTTGGATTCCTGCAGAAAGGTATGCATCAAGTCCCTGTCCTTGTATTGAAGGAATATGGCCGTCGATTATCTTTTTGCGTGAGTAACATGTTTCGAGTTTATCTAGAATTGTGTCATCCGCACCGACAACTCCGACGTAGTTCATCATTTCTCCCAGTCCGAGTATTCTATCATTATCGATAAGTTTCTCGATTTCTTGGGCATTAAGAATAGCTCCGGAGTGCTCGAAGAATGTGCATGGAACACAAGAAGGGAACATATAATAGATATCTAATACAGCGTCCTTAGCAGATTTGAGCATATATTCCATTGCATTGAGTCCTGCAACGTTTGCTATTTCATGGGGGTCTGCTATGACAGTTGTAGTTCCACATGGAAGAATTGCATTCGAGAATTCACTTGGAGATAGGTGGGAGCTCTCGATGTGACAATGTGAATCGATGAATCCAGGGACAAGATACTCTCCATTTGCATCAATTTCCTCTTTTGCCTTTCTGTCTCCATCGAAGCCTACGATATAACCATCTTTGACGAAGACGTCAGCTTTGTATACGCTCAAACCACATACATCGACAACTTGTGCATTTCTGATTACTTGGTCACACTCTTCACGCCCCATTGATGCGTTGATGAGATCCTTTGCAATCTTTTTATTCATCAGTAATTTCTCCTTTTTGTACTAATTATGATAATACGTATTTTCCAAAAATAAAGAAATTTTGTTGCTTTTTGTTGCGAAAATCATCTCTTCATTAAATTATGTTGGATTTTAATTTTTTTGAAAGCAAAAAGTTAAGAAAATCTTACAAAAAAAATACCGCAGGTCGCCCTGCGGTACATAGATGAATCTATAATTAGATTGTATTGACAAGAATCTTTGCAGCAAAGAGAGCAAAGAGGATCCATGTTGGAGCATTAATCTCTTTAGCCTTTCCGCTGAGTGCCTTGAGAATAACATAGAAGATGACGCCGAACATGATACCGTTACTGATGGAGTATGTTACAACCATCATGAGGATACACATAAATGCTGGCATGCCTTCTGTGAAGTCTTCGAAGTCGATTGTCTTGACAGGAGTGATCATCATAACACCAACGATGATGAGAGCTGGAGCTGTTGCTGCGCTTGGAATTGATCCAAAGAGTGGCTCGAGGAAGAGAGAGAGGAGGAAGAGAATAGCTACTGTGAGAGAAGTTAGTCCTGTTCTTCCGCCTTCTGCAATACCAGATGCGCTTTCTACGAATGTTGTGATTGTAGATGTTCCAAAGATAGCACCTGCTGTTGTTCCGATAGCGTCTGCAAGTAGAGCTTCCTTACAATTAGGAATTGTTCCGTCTTCACGGACCATGCCTGATTTGCCGGCACATCCAACGAGTGTTCCGACTGTATCAAACATATCGACAAAGAGGAATGTGAACATAACGATGATGAAATCGAAGATAGTCTTTCCACTCTGGAAGATTGTTCCAAACTCGAAGTTGAAGAAGTATGGAGCTGATGGTAGATAAGATCCACCTGCGTACTTTGTAACGCCGAATGGGATACCAAGAACTGTTGTGATGAGGATACCGATCAAGAGAGCACCCTTGACGTTTCTTGCAACGAGGATACCTGTGATGATGAGACCGATAACTGTAAGGATGCAAGCTGGGCTTGTGATCCAAGCTGGGTTAAGTGCACAAATTGTGCTCTGGTCTACAACGACGATACCTGCGTTCTGGAGACCTATGAAAGCAACAAAGAGTCCGATAGCGGCGCCGATTGCCTTCTTGAGGTTCTCTGGAATACTGTTGACGATTGCTTCTCTGAGGTTGCAGAGTGTGAGAAGGATGAAGATGATACCTTCTACGAAGACTGCTGTGAGAGCAAACTGCCAGCTGTAACCCATACCAATACATACTGTGAAAGCAAAGAATGCGTTGATACCCATTCCAGCAGAGAGTGCGAATGGCAGATTAGCAACCAAGCTCATTACGAGACAAGCAATAGCTGATGAGATAGCTGTAGCGGAGAATACCTTTGAGAACTCCATTCCACATGCTGAGAGGATACCAGGATTGACAGCAAGAATGTAAACCATTGTCATGAACGTTGTAATACCGGCCATGATCTCAGTCTTGACGTCAGTCTTGTGCTCCTTAAGTTTGAAAAATTTTTCCATACATTTTTCTCCTTTTATGTGTATGTTTGAAAGAACATTTATGATAATATACCGTTATTTTAGAGTTGGAAAGAAAAAAATAAATTTTTGCAACAAAATGCAACTATTTGTTATATACAACACGAAAAAAGAGGCCCGCCATATGGAGAGCCCCATTATCTTATATAATATATATAGGATTAGCCTTCGAAATAGTTCTGGGCATTATCGAACGAGATAGCTCTTACTATGCGTCCGAGATTTTCTTCGTCGTATGGTACTTCGCCGTCTTCAACCCACTTTCCGATAAGATTACACATTATACGTCTGAAGTATTCGTGTCTTGAGTAGGAGAGGAATGAGCGAGAATCTGTAAGCATGCCGATGAATGCAGGAAGAGAGCCCAGTGCAGCGAGCACTCTCATTTGCTCTTCCATTCCATCCTTGTGATCGCAGAACCACCAGCCAGAGCCGAGCTGTATCTTTCCCTTTCTTCCACCGCCCTGGTAGCATCCCATGAGTGTTCCGAGAGGATAATAATCCTTTGGATTGAGGGTATAGAGAATTGTCTTAGGCACTTCATCTGTTTCAGAGAGGGCACCGAGGAATGCAGAGACGCCATATGCGAGTGTTTCGTCATAAGAAGCATCATATCCTGTGTCAGGGCCAAGTCGCTTATACATAGTCTTATTATTGTCTCTGATTGATGCAAAGTGGAGCTGCATTGCGATGTTTTTCTTGTTATAGAGTTTAGCAAGCTTCGAGAGAACGTATGTCTTATAAGCATCTGTTTCTTCCTCTGTCGGTTTTTTGCCGTTTAGAGCTGAAACAAAGACTTCATTTACCTTCTTCTCGTCCCAGAATGTGTGAGGACATGTCATAAGAGCATGGTCTGAAGCTTTGCATCCGAGGCTTACGAAGAAATCGAGCCTCTTTTCAAGAGCAGATACGACATCTCCTACGCTCTTTATCTCCATGTTTGCTGATTTACCGAGCTTTTCGATATATTCCTTATAATCAACCTTATCTATGTTGAGGGCCTTGTCAGGTCTATAAGAAGGAATAACCTTTGCTGGGCACTTTCCTTCCTTCTTTATCTTTATATGCCACTCAAGAGAGTCTGCAGGATCGTCTGTCGTTCCTACGGCATAGACACGGAACTTCTTCATAATTCCCCATACAGAGAGCTCAGGATCATTCTTGAGTTTTTCGTTTGTCTCTTCATAAATCTTCTTCGCATTTTTCCTATTGAGAATATCTTTGATGCCGAAGTAGCGCTGTAGCTCAAGGTGTGTCCAATGGTAGAGAGGGTTGCCGATGAGGTTTTCCATTGTCTCTGCCCATGCAAGGAACTTCTCCCATGGGTCTGCATTACCTGTAATTAAATTCTCGTCGAACCCGCAAGTACGCATCTGTCTCCACTTGTAGTGATCTCCGCCGAGCCATGCGTCTGTGATTGTCGTAAACCGTGCATTGTTTGCAATCTGCTCGGGAATAAGATGACAGTGGTAATCAAAAATAGGAGCATCTTCCGCATACTTGTGGAAGAGTGTCTTTGCTGTTTCGGTTTCCAAGAGAAAATCTTTATCCATAAACTCTTTCATAGTTGTACCTCCAGAAAAGGGCATAATTATTAAGGATAGAATATAATGGAGGAAAATACAGTAACGATTGATTTTTGTTAAATTCCGACCCGATAGTAGTAAATGGTTAAAAATAGGGGTGGTTAGAGCCTCTTTTTTTGCATAAAAACGTACTTTTCCTTTTGCCAAATCCTCCTCTTA
>CAVFXW010000064.1:0-9834 GCA_963626675.1 Clostridium sp. CAG:452 | reverse complement strand
CAGCGAAAATTTCTAAGGTTAGAAATATAATTTAGATAAAGAAATATCCCCACTAGAGGGATATTTCTTTTGCCTTAATTCAATCAAAAATGATTGTTTATATATTCTTTGATTTCTATAAGTGACTCTTTATCGAATTGAGCACCTATGCGTGAGATGATTTCTCCTGCAAGATAAGATGCAATATTACATGACTCAGTTACACTGCGTCCTGTTAAAAATCCGTATAAGAAGCCTGCTGCATATGTGTCTCCAGCGCCTGTTGTATCAATAGGAACTACTGAGCCGTAACTTTCGATTTTTGTCATTTCTCTCTTGTTTGAAATGAAAGAACCTTTCTTGCCATTTTTAACTATAGCTATCGGGCAGAGCTTACCAAGGCTTCTACAACATTCATACGGATCATAATTATTCATGAGGTAACGGGCTTCTTCTCCATTAGCAAATACGATGTCACAATATGTAGATATAAGTTCATGGAATGTCTGTCTATAGCGTCCGACTGCAAATGGGTCGGCAACATCAAATGCGACAAGTTTTCCCTTCTCTTTAAAAAGTTTAAGAGCTTTTAATACAGCATTCTTTTGGTTTTCCGTATCCCACATATAACCTGTAAAGTAGAATATGTCAGCCTTATCGACGACGCTTTCGTCCACATCGGAAGGTGTAAATAGCCTATTTGCACCCAGGTATGTGTTCATTGTTCTTTCCTTGTCGTCGGTAAGTAGAATAATAGAGCTTCCTGTTGCTCCGTCTATTTTGTCGACGAGATGATCTATAACTCCACTTTCTTTAAGTCTTGTATGGTATTTCTGTCCAAGATCATCGTTGCCGACACTTCCGGCTAAAATGGTATTAACACCAAGAGAGGAGAGCGTCACCATGGTGTTCGGACATGAGCCGCCACATGAGTATTTTACATCCCTGTTTTTTGTGAGTTCGATTATCTCCTTCTGCTTTTCTTTATCTATAAGAAGCATCGTTCCCTTATTAAGGCTCAAAGAGGAGAGATCTTTCTCTGTAACAGAGCAGATATAATCAATTAAAGGGTTTCCTATACCATATACACCTAACATATATAAGAGTATATAACGAGACTTCACTCTAAACAACTTCATAAAAGAAAATTGAGGTTTCATTGTAGAAAGAGGCCTTTATATAAGAGGGGAGTAATCATAGTAATGCATCACGATACTTAACCCTTAGTTCTCTTCAGAAAAGCTTAATGTAGGGACACTATATATGAGTTTTTAACACGTTTTTAACATTTTTGCACAATAAAGAATTAGAATGTGGAAAACTCCAATTATGAAAAAATAATCATACACTTTGTCTGATATCTTACAATTTAAGTTAACTTGTTATAATAAAAGAAGATAATTAATCGCAAATAGTTGAAAATTTCATTAAAATTATATAGGTTTTTAATGCATTATATAGTAGTGTGAACATTGTTAAAAACCTCATATATGGTATTTTTTTAACATTTTTTTCACACATTGTTAAAAAGTTTCATTCTCTTATGTAATTTATGTATTTATATGAAATTGCAAAAAAACTGTTTATCCTTTGAGTGTAATTTCTCTAGTGTCCTATACAAGGTAGACGCGGTCCAAAAAGTGTATGAGCTCTCTTATATTTCCAAGCCAGTCGGAGAGAAAGAAGGGTTCATAGTCTGTAATATGACGCTTGGTGATCTTCTTTCTTTTCTCATAGTGTCTTACAAGTTCTGGAATATCTTCTTTATGTTCTCTCAGTGGTGTTATGCAGAAGGAGAAGGAAGATATACGATAATAAAAATCCTCTCTGAGTTTCTTTTTTTCAAGAAGCTTCTCGAGAGGTTCCTGTCCTGCTGTTATTAGGTGAAACGATGAGATGTGTTCGCTGTCGTCTCCTATACTGCGGTATATACCGTTCTCTATTGTGTCCAGAAGTTTCGCTTGTTTATCGAGAGGAAGATTGCCGATTTCATCGAGAAAGAGAGTAGAGTTATTTGCTTGGGATATTAGCCCCTTACGGTGAGATGAGGCACTTGTGAAAGCCCCTTTCGAGTGACCGAAGAGATCGGAGTCCGCAACAGAAGAGGAGAGATTCGCGCAATTGATGTAGACAAGATCCTTCTCTTTATGTCTAAGTTTATGGATAAGTTTAGCAGCTAGAGTTTTTCCTGTTCCAGACTCTCCATATATATTGATAGGAGAAGTAATGGAGGAGGCGAGAATGATGTTGCTTCTCAGTTTTTTTATATCATTACTGTTTCCTACAATGTGGTTTTCAAGTAGGCGGTACTTATTGATGGAATCAATCATCTCTTCTATATAAGACTTGAGAAGAAGGGAAGTAAAAGGATGTGTAATTACCTTCAAAAAAGGATAGTCGACAAGATGAAACCAATTGTACTTTCTCGTTAAGAGAAGAAATGGAATCTCCCTAGAGAGGTGGTTTACCGTATTCTTTATCGAATGTAGGTCATCAGATACGAGAATTACTATATCTCCAAGAGAGAATGAGTAATCAATTGGGGATTCCTGTGATAGAAAATGGCAGTTTTCATTTAATGAGGAAGAGCTAAGATAGTTTGAGAGATCTTCGTCTGAGCCGAAAATGAATATGTTTATGTCCATAAACGAGAAAAGATTACCCCACTAAATGTGGGAAGTAAAATTCCTTTTAAAATAAAGTGTAATTGAATGCACGTGGAGGAAAGTTAGTCTACGCTATGCTTTTCCGCCTCCTATTCGGCCAGATGCGCTTCTCTATACCCCATATTTGTTTCCCCTAAAAGGGGGAAATCCCTCACTATAGAAAGAGTAAAGTTGGTTTTTCAACTAGTCAAATGAGGATGAATATACCTCTTAGTGAAGTAAAGTCTGAAGAGAGGACATTATATATAGAGAAGCAGTTTCTGCTCGTAGTATATTTGTCTTAAGAAGTATCGGAATGATGCCGAAACTTTCAGCATAAGCGCACTCTTTGTCTGAAAAACCCCCCTCAGGGCCGACAAAGACAGATATGACGTTTTTAAGATCATTATTTTCGAAAATTACTTCTTTGAGAGATTTAGTCTTCCCTCGTACTCTTTGGTGGAGAATTAATCCTGTTCCTTCTATTGATTGAACTGCTTCCTGGAAAGTTATAGGGCCTTTTATAAAAGGAGTCTTTCCTCCCGATTGTTGTACAGCTTCCTTTCTGATTGTTTCGAGCCTCTCCATTTGGTGTAGGGAGAAATCTTTTTCTTCGCAGAACTCGCTTTCACAAAATACGATATTTCTTACCCCCATCTCAGTGAGAGCTCTTACGACTGTTTCATTCTTCTTACCTTTTAGAACTGAGACATAGATATCTATCGGGAAGAATTCTCCTTTGTAGCCGGAGAGTGTATCAAGGAGGTTCTCTTCAATATTGTCTGTAGGTGAGAGAGATATATATCCAGAGGGAAGTAGTGTTGCTTTATAATAGTTCTCATTTATGTCCTTTGCTGTAAATGAGGTACCCTCATCGAGTCTCAAAACCTTCCCCAGGTATGATAGGTCTCTCTTTTTCAATTGGTAGAGGCTACTTCCGTCATAGCTTTTATCTAGTAGAAAGACACGCATTATTTGTTCTTCTCTTCCTTCTCTTTATTTACCTCTTCAACTGTAATTGAGCTTTGTATTACTTCGATTGCCTTTTTCAGTTGTTCATCGAAATCTGGATCTGCTATAGGTCGCTCATCGTAGTCGAGAGAGTAAATATACTCGTTACGTATTAAAAGACATAATAAATCTGACGGAACGCCGCTATCTTTATATTTCTCTGCAAATGCGAGGATGTTCTCTTTCGAATACTCTGGATATTCTTCTGTCCAGTCTTCTATGTAGGTCTCTTTGAGGAATGCTTCATAAGAAAGCATCTCTTCATCTGTGTATTGACTTGTCTCTACTATATAATCCGGGGTTATTCCTACTTCGTGTATAGATTTTCCACTAGGTGTGTAGTAGTTCGCAACGGTGAGATTAAGATACCCGTCCATAAATGCGATTGAGTATTGCATTATACCCTTACCGAAAGTCTGTGAGCCTACAACTATGGCCCTATCGTTGTCGCGGAGGGCACCGGTGAGTATTTCACTTGCACTTGCCGTTCCTTCGTTGACGAGAAGTACAATCGGGAAAGTGGTTGGGACTATAAGGTATTCATTTGAAGTATAGACGGTGTTCTTCTTTGAAGATGAATCTTTGAATTTGGTTGTCATCAATGTCTTGTCGTTCTCTACAAACATATTGGCAATGCTCAATGATGAATCAACAACGCCGCCACCGTTGTTTCTGAGATCTATGATAAGACTTGTAGCACCATCTTCAAGAAGAGAAGTTACGTCTTCCTTCACACTTTCGTATGTCGTCTTCGAGAACTCTGTAATTGCAAGGTAGCCTATGTTTCCTTCAAGAATGGTTTTTGATGTTGAAGGTGTGGTTATTTCCTCAGGAGTTAATGTGACATCGAAGACGGCAGAACCTCTGTGTACTGTAAGTGTAATCGGAACACCCTCTTCGCCTCTGATTTTCTTACTTGCATCTGTAGCGTTGAGGTCGTAGATTTCTTCTCCGTTGACGTGGCTTATCATATCACCAGAGCGGATACCTGCTCTATCTGCCGGTCCTCCAGGAAATGGGGATGTGATTATGACCATGTATGATTTAGGATCATCCCAGTCTATATATGACGGATTTACCTTTGTGAGGTACGTTCCGATTCCTACATACTTGCCGTCGCTCTCTTCTTTGTAGTCCTCTGCTTCGTCAGGAGAGACGAAATATGAGTATTTATCGCCTAAAGAGTCTATCATTGCCGATATTACGGCATTCTTCATTGCATTGTTATCTATGTCATAAAGATAATTCTGATCAAGGTAGCTGTAGAGATTGCCCAATGCATACAGCATTTCGGTTAGGGAGGCCGCATTAGCTATGTTTTCCTGTGTTGAAGAGGAATATTGAACAGACTGCGGAGTAATATATCTCTCGAATGAAGGAGCTGCCGAAATAAAGAATATTGAACATATTAAACAGGCAAGTAGAATTGAGATTTTTTTCATGCTAATAATGATAATCCTCTTTTTTCAAAAAAGGCATTAAGTAATCTATAGATTATGTGAATTTCATTGTTCCATTTCTGGAGATAAATATCTTTAACGAAAAGGAGTTATAATAGAAATGAGAGTGTGCTTAATAATTGTTTAAAGAAGAGCAAAAGGAGTATACTTTCGCTATGCTGATGTTTGTTAATTATCCTAGTTGGATATCACCATACGTAATAGAGGGATTACCGGTAAGATGGTATGCTGTGATGTATATATTTGCATTTGGAACGGCATATTATCTTTTCTTGAAGACAACGAAGAAGGATAAAACGCTGGAAAAAAAGAAGAAGGAAGTATATGACGACTTCTTTCTTACTGCGATAATATCGCTTTTATTAGGAGCGCGCTTGGGCTCTTGTTTCTTCTATGATGATTGCGTGTACTATTTGACTCATCCGTACATGATCTTCTGGCCATTTAGAAACGGAAAGTTTATAGGGCTTCCCGGAATGAGCTACCATGGAGGAGTAATCGGTGCTTTCATCGGAGGTGTTATATTTGCAAAGATCAAGAAACTTGATTTTTTGAAATTATGTGATCATGTAGCCTTGTCTATACCTTTTGCATATACATTCGGTAGGCTCGGTAACTTTTTCAACGGAGAGCTCTACGGAAGGGTAACTTCGTCTCCACTTGGTATGATATTTCAAGATGCACAATCATTCAGTACTACATTAGAGTGGGTGAGAGAGACAGCAGATAAGGTCGGGATAGAATATGTACTCGGCTCTTATGTTAATCTTCCTCGCTGGCCGAGTCAGCTCTTTGAAGCCTTCTTTGAAGGTATTGTTCTGGGGCTTTTCTTATGGTTTGTTGTGAAGAGAATAAAAGAGAAGAGAAATCTTTCCGATGGCACTATACTCTCTTTCTATCTTATAGGTTACGGTATTATTAGATTTATACTTGAATATTTCCGTCAGCCTGATGCAGACATAGGGTATGTGATCTCTATAGGAGAGAAGAGCGAGAATATATATCTCTTTGAAAGTCTCCTGAATATCTCAAAAGGCCAGGTTTTCTGCTTTATCATGGTGCTTGGAGGAATATTTCTCCTCGTTTTTAGTAATGTAAAAAGGAAAAAGATAGATGATAAACGAACGCGTTGAAGCAATTAGAAAGGAAATGAAGAAGGACGGAATCTATGCTTGGTATATTACAGGCACGGATCCTCATCAAAGTGAGTATGTAGCATCGAGATGGAGAACAAGAGAGTTTATATCTGGTTTCTCCGGATCTGCAGGAAAGGTTGTCATCACTCTCGACAAGGCTCTCCTATGGGTGGACTCCCGCTATTATCTTCAGGGCGAAGAGGAGATTAAGGGAAGCGAGTATATTCTGATGAAAGAGGGGCTTGAAGGTGTTGAGGACCCAATAAATTGGATGTGCTCAAACATTCCTCAGGGATGCAAAGTCGGAGTTGATAAGGCCACAATCTCCATTTTTGATTACAACAAAATGCATGACAAGCTTAAACAAAAGAAGGTTGAATTCGTACTAACGGGTGATTATTTTCTTTCTGTATGGAAAGACAGACCCGCTCTTCCTTTCTCTAAGTGCGTTAGCATGAAAGATGAGTATGCGGGATTTACGAGGGCTGCAAAGATCAACTTTGTAAGAATAAAGATGAGACAGCGTGGCTTAGAATGGACATTCATTTCATCCATAGATGATATTGCATGGCTGACAAATCTTCGAGCAGATGATATCCCGTGTAATCCAGTTTTCATCTCATATGCATTCGTTTCACTCGATAAGGCGGTATTGTTTGTAAATAAGGATCGTTTTGATAAAGAGCTTCTCGAGACAGTTGAAAATGATTTCGAGGTAAGGGCATATGAAAAAGCAGAAGATGATATAGCTACTCTTACAAAGAAGGGAAAGGGGCTCTATTCTTCGAAAAAGGTCTCAGCCATCTTCATTCCATCTCTTGAGAAAAAGAAGAATGTAGATGATACCGATATCACAACCACACTCAAGGCACGTAAAAACCCTGTTGAGATGGAAGGAATGAGGAGAGCGCACTTTTTAGATGGTGTTGCATTTGCAAATTTTATGGCAGGAATTGATCCTCTCGGGTCATACACAGAGCTTGAGATAGCCAGACGCTTCGAGAGCGAGAGAAAGAAGATGGAAGGATATCTAGGGCCATCGTTCGAGCCTATTTCTGCATTCAATGAACACGGTGCAGTAGTCCATTATTCACCGTCTCCCGAGACCGATAAGAGAGTTGAAGGGCAAGGTCTTCTTGTTCTCGATACGGGAAGCCAATTCGAGTTCGGCACAACCGACCTCACAAGAACACTTCTCTTCGGATCAGAAGCGACAGAGGCACAAAAAAAGGATTATACGCTTGTCTTGAAAGGGCACCTAGCTCTTGCGCGTCAAATCTTTCCAAAAGGAACTGTAGGAACTGAGCTTGATGTGCTTGCCAAGCAATTCTTGTGGTGCTCATGCGAGACCTATATGCATGGTACTGGCCACGGTGTTGGATGCCGCCTTAATGTACATGAGGGCCCGATGAATATATCATCCCGCCTTATAGATGTTCCACTTGAGACTGGGATGGTAATATCTGATGAGCCGGGGGTATATAAAGCCGGACGCTATGGAATAAGGATTGAAAATCTCATAGCTGTACAGAGCTACAATACTGGGGAGTTTGGAGAATTCTATAATTTCGAGGTCTTGTCGATGGTGCCTTATGAGAGGAAGCTCATTGACGTAAGATATCTTACAGACGTAGAAATAGCACAGATTGATGCCTACCATCATTGGATTAAGGATCAGCTCATTGACTATGTCTTTGAAGAGACAAAGCCTTGGCTCGAAGAAGCTACAAGTCCCTTGAAAAAAAACTAGACTGAATTATTTTAAAAAAAGAAAATAGAGAAGAGAAAATTCTCGAAGGAGTAAATATGGTTGAACCTTTAAATAAAAATGGAATAATCAAGAGAAGAGGACCGGTCATGCTCGTCATCATGGATGGCGTAGGCTTTGGAAAGTACAAAGAAGGCGATGCTGTAGCTAATGCCGTTACACAGAATCTTGATAAGTTATATGCATCTTGCCCTTGGACAAAACTCAAGGCTCACGGAACAGCTGTTGGACTGCCAACAGATCAAGATATGGGAAACAGTGAGGTCGGACACAATGCAATGGGATGTGGAAGGGTCTTTGACCAGGGTGCCAAGCTCGTTGCATCTAGTATAGAGAGTGGAAAAATGTTCCAGGGTGATACTTGGAAGAAACTCGTAGAGAACGTGAAGAAGAATAACTCGACCCTTCACTTCATCGGACTATTAAGCGACGGTAACGTTCATTCCCATATAAACAACCTCAAAGCAATGATTGTGGAAGCGAAGAAGGAAGGTGTGAAGAGAGTCAGAGTACATGCTCTTCTTGATGGAAGAGATGTCGGAGAGATGTCTGCTCTAGAGTATTTTGATCCTTTTACAGAGTTTTTGAATGAACTTTCTTCTGATGGTACTTTTGATGGAAAGATTGCTTCTGGCGGTGGAAGAATGGTTATAACAATGGATAGATACAATGCCAATTGGGATATGGTGAGAAAAGGCTGGGAGACACATGTTCTTGGAGAGGGAAGATATTTCAAGTCTGCCCACGAGGCAATAGAGACTCTTAGAGCAGAAACCGGTGCAATTGATCAGGATCTTCCTCCATTTGTCATTGCAGAGAACGGAAAGCCAATCGGAACAATAGAGGATGGAGATTCCGTTATCCTTTTTAATTTCAGAGGCGACCGCGCTATCGAAATTTCACGCGCCTTCCAAGAGAAGCTTCTTAAGGAGTTCGACAGAAAGAGGGTTCCGAATGTCGAGTATGCAGGCATGATGGAATATGACGGAGATCTTCATATTCCTACACAATATCTTGTATCTCCTCCGGCAATCGATAGGACAATGGCTGAGTATCTCTGTGCATCAAACACGAAGCAGTTCTCGATATCTGAAACACAGAAGTTTGGCCATGTTACATATTTCTTCAATGGCAACAAGTCCGGTAAGTTTGATGATAAACTCGAGGAGTATGTCGAAATACCGTCAGATATCGTGCCTTTCGAGGAGAGACCTTGGATGAAGTGTGCAGATATTACAGACAGGGTTATAAAAGAGATTGAGAGTGGTAAATGGGATTTGATTAAGCTTAACTTCCCTAATGGCGATATGGTCGGACACACCGGTGTATATGAAGCAGTAGTATGCTCTATGGAGGCTATGGATCTCCAGATCGGAAGACTCAAGCATGCGATAGAGCACTCTGGTGGTGTTATGGTCGTTACAGCAGACCATGGTAATGCAGATGATATGTATGAGCACGCTAAGGACGGCTCTGTAAAGATGAAGGAGAATGGTGAAATCAAACCTAAGACGAGTCACTCTCTCAACCTTGTTCCGTGTATCATATACGATCCGGAGTATAAAGGAGAGTATTCTCTTTCTCTCAACACAGGACTCGGAATATCAAGCATACCTGCAACTCTAATGAACTTCCTCGGCTATGATGCTCCAAAGGATTATGACTCTTCTGTTATCAATCTGAAAAAGTAAATATAGCTTACAAAACCGAAGTGGCTCTATCAGCGTAGGGCCATTTCTTTTTGCGTTTTTGATATGTTTGAATGGATTCTAAAGTAGGACTAAAGATAAAAGGCTTTGTTAGAGACTGTCGCCAGCATCGATAACAAGGATTAT
>CAVFXW010000063.1:0-6207 GCA_963626675.1 Clostridium sp. CAG:452 | reverse complement strand
TAGCTGCTGTGATGTCTGCATCTCCGAAGAACTGGTTAGCATATGTGTACTGGATAGTTCCCTTCTTTCCGAGCTTAGCTGCTGCTGCATCTGCGCCCTGTACAAAACCGTAGCCGTAGCGGATAACTGCTGGAACAGCCATACCACCGCAGAAACCGAGGTTAGTATATCCGAGAGCTACTGTTGCGTATCCAGCGAGGTAGCCTGCGATTTCTTCCTGGTAAACTATGCAGTAAACGTTAGAAATAGATCCGCCGACATCACCTTCAGAAACGTCGAGAGCGACGAACTTAATATCAGGATATTCAGGAGCGACTGCAGCAATTGATGGTCCAAAGAGGTACCCTGGCATAACGATGATTGTAAATCCGTCATCGATAGCCTTCTCGATGGAAGCTGAACGAGCTTCATTTGAGTCGCCTGTCGGCTTGTAGTACTGGAACTTAAGTCCCTGTGCTGCTGCATAATCTTTGCAAGCTTCGTATGTGGACTGGTTGAATGACTGGTCAGTGATGTCACCAGAGTCTGTTATCATTGCGATAGAATACTGAGCTTTAGATGCTGTCTGTGTTTCAGCTGCACCCTGAGCAAAGAGAGACAATGAAAGACAGAGTACTAAAAGAACTGAAAATACTTTTTTCATTTATTTCCTCCATGAAAATTCTTAACGGTCTTGCACCGTGTACTACAAATTATAATGGTGGGTTTTTCAAAGTGCAATAACAAAACTTTGAACAAAACAGCTGTTTTCCAATACAAGTGTTTAATTTTTTAGTTGCGTGAATAGAGAAACTGTGAAACAATCATCTTGTTGCGTTATTACGTAACTCCCTAAAAGGGGACAAGGAGGTTGCCGCAGGTTAATTCCCGCGGTATTTTTTTCTATCATTTAATTTCATATTCTGTTATAATCCTCTTCGTTGGGGTTTAATGTGAGTAAGAGAATATTAATTTGCATTACTATTATTATATCTATCATGGTTGTTTCATGTGGCTCTACCAGGTTCGCTTTTGATAGAACTGAGCGTACAATCATCGAGCTCGGTGGCACATATAACAAAACGACAGAAGAAGAGATCAAGAAGCTATACGAGACTGACGGAATCGACGAAGTTATTCTCGAAGTATATAAAGGAACATATACTATTGTGGATGTTCAGGGTTATCTTGGAGACGATATCTACAAGGAGTACCAGAAGAGGGACAAAGAGCTTTTGAAGGAAATTGAAGCTCTTCGCCAGGAAGAAGGCCTTGAAGAAGTCGTGAATAAAGTTCTCGATGAGACATACCCAGAAGCCATGATCATTGCCTCCCTTGGTGGAGACGGCACGATGCTTGCCAATGATTTCAAAACTCTTCTTAAAGAAAAGACAGATGTAAAGAATGCTCTTACAACAATCTTTATAGAACTAGGATACGAAGGTATAAAGAATGCTCTTGTTAGTGGAGAGTATGATGAAGAGACTATCGAGGAGTATCTTGGAAAAAGCACTGTTGAACAGGCAAAACTTATCTATGCCAAGGAAACAGGGACCGACGGCTACAATCCGACAAAGAGGGAATCAAATACTACTTCAACAGGCACAATGAAATTCACAGCTGCATCTGACTCTTCGGTCTATGACGAAGAAGGAAGGGACAAAGAAGATCTTATCATTCAGATTGTAGCTATCGTTGTTGTTATTATCTTTTTATATATAATAGCTGCCGTTGTAAGAAGTCTCAATCGTGGTCCGATTAGAGTTGCGCTAGCAATTGCTTTTACATTTGCTGTTACAGCTCTTTCAGTTTTGGGCGCTTATCTCATAATTGGCGAATTTTCGATTTACTTCCTACTATATATACTTCTGCTTCCTATCTATTTTGTCTTTACGGCAGATATCAGAGAGTAGATTCTATCGATTTAAGCTTATTCAGCAGTGCCGAATGGTAGAAGAATTCGTCGAGTGCGATTATTCCTGCTCCTTCGAGTGCTGAAGCCTCTCCATGTGTTGATTTGTAAACAGTGACACTCTCTCTATCTGGGGGGAGTGCCATTTTTAAGTTGTCATTGATGGAGGAATAGATTGATTTAGGCAGAGAAGAGAGCTCTCCTGTGATTACAACTCTTTCCGCTCCTATTGCTTGCACAGCCTCCGAGAGTGCAAAAGCTATGTGCTTTGAAGCCTCCTCTAGCGCTCTTATTCCGCTCTCATCGGTTGTGAGCTTTCTGATATTCCCAATTCCAGTGAGCTCTTTGAGCCTAAGGCCCGAGCAAATTGCCTCTAAGCATCCGATTGCTCCACAAGAGCAGAGAACGGAGGATGAAACCTTCATATGGCCAAAGGTAGGTATATAGGTATTTTCGTATTGAGCTTCAATTGTCTCTCCCCAAGAGAGAAATAGAGTCTTTTTCTTCTCTTCATCATCCATTTCAGCTCTCGCTTCGGCGGAAGAAAAAGATGAATATATTACCGGCCACGGAAAGAAAGATCTTTCTATCGGCTCCTTCTCTCTTGATACGACGGTAACTCCGTAGACAATTGGACTGTCGAGTGTCATCTTCTTTAAGAAAGATTTGATTTGATTTAATGTTTCGGCTCCCCTAGGAAAGCGCTCAAAGCGTAGTATGTTGCCCAGTAGATTTGACGCTGCTACTGTGACAGTAAGAGAGGTGAATACGAAAGAGAATACTCTTCCGTTGTTCTTTCTTATTGTGAGTTTAGTAGAAGGCCTACCCGAGGTTGTCGTGTCCTTCTCTTTATTTTCCACGAGGCCCTCATTTATAAGGCTTTCCATTATCTCAGATATAGAAACCTTGTTTATGGAGAGTGCTCTCGAGAGCTCTGCTCTAGATAGTGGTTCTTTACGTAGTGCGTTGAGAACTTTAAGTCTGTTTATTTTTCTTGCATTATCAGGTTTTGAAAAATCCATGGCGTTATTATAGCACAAAGAGTAGAGAAAAGGATAATACTCTTCTTGTCGTTCCGAGTCTCTATTATTATCTTTTACCGTAATGGAGAACATATATGGCAAACAAAAAGTTTAAAACAGAAGTTGCGGACCTTCTGCATCTATTAATCCATTCCCTTTATTCAAATAAGGAAATATTTGTCCGTGAATTAATTTCGAATGCATCGGATGCTATAGATAAGCTGAAGTATCTCTCACTAACTGATGGATCTCTCAAAGGTTATTCTTTTGACCCGAAGATTCAGATTTCATTTACTGAAGAGGGGGAGAGAACTCTTTCAATCAGTGATAACGGTATCGGAATGAATGAGAATGACCTTAATGAGAATCTCGGAACAATTGCATCGAGTGGAACGAAGAAGTTCCTTGCGTCTCTCGGAGACGAGGCTAAGAAGGACTCTAATCTAATCGGACAGTTCGGTGTAGGATTCTATTCTGCATTCATGGTTGCAAAGAAAATCGAAGTCCTATCGAGAAAGGCCGGTGAGGAGGATGCATGGCTTTGGTCCTCTAATGGCGAGACAAGTTATTCCATTGAGAAGGCTCAAAGGAGCGAACAGGGTACAACTGTCAAGATCTATCTCAACGATGATGACTCGACCTACGCAACACGTTGGACTCTCGAAAGTCTGATCAAGAAATACTCTGATCATGTTGCTTATCCTATATATCTTGAGTACGACCAGACTCATTACAGTGACGAGAAGGATGAAAAGGGTGAGAGCAAGAAGACTGTTGAGCATAAGAACGAACAGATTAACTCATGCTCGGCACTTTGGAGAAGAAATAAGAGTTCCCTCAAGGATGAGGACTACAAGGAGTTCTACAAGAACAATTATTCCGATTATGAGGATCCTCTATTCTACATTCATACGAAAGCTGAAGGAACAACAGAGTACACAACGCTTTTCTTCATCCCTCAGAAGGCTCCGTTCGATATGAACTATGCAGACTATAAACCGGGTGTGAAGCTCTATGTTAAGCGTGTTTATATCACAGATGATGACAAGACACTTCTTCCTTCGTATTTGAGATTTGTTCGTGGTGTTATCGACAGCGAGGATCTTCCTCTTAATGTCTCTAGAGAAATTCTCCAGGAGAATAAGATCATGGCGGCTATTCGTAACGGCTCTGTGAAGAAACTTCTTTCAGAATTCAAGAAGATCAGCGAGAATAATCCGGAACTTTTCGAGAAGTTCATTTCTCAATACAACAGGCCTCTTAAGGAAGGTCTATATTCCGATTATGCAAATAGAGATGCTCTATTAGATATTGTAAGATATCATTCATCTGAAAAAGAAGGCTGGGTATCGCTCAAGGAATACAAAGAGAGAATGAAGGAAGGCCAGAAGGCTATTTACTACATCTCAGGAGCAAACGAGAAGATTTTGAAAGCTTCTCCGATTTGCCAGGCATTCAAGAGTAAGGGATATGAGGTGTTGATTCTTGATGAAGATATCGACGAACTTGTTATCAACTCAGTCTATGAATATGACAAGATTCCTCTAAAGGCTATAAATCGCTCTGATGTCATTGATGAAATTTCGACAGATGAGGAAAAGAAAGCCAATGAGGAAAAGAGCCCTCTAGCTGATAAGATCTCCGCTTCTCTTGGAGAGAGAGTTAAGAAAGTAGTCGTCTCGTCACGCTTGGGAGACGCTCCCTCTTCTGTAATTCTTGATGAGAATGATCCCTCGCTTGAGATGCAGAGATTTATGAAGCAGATGGGAGGACCGGTTGAGGATGTAAAGCCGATTCTTGAAATCAATCCTCAATCTGCTCTTGTTAAGAAAATTGAAGAGAGCACAGACGAAGAGATGACAAAGGCCTTGTCTATCGTTCTTTTAGGGCAGGCTCTTCTACAGGAAGGAATTCTTCCAAAAGACCCGGGTGAGTTTACATCCGCTCTTACAAAGGCTTTCAATTAACCTAGTATATGCACCGGATTTCCGGTGCATATTTAAATCTTATTCTTTATCTGGTTCTTCGTTATCGACATCTGTTTTCTTTTTAGGTGCATTTCTCATTGCATTGACTTTCTCTATGTAGCCTTCAGGCTCTGAGAGGGATGCTAGAAGTTTATCAGATTCACTTCCACTCTCTTTCAGCTTTTTGATTTTCTCTTCTCTTTTTTCTGCTTCCCGGCATTTTTGGTCAACAAAGGATGCGATAATATTCTCCGCCTCATGTATTTGATTTTTAAGGCGTATGAATTCTTCTTCCTTCTTTTTTACATCCTTCGCATTCATGTCTAGGTAAAGAGAACGATTGATTTCAATCATTATGGAAAAGAGATTAAAATTCGTTTCATATCCCTCAGGAATAATTGTTCCGGAGAACGGGTAGTCTAGTTTCACAGAGTAACCCAAGCTTTGAAAATAAGAGGTAAGACTATTTGTTAATTCCTCCGGTGTATGAGAAACGGCTGTTCCGATACATATATCTGGTCGTTCATGCTTGAAATTCTGGTCACATTTATATGACACATTACTGAATGAATGACAATCAAGTATAAGAACACACTTATGCTCATCGAAAGCTTGCTTGACGTAGCTTTTGAGCGCCTGATGATAAGGATCATAGTATTTTCTTATCATCTCTAGTTTGTGGGAGAACTTAAAATTGGCAAGAATTTCGAGGTTATGCGTCTGTGTATAGCAGATTCCCATACCAACAGTACTCATCTCCTCCTTCATGTCATCTTTGAGTCTCTCCACATCGCATAGAAGTCTAGATACCGGTGCAATTAAAGGTTTTCCTATTCCGTTTACGAAGAGCTCATCTGTATACCAGTCTGTCATATATGGAAGTTCATCCTGGTATCTTTTCATGGTTTCTCCCATGACTTTTTGTCTTCCTCCCCAGTTCCAATATGCCAATCCCCCCGATTCCTGATAAGGTGAAGGAATATCTTCCCGTGGAAGAACAGTCGATGCGTGCGGAATGTTAAGAATGATGTTACTTGACACTTTGTCTCCTTTTAGCCGCTTTTTTTTTCGGGATGCCGGCAAGTTGGATATAAATCCACATCCTTAGTTTTAGTTAGAGGGAATAGAAATAGCTGCTTTAAAAAAAGAAAAAGACCATTACAGGTCCGGTTCTTCCTTTAGCAGATACGGCTGCAAGCAGAAGTTCAAATCCCGTTAGACTTACACTAGCATATCTCTTGTCGTATGTCTAGAGTACGAACTATTTTTTGTCGAGAGAAGGAATCCTCTCTCTAGGGTTGCATAATTACTAGACTAATAAATCTTT
>CAVFXW010000062.1:0-3247 GCA_963626675.1 Clostridium sp. CAG:452 | reverse complement strand
TTGCTGCGAGGATTGCAACTAATGCGATTGTAAGGATTTTTTTCATTATTTCCTCTATTGATGAAGGCTTTATCTTGTTGATGTTTCTCTAGATAATTGAGAGTTCTAATTATCTATCTTTATTAGAGATGGAATTATTTTCAATTCTGGTAATTAGATTAAATAATTCATGAGTGCATATTTGAGTGCATAAAGGAGGAATGCTGTGGCACACAGAAGAGCGTATTATCTATATAAGAGGCACAAGAAAGGTGGGGACTATTGGTATGTATGTTTTCTCGATAAGGAGACGGGGAAGGCTGGAAATGCTAAGAGTATCGACTCACTGAAGGAAAGGCTCGGAATAATGGATTTCGAGAAGACGGAGAGGAAGGAGGACGCCGCTATAATCGCATCCAAAGCTCTCGAGAAGGGTATTCTTTCTTCTCAATCCGTTTTGTTTTCTTCTTGGTGTAAAGATTTCTGGGATTGGGATAAGTCTGAATATATACGTCTTAAGAACAATATAAGAGAAGGCTCTATCGGAAAGGAGTACGCATATAACATGAAGAAGAACTTCGAGAAGAATGTAGAGCCTCTTCTTCCGAAAGGTTTAGAGCTGACAGAGGTCACTGTTTCTACCCTTGATCGTATTGTGAAGGAGCTTTATAAGACGAAGAGCTCTCGGACGGTTTCCATTATCATATACTCATTCTCCCTTCCTTTGAAGGAAGCCGTGAGACTAGGTAAGATTTCCTCGAATCCCTCAGATAAGCTACTAAAGGTTAATTGGGCAGAGAAAGAAAGGGGAGTGTTGGAGAAAAAAGAGCTTATGGCTTTAAGAGAGAAACTCGAGAGTAAGAAGAATTCGCTCTTTTCTTCTTATTACTATGGAGTTCTTCTTGCTCTTTGCACTGGAATGAGGATATCGGAAATAAGAGCCCTCAGGACGGAAGATATTATCCCATCATCTAAAGAAGGGTTTCATAAGATCCTTATTAGACACTCCGTTGCATACCTGAGTGGCCTTAAGAGCACAAAAGGAAAGTATGAGAGGGCCGTTCTCATCAACTCTGAGCTTGCCTTGTCTCTCATTTCCAATGCATCTTCTTCTGGGGTTATCCTTGCCTCAAGGGAGAACTGTAAGGAATATATCTCCGTTCCGACACTTAGAAATGTATTTTATGACCTTCTTGAATCTATCGGTATAACAAAAGAGGAGAGGAAGCGCAGGAATATTACATTTCACTCTCTTCGCCATACATTCTCTACTATCGGACGCGATGAGAATATATCACAAGAAGACAGAATGCTTGTTCTAGGACACAAAAGCGAGAGGGTTAATGACCGCTATACACATGAGACAGATAATGCACTCAAACGCGTTTCTGTTCTTACTGAGGCGATATGGAGAAGTGCAGAAAAAAGTGCAGAAGCATAGATATTAATATTATCTAGGTGATCCTCTTACTTATCTACAATGCGTATATATCATATACATCGTCGTCGGGCCTTTTATGGCAGCATTCGGCATTGCTGTCTTCTATACATCGGCAAAAATCACAAGCGGTGGGGCTGAGGGGGTTGCGAATATACTCTACAATCTCTTTATTTTCGCCTTGCCCTAACACCGCTCTGTGTAATATCCCATTAATTGTAGTTGGCATGGCGATATTTGGAGTAAAATACGGACTCAAAGCTCTTGTCGGTCATCTCTTCTTTCATTCTGGATTTCGGCTATCGGGAGTATTATAAAGTACAATGGGATATTGGATGAAAGTATCCCTACATATGTACTTTTATGCGCATTCTTTGGCATCGTATTTCTCGGTAGTGGTATCAAAATAATGATGAAGGCGGGACGCATTACCTGTGGGAGAGATTTCAATCTCACAGTCGGTCGCTCACTATACACCGCTTACTGTCGGAACAATCTCATTTTTCTTGGGTTCACTAGTTGACGGTGCTTCGGTTTTTTGTGACTCTTTCGATGCTTCTCTTCATAATAGGTATGGCATGCTCGTCTTATATGGCAAGCTACATGCTAACAATCTTCGGAACAAAAAGAAGTAAGGCTGACTATGGCGTATCTGATCAGATGGATGAGATTCTTGGTCAGTAGTTGAGACAATGCATAAGAACGCAACTCTTCTTGACTCAACTGGTGTATATACTAATCAAGAACATAAGATTCTTCCTGTACTTCTCCAGAGCCACCAATACCATAAAGTCTTGAGAATCATCAATACTTCAGAGTCATCAGCATTCGTATTTGTCAGAGGAGCCTATTTTGGTTGGATAACGGCTTAAGAAGGTTTTAGATGCTTCGACTCTTAGGATTGAGGGGGATAGAATTATCATAAAGTGTGGGTATACCATCTATATAACAACTGGAATTAAGTTTAAGAGTGGATAATAATCCCACATTCCCTCATTTTATGTGCCTTAAGAAGGTACCTGGAGAATGTGGAATATTGAGATTCCCTTAATAGTGGAATGGGTTATCTTATTTAATATCCGAGTTCCTCTCCAACTATTATTACTGTTATTCTGTCTTTCACTGTCTGGTGCCGCATAATGAGGGCATTAGAGCATATACAGCCACTAGTGAGGCATCCTTCTGCAAAGATATGGTCCTCACTGTATAGAGGAGATATGCACTTTCCAAGCTTTACACATGGGGTCTCTCTTGCAAGTCTTATTGCATTTATGGGGGAAGCGATATTCTTAACTCTTTCGACAGCTTCTCTTAGAGACGAAACGAGCTTGTTTATTCCAATTACCAATATTACCTTCTCCGGGCCGAAGGAAATAGCACTTATGCGATTGCTTCTTCCGTCAACTTCATATATCTCCCCACGGTCGGTAATTGCATTAGCTGAGGCTAGATAAAATTCGGCGTTATATGCGTCTCTTCTATCTTCATGGTAGTCGGTGTGGCTCTTGAGGTAGTCCATTATGCCACTCTCGAGGAGTGTCACAGAGCCGCCGCTAGCTGTGTAGGACCCTTCGGGAATCATTGTTTTTATAAGTTTTAAAGCCTCTTCTTTTGTATCTGTAAAGGCTGCTTGAAAGTTATTTGCTTCCAGATTCTTAAGGAGTGTTTTTACTCTTATATGCATTACTTTTCTTTTGTTTGCTTCCATGGCTATATTTTATTCCATTTCGAGGTGTTGACAAGTGTTTCATGATTGAGTATATTTTTTCAGTTAGTCGACGCAGGGTAGAGCAGTTGGCAGCTCGTCGGGCTCATAACCCGGAGGTCGTA
>CAVFXW010000061.1:0-11779 GCA_963626675.1 Clostridium sp. CAG:452 | reverse complement strand
ACAAATAAAACGCTTTCATCTCTGTAATTGAATTACCGAGGATTCCCGCTTTTTTCCTAAAAAACCCCAGTCTAACCCATACATTCTATCTCTATTTCCTCATCCGTAGATAATGAAACCGAGGAACCGTCCTTTCTCTCTATCTCAACATATCCTTTTCTTATCCGTAGGAGTTTAATATCTTGATAATCAATACTCCATGAGGGGTTGTAATAAGCGTCTCTAAGCGATGAATCAAGTAGAAACAGATAGATTCCATCCTTTTCGTAAATTGAATATTCCTCTTCCGTCTCACATTCCCTGAATGAACTTCTCTTCAATGCTTCAATTAAATCTTCTCTCGTCATATCTCAATATTACTCTTTTTCCATTTCCTCTGTCCTTCTTTTCTTTTGGTTATACTTCCTCAATGGAAGGAAAAGAATCATACCGCCAACCAAAGTAATATTCCCACCCGTCCTATAGAAATAGTGCACTCTTACTTCATTGCCTTTTGATAATATTTATCATTAATCTATTTTTCTGACTGAAAAATGAGTTCAAAGTTTCCTTTATTTCTGCAACAATAATGCGCTATGAATAAAGAATCTTCTTTAACGGTGAGAGGTGTTATCCTCGGCATATTCGGCCTAGTATTCATTACGGCCTCATCCATGTACGTTGCACTCAAAGCCGGTGCACTTCCCTGGCCTACAGTATTTGTAACAGTACTCTCGATGACTTGTCTCAGAAGAGCAAAGAACTCGACTCTTTCGGAAATAAACACAACTCATACTCTTATGAGCGCGGGAAGCATGGTTGCAGGGGGACTGGCATTCACAATTCCCGGGCTATGGATGCTCGATGAAAGTAATGCGATAAGCCTCTTATCTGTCATGACAGCAAGTATAGTCGGAGCCGTACTCGGCACTCTCTTTACATATCTATATAGGCCTTCCCTTATTGAAGAACAAAAGCTTCCTTATCCTATAGGAGAGGCAGCGTACAATACATTGATGACAGAAAAAGATAAGAAGAGCTCGCCTTGGCTCTTTTCTTCTCTCGGATTATCGGGAATCTTTGCATTCGTAAGGGATTACCTGGGAAAAATCCCATCAATACTTACACTCTTTAATGGTTCAGCTCTTTTTCCGTCTCTCACACTCTACGTCTCCCCAATGGCACTATCAATCGGTGTCATAATCGGACCTCTTCTTGCATTCTTCTGGGTACTAGGGATGGTATTAGGTTACTTTGTGCTCACTCCGATAGGACTTTCTACTGGCCTCTTTAAAACAATGGAGAGTGCAGACTCCTTCCGATCCTCCATGGGACTCGGTATCATGATAGGTACGGGCTTTGCAATCCTGATTAAAGCGCTCTATTCCCTTTTTAAGAAGAAAAAGAAGAAAACAGACTCAAAGACAGAGAAAAAAACGATAACGCTGGTCTTATTATCTCTCGCTTTCTCTGTCTTGGTACTTTCACTTTTGACAGAGCTCACACTTATCGAAAGCCTCCTCACAGTAGCGGGAGCCGCTGTTGCAACATACCTCTCGAGTATGCTCACCGGGCAGACTGGAATTAATCCAATGGAGGTATTTGCGATCCTTGTTCTTCTTGCTGTCGGAGCAATATGTAAAACAGGACTTACATCTCAATTCACACTTGCTGCAACTGTTGCTGTTGCATGTGGCCTTGGTGGAGACGTAATGAATGATTTCAAATCGGGATCCCTTATAGGAAATAATCCAAAGGACCAGATGAAGGCAGAAGCCATAGGAGGAATAATCGGAGCTATACTTGCAACACTTGTTCTCTTCATTATGAAGGATGCATTCACATTCGGTAGTCCAGAGATGCCCTCTCCGCAAGCAAAAGCTGTTGCAGCGCTCTCTGGGGGACTCGATAACCCCAGAGCTTTCTTCCTTGGTGTTGCCTTCGGTGCACTTCTAACATTTTTCAATCTTCCCGCTTCTGCTCTAGGACTCGGAATGTATCTCGGAACATATATAACTGTTGCAGTAGGGCTAGGCGCTCTCATAAGCTTTATAGTAAGAAAATGCAACTTCAAAACCCTAAAAGAGAAGGAGAGCCTTATATCATCCGGTCTTCTCGGAGGAGAGGGATGCGCTGGTGTTGTCATAGCATTTCTTACACTCTTCAAGGGTTAAGTTAAAAATTGAGAGCCAACTACTAGAATAAAAGCCAAAAAAGGTCCATTATTCTTTTGTTGAATTGAGACTATAGCTCAGCTGGATAGAGCATCAGTTTGCGGAACTGAGGGTCGGAGGTTCGAATCCTCTTGGTCTCGTACCTTAGCGTCTTCATTAGAGGGCGATGAAATATATCTGGAAGACGTTATGTCTTCCTTTTTTATTGCCTGTTAATGCTGTCTAATTTTGTCTCTAATTAGCGCATCTATTTGTCCATTGCGTTGTTCTTATGCTGAAGTTCAATTGAATATTGGAAGAAAACTTGATAAAAAAGGAGGTAGGAATTCATCTAGCACCTACGAAAGTATTAGATTGAGTCCCCGAAGAGCCAGATTTAAGCTTTATAATGGTATTCAGATTCTTAAAGTTAATAAATTTAACAGAATTAGATACCCCTTCTAAACTTCCAGAATAAACTACAGTCGGCTCGGTTGCTTGGCTAGTGATGTTACATATCTTTCTAAGATTTACTGTAAAATCAGTTGAGAAAGTCTTGGACGATTTAACCTCTATTGGCATAAAACCTCTCTCTGCTATTGGTACTATAGCATCGATTTCAAATCCTTTGCTGTCTCTAAAATAAAATAGATTCTTTTCTTTACCACAATTGTAATGAGTTTTTAAGATTTCAAGCATTACCATGTTTTCAAAAAGATTTCCGATTAATGGATCCCTAGAAACCTGTGTTACATCGTGAATCCCAAGAAGATAACATAGAAGACCCGTATCCATGAAATATATTTTAGGCGATTTGACTAACCGCTTTGTAAAATTTTGAAAGTAAGGTTCAACCTTAAATATGACGTACGAAGACTCAAGAATCGATAGCCACGACTGAATTGTAGGCGCAGAGACACCAACATCATTAGCAAGACTATCAAAGTTGACAACTTGTCCAATTCTACCAGCCAAGAGTCTAATGAATTTCTCAAACAGCCATTTTGAGTGTACGTTCAATATTGTTTGGACATCTTTTTCAATATAAGTTTGAAAGTATGCAGAATAGAGCATGTTAACATCTTGATGCTGAGCGTAGAGCCTTGGCATAAAACCTTGAAAAATTAAGTCATCTCTTTCTCTTTCTATACCTACATTCTCTAGTTCCCATATTGAAAGAGGCAACAAATTAAGTATAGCCGTCCTTCCTGCCAACGATTGTGAAATAGATGACTTTAATGCTTGTTGAAAACTTCCTGTTAGGATAAACATTCCATTTTCGTTTGAAGTATCAACTATTGTTTGTATCTTATTTACGATTTGTGGAACTCTTTGAATCTCATCAATAATTAATGGGGTTTTAAATGTTTCAAAAAATCCGTTTATATCACTCATCGCAAAATTAAAGATTTCTGGATCTTCTAGATTTACATATCCGTAGGATGAAAAAGCTGCTTTTGCTAATGTTGTTTTTCCGGATTGCCTTGGTCCTAATATTGTAACAATAGGAAAACTTTCTGCGTATTTTAATAGTGTTGCCTTCATCTCACGTTCTATATACTTCATGAGTTAGATAATATTAGAAAATAGAACAAATCACAAGTTAAATTTTAGATTTGTTCCATTTAGATAACAATATTTAGTCTCCATATTATTAGAGGTGTTTTGCCTTTCTTATCTCTTCCAATGATGTAGATAGCCTCTTTTGAAGAAGTCATTCTGTCCTTTTCTTGTTTGTCTTATCTCTATTCTCTTTATTGTGGGCATGCTCCCAGAGGTGAAGACAAAGAAGTAGCGAAAACAAAAGAAGAAACTTATCTTGATATAAACTGAAAATGTGTTGGCTTGAAATCTGTTTCTCAGTCTTCGAGTAGAGAAAGAAGAAGAGAAGAGGCATCTTCACTTAGCTTGAAGCCGGCTCTTATAACCATAATCGACTTACCTTTTCTTATGAGAATGTTGTTTCCGTATCTAAATGCTTCATCAGCCCCGCTTAAAAAGAAAGCTTCTGCATTAGTGTAAGGAAAGATTTCGTCTTCGATAATGCGCCTCAGTTTATCATTCTCTGCTCTAAAGATAGAATAGCTTATATACGAAACCTCCTCTCTTACCGCTTTATCATAAACACTCTCTCCTTCTTCTACCCCGAAGGATTCATCAAAATATGTTGAATATTGAGCAATGAATGACTTTGATTCTGTCTTTATCGTTGTCCTGTATTTCCCGTCTGTGGATGCACCGAGGTCTTCTAGGGTGAGTGGAATATCATCAGAATAAAGCTTATATGTGGAAGAGCCGATCTTTATGCGCTCTGAACTCTTTTTCTCTGAAAGAAATGAATCGAGGAGAAGAAAAAGAGCGAAGGCAATGAGAAAATAAAAGACAATCCTTGTTGCTTTATCGAGCAATCTCTTCACTTCTTTTTTGGAGAACACTTCTACAAAAGAACGGATTGAATATACACATGATACCAAAAGAAATAGAAAAAGAAGTGAAAAAGATATGATATATCCCGTAGAAGAGACGACAGAGACGAGACTTTCAGATACAAGGACAAAGAAGAAGAGAAGAAAGAGAATGCAGAGAAATAGATTTGAAATAGCCTTTCTTCTTCCCCGCTTCTGGGCACTCTTTTCGCTTCTTTCGTCCCAAATAATCTCTTCCGGCTTCTCTACTTCCGATCTAAGATATACATGGCGCCTCTTATCAGAGATTGTCTCCTGTCTACCAACACATATTGTGTCCCATCCCTTATCGCGAAGAAAAACGAGTTCCTCACTCACCTGGAGGGCGGTAGAGGTCTCCCTTCCATGAACATAGAGTGTGAGTGCTATTACATCTCTATCATCTTTTCTTTTCTCAAAATAGAAGAAGTTTCCTTTGACAGTTTTTAGATAATAACCCTTCTCTCTATTTTCTCTGAGGAATGAGGTAATCTCTCTATCGCTGTGTCTAGTAATTTGGAAGAACTTCTTAACCATGTGGGTATTTTATATTAAAGGGACTCTTATATCGAGTCCCTTCTAGTTAAAAACCTTTCTCTCTTTGCTTGAGAGGGCAAGCGACAAAATGATTGGAGGAGACCTCTATCAACTTTGGAGTCGACGAGCGACATACTTCATCACTACACTCAAGACAGCGCTTAGCGAACCTGCATTCTTCAGGAGGCTCTATCGGGCTTGTGATCTCGCCCTTAAGTTTAACACGCTCTCTTCTGTGTCCGAGTTCCGGGATAGGAATTGCCGAAAGAAGAGCTTGTGTATAAGGATGAATTGGATTCGCAAAAAGTTCCTCAGCGGGAGCTTTTTCAACAATCTGCCCTAAATACATTACTGCGATATCATCCGAGAAGTGGTTTACAACAGATAAATCATGCGTAATGAATATATAAGTCAACCCCAGCTTCTCTTGCAGCTCCTTCAAGAGATTAAGTATCTGTGCCTGGATAGAGACATCGAGTGCAGATACAGGTTCATCACATATGATGAGCTTCGGCTCCATTGCAAGAGCACGTGCTATTCCTATTCTCTGTCTTCTTCCTCCATCGAGTTCATGCGGATATGTGTTGATGTATCTCTCTGCAAGACCTACTGTGTCCATAAGCTCGAGAACTCTATCCTCTATTGCATGTTTACCGGTAAGGATCCTATTTTCCTTAATAGGCTCTGCAATTATCTGAGAGACAGTTTTCTTTGGATCTAGAGATGAGAAAGGGTCCTGGAAGATGATTTGCATATCCTTTCTCATATGCCGCATCTCTCTCGTATTGAGCTTTGTTACATCTTTTCCTTCAAAGATCACCTCTCCAGATGTAGGCTCGAGAAGACGTAATATTACACGCCCCGTCGTACTTTTTCCACATCCAGATTCTCCGACAAGGCCGAGAGTCTTTCCTCTTTCTATTGTGAAGTTGATGTCATCAACAGCGTGTAACATCCCGCGGGAGGTTTTAAAGTATTTCTTAAGATTTTTTACTTCTAGAATATTGTCACTCATTTCTTGTTCCTCTCCAGAATGAAATCACTCTCTCTTTCATAGCGTGAGCATGCAACAGTATGTGTGCCTCCTACATTCTTTAGCTCCGGAACAGCTTCAGAGCACTCCGGTGTTGCATAATTACATCTTGGAGCGAATGCACATCCTTTCGGAAGATCTGTAGGATCGGGCATGAGACCGTGTATAGGTTTAAGCTTTGCAGTTCTATTCTTGATATTGGGAAGAGAATTGAATAGCCCTTCCGTATATGGATGTCTTGTCTCTCCGAAAACTTCCTCAAGAGAGCCTTCCTCGACAATACGACCGGCATACATGACCGCTACTTCATCACAGACCTCTGCAACAATTCCAAGGTCATGAGTAATCATGATCATCGAAGTGTTGTATTTTTCTTTGAGCTCGTTCATGAGCTCTAACACTTGTGCCTGTATTGTTACATCAAGAGCAGTTGTGGGCTCATCGGCAATCAAAAGCTTTGGGTTACAAGCAAGAGCTATCGCTATGACGACTCGCTGCTTCATTCCTCCTGAGAATTGATGTGGATACTCATTACTTCGTCCACGTGGGATACCGACAAGTTCGAGCATGTCGCCTGCTTTTTTGAGAGACTCCTCATGGTTTAAATGCTCGTGGATTGCAATAGACTCCGCTATCTGCTCACCTACTGTAAATACAGGGTTGAGAGCAGTCATCGGATCCTGGAAGATCATCGATATTTCCTTACCTCTAACCTGTTCTAGTTCTGTCGGAGAAATGTCTCTTACATCCCTTCCACCAATCTCGAGGCGCTTACATTCAACAACTCCAGGTGGATCTGGTACAAGACGCAACATGGCAAGAGCTGTTGTGGTCTTACCCGCTCCAGTCTCTCCGACAAGGCCAAGCGTCTTTTTATAGCCAAGCTTAAGGTTTACACCGTTTACAGCATAGACAATGCCGTCTTCCGTCTCAAATCTGACTCGGAGGTCTTCTATGTTCAATATTTCCTTTTCTTCCATATTCTCCTCCTATCGTTTAAGTTTCGGATCCAGTGCGTCTCTTAAACCGTCACCAAGAAGGTTAAGAGAGAGAACTGTAATCATAATTGCAATGCCCGGGAAGAGTGTCATATAGCTGTAGTCTCTTATATAAAGTCTTCCAGCTGAGAGCATACTTCCCCATTCTGGAGCTGGAGCTGGAACTCCCAGTCCCAAGAACGAAAGCTGTGCTGCCGAAATGATTGCAGAACCGACACGGAGAGTTGCCTGAACAATAATCTGCGATAGACAATTCGGGATGATATGTACAAGTACTATCTTCCAGTCAGGCTGTCCAATTGCACGAGCAGCTTCAACATACTCTTCGCCTCTTACAACAAGAACTGCAGCTCTTGCAACACGGACAAAAGGCGCCGTGGAGGCAATACCTACAGCTATCATGAGATTCAGAGTGCTCTTTCCAAGTGCCGATACTACCGCAATCGCCATCAAAACAGACGGAATAGATGAGAAAATATCACAAATACGCATGACTACGTTCTCGAATACCCCACCGATATAACCAGCTGCGGATCCTAAAATTACACCGACAACAAGAGCAATGAGAACTGCAACGACACCTACAGCAAGAGAATATCTTGCGCCATATACGATGCGGGCGAAAATATCACGTCCGAGCTCATCTGTACCACATATGTGCTTTAAAGATGGCCCTTGCATTCTCTCTCTAACATTCATTCCGATTACATCGGTATTGTAATCGTAGACAATCGGAGCTATAAGCGCTCCTATTATAATCAACAAAAGTAGTACAAGACCCATTATTGCACCCTTGTTGCGCCTTAATTGGTGCCATGCAAGTGTGAGCGTACTTCTTTTCTTATAGAGCTTCGAGGCTCTTACATTATCTTCTGCCATAGACGCTCCTACTTCGTGTATTGTGCCTTGATACGAGGATCAACATAAGCATATACGATATCGACTACGAGATTGACGACAGTAACAAGCATTGTCGTCATGATCAAAGCTCCAGTTACAGTCGGGATATCTCTTTGGTCGATTGCATCAACTACAAGTCTTCCGACTCCCGGCCAAGCAAAGACTGTCTCAGCCAAAACCGAGCCGCCAAGGACGTTGGAGAACTGAACACCGAAAATTGTAATGATCGGGATAAGAGCATTTCTAAGAGCATGGTGCATGACCACCTTCCTTTCCGAAACACCCTTAGCACGTGCTGTCCTAAGATAATCCTGTCTTAAAACATCAAGCATACTTGATCTTGTAGTTCTTGTAAGAAGAGCAGCCAGTCCAACCCCTACCGTTATAGCAGGAAGTACTACACTTAAAGCTCCTTCACTTCCTCCGGATGGGAACCAACCGAGTTTGAGCGAAAAGAGAAGCATCAACAATAATCCAAGCCAGAAGTTAGGCATTGATAGTCCTATGAGTGCAAGAATCATTGCTAGTGTATCTTTCCAGGAATTCTGATTGACAGCTGCAATTATTCCGAGTGGAACAGACATCAAAACAGCTACAACCATTGCCAGAGATGCAAGCCTAAGCGTATTCGGAAGGCGCTGAAGATAGAGTTGCATTACATCCATCTGACTTATATAGCTTGTACCGAGATTTCCTCTTAATAGTTTTCCGATATATCTGAAATATCTTTCAATCAATGAGCCATTAAGCCCCATCTCTTCTCTTAGAGCATCAAGCTCTTCTTCTGTAGCATCAGGACCAGCAACGGAATATACCGGGTCACCTTCTGCAACATTCATAATAGCAAAAATAATAAATGCTACCCCTAAAAGAACAGGAATAAGCATTATCAATCGCTTGATAATATAGCGATGCATATATACTCCTTTTTCAAGAGTAACGCAGAGCAAATGCCCTGCGCTACCTTATCCATTATGCTTCAGGAAGTGCGATGTATCTGAAGTCGTGCTTAGCATCTGGCTTCCATACAGCTCCTGCGAGTCCCTTCTTAACACCAATATTGATATAAGATGTACAGATTGGGATGAGAGGACATACTTCATCAAGGTAATTCTCGATATCGTAGTACATCTGTCTTCTCTTCTCTGTATTGGTCTCAACAAGTGCTGCGTCGACCATTGCGTCGTATGTAGCATCCTTCATGTTAGGTCTGTTAGAACCGTTCTTAACTCTGACACCGTTCTCTCCAAGTGTTGAACCACATTGGTTACGCAGTGTGTAGTCAGGGCCGAGATCGTCTGTGAACTGATAGATACAGAGTTCATAGTCGAGAGCTTTATCATTTAGCTTACCCTTGAGAGCAGCTGTCTCCATCTCCTCGAGGACAATGTTAATGCCAATTTGAGCACATGACTGCTGGAAGATAAGAGCCATTGTCTTCTTGAATTCCTTATCAACCATAATATGGAATGTAAGCTCGCCCGGCTTATATCCAGAGAGAGCAAGTTCTTCCTTAGCCTTCTCTAGGTTGTATTCATATACGTGGATATTAGGATTGAGACCAAATTGGCCACGGTTGATGTAGTTGTTGTGAACTGTTCCTAGTCCATCCTTACCAGCAATAATCATGCTTTCTTTATCTGCACAATATGCGAGAGCTTTTCTTACGTGTACGTTATCCAAGCCCGGCTTCTCCATCTGCATTGGGATGTAGAGAAGAACAACATCAGGAGTCTGAACAAGCTCTAGTTTAGAATCACTCTTGATTCTCTCGAGGTCTGTTGTTGATGGGTCGATACATACATCAATTTCTCCAGTCTGGAGAGCAATAAGTCTTGTAGATGCTTCCTTGTAAAGTTTGAAAACAATTCTTCTTGTAGGAGCTGCACCCTTTCTGTAACCATCATATCTTACGAATGATACATAGTCACCGGGAACCCAACTCTCAAGAGAGAACATACCTGTTCCTAGGTACGGTCCTGTCTTCTCATCTTTCTCACAAGCACTCTTAGAAAGGATTGACATGCCCCTATGAGCCATAAGTGTAATCCAGTCCTGGTTAGCCTTACTGAGAACGATCTTGATATGTGTATCATCAAGAACTTCGATAGAAGCAATGTCGTTGACCTTCATCTTTGCAAAAGACGATGTCTTTGCTTTCTCATATGTATATTTAACATCTTCAGCTGTCAACTTTGTTCCATCTGTGAATGTTGCATCGGAAGGAAGAGTGAAGACAAATGTGCATCCGTCGTCAGATACTGTCCAGCTCTCTGCTAAGGCCGGGATGACCTCTCCTGTATCTGGGTCAATATCGACAAGTGTCTCATGTGTCAAATAGAACGCCATCATGTTTGCGTCTGTATTAGAACCTTGAGGATCAAGCGTTGTAATGTCGTTAGCAACACCGATGATGATGGTATCTTTGTATTTGACGTTTTCTTCAATGGCAGCAGATTTGACGCTTCCAGTGTCTGTAGCAGTACCAGCTGTTTCTACAACTTTCTCTTCTGTCTTTCCCGTTGAAGAAGTGGATGTGCTTTCACCTTTTCCACCACAGGATACAATTAGAACAAGAGAAAGAAGGAGCGCAGTAAGAGCGACTAAATATTTCTTCATATTTCTTTTCTCTCCTTAATTATTATATGTCTTGAAAACAAAACCTATTCTTAATTTTGAATGGCATTGGAACATTTTGCAATAATTATCAAATTTTTTATGAAAAAATAACCTTAAGCTCTGAAAGCGTATTTATCGTATAATCCACATAAGAGGGCAAATATTCTTCCTCTACATATTTCCACATACCAGAACGGATCCATATTGTCTTAAAGCCAAGCTTATGGGAAGGCAGCATATCGTTATCTAATCTATCGCCTATCATATATGCTTTTTCTGGCGTGATCCCTGCTTTTATGAGCGCCTCCTTATATATACGCTCATCAGGTTTACTCAGTCCACATTCAAAAGAAGATTCGATCACAGAAAAGAACTCTCTTAAACCGTATTCCTCGAGCCTATGTAGAGTTCCCTTTGGCTGATTGGCAATTATTCCAAGAAAGAAGCCTCTTCCTTTCAAATATAAGAGCGTCTCATACGCATCGGGATATACTTTTTCCTCCTCGCTTGGCCAACTCTTATCAGGAAGAGAAAAGTATTCTTTGGCACCACTGTTTCCGTCCTTTCCCTTTTTATAGAATTCCATTCTCTTTTCATTGAATTCTTCTCTAGTTATTCCACTTTCAAAAAGCATCATATCTCTATGAGCGTCGTATGCTTTACTCTCGTCCACGAGTGTCGAGCCTATATCAAAAAAGAGCCATCTTCTTTCTTCTTGCATTGTCTAATACTATTTCAAATTGTGCTTTCAGAAAACAACATTCATATCTTTCAAAACTCCTTTTTATGATAAACTCTTTATCTTTCTATATATGGAGTTTATCGTCGGAAAGAGTATTGACATATATAAGAGAGCATCATTTATATGTCAGAAAAAATTCCTCCCTTCTATAAAGGAGGAACGGTTCTATCTTTCTATTGTCGAATTTTCAATTCAATTAGAATAGAGTGCTTGAGCCTTTCTGAAATCTTCAAGACTCATATTCGCCTTCGCGGCAGCCGTGTCTTCACTTATAAGGCCATCTTTAATGAATTCTAGAAGTGTCCTAATCATTCCTTTAGCCTCTCCTTCTTCACGCTCATATTCCATCATCTTTTTAATCAATCTTTCCTGTC
>CAVFXW010000060.1:0-11563 GCA_963626675.1 Clostridium sp. CAG:452 | reverse complement strand
TAACAGATAGAATTATCACTATGCAACATAGCCTCTTGATATTATCAATTAGGCTGTCGCAGAACAGAATAGAGTCTTAAACTTTAGGGTTTTAGTACAGCCTAGAAATATTGGACTAATTTAAAAAAACAATTTTGAAAGCAAATCTTGAAGAGAGATATTTCTTTTCTGTCAATATCAAAATGGGGTACAATGACAACATCGTAGGGGAGATTCGATGGATTTTATTGACAACGTCAATATTACACTCAAGAACGAGCTTAAGAAGAAAATGCAAGCAAATTCAGTAGTGAATATTGCTGCTGCATACTTCTCTATATATGCTTTTCAGGAACTTAAGGAAGAACTTGAAGACGTTGATAAGCTCAACTTTATCTTTACATCTCCTACGTTTGTCACGGAGAAAACGCCTAAAGAGAAAAGGGAGTTCTTCATTCCAAGACTAGGAAGAGAGAGAAGTCTATACGGCTCGGAATTTGAGATAAGACTTCGTAATGAACTCTCTCAGAAGGCGATTGCAAAAGAGTGTGCGGATTGGATAAGAAGTAAGGTGACATTCAAGTCAAATATCTCAAAAGATAATATCCCCGGATTTATAACAGTGAATGATGAGGCCTTCTATCCCGTCAACGGCTTTTCGACAGTAGAACTCGGATCCGAGAAGGGGAAGGATGCATTCACTTTCATAAATGAATATACCGTACAGGAATCGACTAAGTTTATTAATATCTTCAAGGGGCTTTGGAATGATAAGGAGAAGCTACAAGATGTGACGGACGAGGTGTTGGCAAACCTGACGACAACATATTCGGAAAACTCCCCGGAATTCATTTACTATGTGACGCTGTATAACATCTTTAATGAATTTCTTGAAGATATATCGGAAGATGTGCTGCCTAATGAAGCAACCGGCTTCAAGAACAGCAAAATCTGGAACATGCTCTACAACTTTCAGAAAGATGCGGCTTTGGCAATCATAAATAAGCTTGAGAAGTACAATGGCTGCATACTTGCCGACAGTGTAGGACTTGGTAAGACGTTCACGGCTTTGTCTGTAATCAAATATTATGAGGGTAGGAATAAATCGGTTCTTGTGTTATGTCCGAAGAAGCTGTCAGATAACTGGACATCATATAAAGCGAACTACAAAAATAACCCTATTGCCGAAGACAGGCTCAGGTATGATGTTCTCTTTCACACGGATCTCAGCAGAAAAAGCGGATACTCCGGAAATCTTGACCTCTCAAGGTTGAACTGGGGGAACTATGACCTTGTTGTCATAGACGAGTCCCATAACTTTCGTAATGGCGGAAGGCTCGATACAACAGGAGAGGAAGACAAGTTCAACAGATATGAAATATTGATGCAGAGGGTTATCAAGAGCGGGGTTAAGACTAAGGTTCTGATGCTCAGTGCAACTCCGGTCAATAACAAGTTTACAGACCTCAAAAATCAGCTGAGACTTGCTTATGAGGGAGATTCTTCTCTCATAGATGATAAACTTAATACTTCACGGCCAATTGATGATATCTTCCGCAACGCTCAGTCTGTATTCAACAGGTGGAGTAAGTTTCCTCAGGAGGAGCGGACAACACAGAATCTTCTATCCATGCTGGACTTTGATTTCTTTGAGGTTCTTGACTCTGTGACAATTGCAAGATCCAGGAAGAACATCGAGAAGTATTATGATACTGGGGAGATTGGAAAGTTCCCGACAAGACTGGCTCCTCTTTCATTTAATCCGAATCTGACGGATAAGAATGCAGCCATCACATATAACGAAATCTTTGACATCCTGATAAGGCTTGACCTTACTATTTATACACCTACAAGGTTTATTCTTCCCTCGAAGGTTGCAAAGTATTCAGATATCTACGATGTCAATGTTGTGGGAAAGGCTATCAACCAGGCAAACCGAGAGCAGGGCATAAGGCGATTGATGGCGATTAATCTTCTCAAGAGGATGGAGAGTTCTGTTCACTCGTTCAACCTTACTCTCAAAAGAGTGAGAGATCAAATCAGTGAAACTATAAATACAATCAACAGGTATGAGACAAACAAAGCATCAAAGGTTGTCAACCTTACTGATATGTCTGCTGTCAGTGAGATGGATGATGAGGCAGCGGAAGCCGATGATATTTTCACGATAGGCAAGAAAGTCCAGATTGATATTGCCGATATGGATTACCTTTCGTGGAAGAGAAGCCTCAGTAAAGATCTTGAAAACCTGGACCTTCTTATCAGCATGGTTGATGATATAACACCGGAATATGACAAGAAGCTGACAACCCTCATCGAAGTAATCGAGAAGAAGATAAATAACCCGATAAACGGGGACAACAAGAAGATAATCATCTTCAGTGCTTTTGCAGATACAGCCGAATATCTTTATGAGAACATAGGTTCATATATAAAGAAGAAGTACAATCTCAATACAGCACTTGTCACAGGCTCGACTGAAGGAAAGACTACAGTCGAGAAGCTTCCATCCAACTTTAATTCCATTCTCACTTGTTTCTCGCCGCTTTCGAAGGACAGAGATTCGATAGCCGAACTCAAAGGGAAGGATATCGACATATTGATAGGTACGGACTGTATATCTGAAGGTCAGAACCTCCAGGACTGCGATTATCTCATCAATTATGATATCCACTGGAATCCTGTGAGGATTATCCAGCGTTTCGGACGTATCGACAGAATCGGAAGCAGAAACGAGAAGATACAGCTTGTCAACTTCTGGCCGGATATATCTCTCGATGAATACATCAATCTTAAGGCCAAGGTCGAGACTAAGATGAAGATAGTCGATATGACGGCGGCAGGTGGAGACAACCTTCTTACTAAAGAAGAGAAGACGGACCTTGAGTACAGGAAAGAACAGCTCAAGAAACTCAAGGAAGAAGTTGTCGATATCGAAGATATGTCGTCCGGAATTTCGATTATGGACCTAGGACTAAATGAGTTCAGGCTAGACTTACTTGAGTACATCAAGAAAGAGCATAATCTCGATAATGTTCCGTTCGGTCTCAGTGCAGTGACAACCTCGACTATAGACTGCCCAGAAGGTGTTATCTATGTACTCAAGAACCTTAATGAAGGGGTGAATATAAATAAGCAGAATAGACTCCATCCATTCTATATCGTCTATCTCAATATGGCGGGGGAGGTAGTATGCAATCACCTAGAGATAAAGGCGCTCCTTGATAAGTTCAGGTATCTCTGTAAGGGGATGAGCGAGCCAATTGCATCGGTATATCGCTCTTTCAACAAGGAGACTAGGGACGGCAAGAGGATGAATAAGTATTCAGACCTTCTCGGTAAGGCGATAAACTCGATAATCGAAGTCAAGGATGAGAGTGATATAGCATCCTTCCTCGCCGGAGAGGATTTCAGCTTTTTCGACACGAAGATTACTGGTCTTGATGACTTTGAGCTTATTACGTTCCTTGTTATCAGAAGTGAGGGCAAATAATGCTGGGACTACCTAAGGCTACAGAAAACAACAAGCAGGTTTCCAGGAAAGCACTCCTTATGAATGCTCTTTCTCTTAAACGGAAGGAGAGAGATGCTTTCTACGATGCAATTCAATCGATAAAGGCTGTCAATGCAATAACACCTCACACTGTTGCTGTTGCTGAAGGAAAAGAAGTAAAAGCAATATTTGTTTTCGAAGTAATTCTCAATAGCTGTGAACTCCCACTACACAGTATTGAGTTAATATTTCAGTTAATACCTTGGAATATTATTCTGCTCTTGAGGTATGAAGAAGAGGAGATGCTGGCGATAAAATGTCAGAAAATCTTTTTTACTGAATGGTCAAAAGCGGGCTATTCTTTAAAAATAGAAGGGCTCAATTTTGATGAAGTATGGGCCTCTTTCGTCTCTATGATATCGGGAATAACTCCGAAGGAAGGGGAGACGATAGATGATGCCATCAGGAGAGAAATGAGGAACGATGAGATAAAAAAGCGCATCATTCTTCTGGAGAAAGAGATGAAGAGAATAAAGACAAAGACAAAGCAGTTTGATATGTATAACAAGATATTGGAATTAAAGGAGCAGCTGGATTGACTATGGAAAAACTCAAGATGCACTCAACAGATATAATCAACGAAAACGTAAAGAAGATAGGAGAGCTATTTCCTGAATGTCTGACGGAAATCATCAATGACAACAATAAACTTGAGAAGGTTATCGATTTTGATAAGCTTAAGACACTTCTTTCCAAGCACATTGCAGAAGGTAATAAGGAGCGTTATCAATTTTCGTGGCCTGATAAATCCAAAGCACGTGCTCTTGCCAATGCTCCGATAGAAGCAACTCTCCGTCCCTGCAGAGAAGAGAGCGTCAACTTCGACACGACAGAAAACCTCTACATCGAAGGCGATAACCTAGATGTTCTCAAACTCCTCAGAGAAACCTACTACGGTAAAGTCAAGATGATATATATCGATCCTCCTTACAACACAGGTAATGACTTCGTCTACGAAGATGACTTCTCTCAGGATACCGAGGCTTACAAAGCCAACAGTGGTCAATACGATGATCAGGGCAACAGACTCCAGAGAAACCAGGAGACAAACGGACGATTTCACACTGATTGGCTTAACATGATGTATCCTCGTCTAAAGATAGCACGAGATCTTCTCTCTGATGATGGAGTTATCTTCATAAGTATAGACGATAATGAGCAAGAGAACTTAAAGAAGCTTTGTGAGGAAATATACGGAGAAAATAATTTTGTTGCGCAAATTGTTTGGGAGCGAGCTTTTTCTCCTGTAAATTTGATGAAACATTTTTCTCAATCACATGATTATTTATTGTGTTATGCAAAAAAGATTGATTCATTAGAATGTTTTGGAATAGCTAGAACATCAGAAAATGATAGTCGATATGGAAATCCTGACAATGACCCAAGGGGTGTTTGGTCGTCAAGTGATATTTCTGTTGGTCCTGCTGTTGCTTCTAATGTATATCCAATAACTACTCCTTCTGGGAGAATAGTCGAGCCTCCAGCTGGGCGCAGCTGGAGGCTCTCCAAAAAAGCTTTTTTGGAGAGACTTCAAGATAATAGGATTTGGTTTGGTCCAAATGGAAATGGCGTTCCACGGATTAAGAGGTTCCTTTCTGAATTAAAGAAACAAGGAATAACTCCTGTAACAATATGGAAATGTACGGAGGTTGGCCATTCTCAAGGGGCAACTCAAGATCTAGCCAAATTGTTTGGAGGAAAGAAGTATTTTGATTATCCGAAGCCTGTAGATTTAATTAAACGTTGTCAACAATTGTATACTTCAGGAAATGATATTGTTGTTGATTTCTTCTCCGGTTCTGCAACCACCGCTCATGCAGTTATGCAACTTAATGCAGAGGATGGAGGAAATAGAAAGTTTATTATGGTGCAATTAGCAGAAGCCTGCGATGAGAAGAGCGAAGCATATAAAGCGGGTTATAAGAATATCTGTGAAATAGGAAAAGAAAGGATAAGAAGAGCTGGAAAGAAGATTCTGGAAGAACAGAAAGTTAAGAACGGAGACTTGTTCTCTGATAAGAAGGCTGACTTGGATATTGGTTTCAGAGTACTTAAGCTTGATTCATCTAATATGGAAGATGTCTATTACATACCGGATGAGTTAAAACAGGGTGAATTGAAGAACCTTGTTGATAACATCAAGGAAGGAAGAACAGATGAAGATTTACTTTTCCAGGTTATGCTTGATCTGGGAGTTCTCCTATCTTCAAAAATAGAGGTAGAGGTTATCAACGGGAAGAAGGTGTTCAATGTAAATAAGGGATATCTGATGGCATGCTTTGATGAGGATGTAGATGAGGGCGTGATTACTGCTGTTGCAAAGAAAGAGCCTAATTATTTTGTTATGAGGGATTCCTCTCTAGCTAACGATAGTGTGTCAGTCAATTTTGACCAGATATTTGAGAAATATAGCAAAGATACAACGAGAAAGGTGTTGTAAATGGAAGTAAAAGAAATGGATAAATTAAGAATGAGCACAAAAGATATAGCAGAAGACAATATTGAAAAAATAGGACAACTTTTTCCTGAGTGTTTAACTGAGATAATTGATGAAGAAGGAAAAACAAAGAGAGCTATTGATTTTGCAGTTCTGAATAAACTATTTAATTGTAATGTAATTAATTATCAAAATTCGCTAGGGGGGGGGATACTCAAAGAGTGTTACCAATTTACCTGGCCAGACAAATCGAAGGCTCGTGCTATTGTGAATAAGCCTATTAATGCCACATTACGTCCTTGCAGAGAAGAGAGCGTCAACTTTGACACGACAGAAAACCTCTACATCGAAGGTGATAACCTTGATGTTCTTAAGCTTCTCAGAGAAACCTACTACGGTAAAGTCAAGATGATATACATCGATCCTCCTTACAACACAGGTAACGACTTCGTCTACGAAGATGACTTCTCTCAGAATGCAGATACATACAAAGCCAACAGTGGTCAATACGATAATCAAGGCAATAGACTTCAGAGAAACCAAGAGACAAACGGACGATTTCACACTGATTGGCTTAACATGATGTATCCTCGTCTCAAGATAGCACGAGATCTTCTTTCTGATGACGGTGCAATCTTTTTATCTATTGATGAAAATGAGCAAACTAACCTAAAGAAATTATGTGAAGAATTATTTGGAGAGGAAAATAAAGTCGCAGAATTTATTATCATTCGTGCTGAGGGCGGAGGAATGGCAAAACAAGTAATTAAAGGGCATGATTATCTTTTTGTTTATGCGAAAGATATAAGCAGTTTTGTTCCATTAGGAAAACCAAAAGATATACGAGGAAAAATTGTTGAACGGGATGGGGAGAAGTTTTGGATTCAAGAAGATTGGCTAAGAAAAGAATTTGGCAAATATGGCAATTGTCATTATGAAGAAATACTTGAGTATAAGGGCCAAGGTAAACTTGATGAAATAAATACAGGTCTTGCAAATGGAAAGTATATATTGCTCCCAAAATCGAATGGAATGAATATTGTTGGTAAATTAAGGAATGTTAATGAAGACTCTTCAAAATTCTATTCTATCCTTAAACATTTGTCGGCAAAAGGTATTGATGATTTGAAGAGTTTAGAATTGGACAAGTTCTTTAGTTATCCAAAGCCGGTATCTTTGTTAACAGAGATAATATCCGGAATGACATTATTTACGGGGAATAACCGTGATATTATCCTTGACTTCTTCTCCGGTTCTGCAACCACCGCCCACGCCGTCATGCAACTTAATGCAGAGGATGGTGGAAATAGAAAGTTTATTATGGTGCAATTAGCAGAAGCCTGTGCTGAAGGTAGTGAAGCATATAAGGCTGGGTACAAGAACATATGTGAGATTGGCAAAGAAAGAATTAGACGAGCGGGCAAGAAAATACTGGGAGAACAGAAAAACAAGGCAGGAGATTTGTTCTCTCAGAATAATTCAGAATTGGATGTAGGCTTCAGAGTATTGAAACTGAACTCTTCTAATATGGAAGATGTTTATTACACACCGGATGAGTTGAAACAGGGTGAACTTGCCGGGCTTATATCCAACATCAAAGAGGGCAGGACAGACGAGGATTTGTTGTTCCAAGTTATGCTTGATCTAGGTGTTCTCCTATCTTCAAAGATAGAGGTAGAGGTTATCAACGGGAAGAAGGTGTTCAATGTAAATAAGGGATATCTGATGGCATGCTTTGATGAGGATGTAGATGAGGGCGTGATTACTGCTGTTGCAAAGAAGGAGCCTAATTATTTTGTTATGAGAGATTCTTCTCTTGCTAATGACAGCGTATCTGTGAACTTTGATCAGATATTCGAGAAATACAGCAAAGATACAAAGAGGAAGGTGCTTTAATGGAATTCAAATTTAAGATTCAGCAATATCAGACGGATGCAGTCAAGGCTGTGGTTGATGTTTTTGAAGGGCAGCCTTTCATTAATAATTTTTCATACATCCGAGATCAGGGGGAAGAAAAACAGTTTGAAGCTATCGATACCGGCCTCGGGTATGGTAATGCAGGAATAGTTTTGACAGATGATGAACTTCTGGAAAACATACAGAATATTCAGAAAGATAGCAACATACCATTATCTTCCAAGTTGGATAAGTCGATAGGCAATGCCTCCATAGATGTTGAGATGGAAACGGGAACGGGAAAGACATATGTTTATATTAAGACAATGTTTGAGCTCAACAAAAAGTATGGCTGGTCGAAGTTTATCGTTGTTGTGCCGTCCATTGCTATCCGTGAAGGAGTCAAAAAGTCATTTGATATGACGGTCGACCATTTCATGGAATACTATCACAAGAAGGCGCGTTACTTTGTCTATGATAGTGATAATCTGACACAGATTGAAACATTTGCCAGCTCTGCTGAACTCAGTGTAATGATTATCAACACACAGGCGTTTAATACCTCTCTAAAAGAAGGCGCTACCAACAATGCTGCGAGGAAGATATATTCCGAGCGTGATGATTTCGGCTCCAGAAGGCCTATTGATGTAATCAAGGCTAATAATCCTATTCTTATTCTTGATGAACCTCAGAAGATGGGGGGTAATGCAACGGTTACTGCGTTGAGGACTCAGTTCAATCCTCTCTTCAGTATCAACTACTCAGCTACCCATAAGAACAGGCATAATACCGTATATGTTCTTGATGCTCTGGATGCATACAACCAGAAGCTCGTTAAGAAGATTGAAGTCAAAGGGTTTGATGTTATCAACCTGACTGGAACAAGTGGATACCTATATCTACAGGGAATTGTCCTTTCTCCGAAAGAACCACCCAAGGCAAGAATTGAATTTGAAATCAGTCAGAAAACTGGGATAAAGAGGGTGACAAGGTTATTCACGGAAGGTGACAGCATATATGATGAATCGGGGAGTCTCAGTCAGTACAAGAATGGTTATAAGATTACATCCATCAATCCTTTGGACGATTCCATAACCCTACTCAATGATACTGTCCTTCATTCAGGAGAGGCCGTCGGTGATGTTTCGGACGAAGACATTAGGAGAATACAGATCAGAGAGACTATTATTTCCCATTTCGACAAGGAAGAGAAACTCTTTAATAAAGGGATTAAAACTCTCTCTCTGTTTTTTATCGACAAGGTTGAACATTACAGAAAGTATGATGAGGACGGTAATGAGTTCTTAGGGGATTACGGGAAAATCTTTGAAGATGAATACAAGGATGAACTAGAGAACAGGCTTACACTCTTTGAAGAAGATGATGCATACCAGAAATACCTAAGAGAGAAGTGCTTTGATGCACACCTTGTTCATAACGGCTATTTCAGCATCGATAAGAAGGGACGGAGTGTCGATAGTGAAGTTAAGAGAGGTAACGAGTTCTCTGATGATATCTCTGCATATGATCTTATCCTCAAGAACAAGGAAAGGCTTTTGAGTTTTGAAGAGCCGACAAGGTTCATTTTCTCACACTCTGCTCTCAGAGAGGGTTGGGATAACCCGAATATCTTCCAGATCTGTACGCTAAAGCATTCAGACAATAAGCTTGCACAGCGACAGGAAGTAGGAAGAGGCCTGAGAATTTCTGTCGACAAAGACGGTAACAGAATGGATAAGGAAACGTTAGGTTCCAGTATTTTCGATATCAACAAGCTCACGGTTATTGCAAGTGAAAGTTACTCTACTTTTGTTTCCTCTCTTCAGAGTGAAATGAGTTCAGATCTTGCCGAGAGACCGAGGTATGCAAATATCGAATACTACATGGGAAAGGTTGTGACTCTGGCCGATGGAGAAACGCATATAATTTCAAAAGGTGAGGCTAATACAATCTTTTTTTACCTAGTAAAGAATGATTATATTGATACAGACGGAAATTTAACGAAGAAGGCTAAAGATGACCTTGTTAATGGGACTGTTGCTCCTATGCCTGAGGTTATAAAATATATGGATACCGAAATCATCAAACTTACCCAGTCATTGTTTGATCCTTCCATCCTTAATAATATGATCGGAAACGGCCGTAGGACTCCAGTCAAAGAGAATCCTCTTAATGATAACTTTTATAAGAAAGCATTTCAGGAGCTTTGGAATTCTATCAACAGTAAGTATGTTTATGAAGTTAGCTTCAACAGTGATGAACTTATTGAAAAGGCTGTAAAAGAACTTGATGATAAACTTATGGTTAGAAGACTTAAGTATGTTATCCGCACCGGTATGCAGAATGATGAGATCTCATACGATGACGCTTTAGCTAGTAGCACATTCTCTGTCACAAAAGAGGAATCAAAGAGTTTGAAGATTTCTTCATCTTCTGGTAAATATGATCTTATAGGAGATATTGCACGGAAAACATCTTTAACAAGAAAAACCGTTGTTGCAATACTCCGCGGAATAAACTTTAAGACATTCGAAATGTTCAGAATTAACCCTGAAGATTTTATCTTGAACGTTTCGAACATAATCAATGATCAGAAGGCTACGGTGTTTATCGAGCATATCACATACATTCCGACAGGCGAAAAGTATGATGCTTCAACCTTTACAGCTTCGAATGAAATGAAAGATCTATTCAAAGCAATCAAGGGCAAGAAGAGTGTCCAGGATTATGTTTTTCCGGATGGTATAAGTGACGACTGTGTTGAAAAGAGATTTGTAAATAATCTTGAAGTTGCCTCTGAAGTTGAAGTTTATGCAAAGTTGCCAAAAAAATTCAAGATACCAACTCCTGTCGGAAATTACTCGCCGGATTGGGCTGTAGCATTTAAAGAAGGTACGGCTAGGCATATTTATTTTGTTGCCGAAACGAAGGGCAGTATGAATTCTACGGACCTACGTGGTGCTGAAAAGGTGAAGGTGGATTGTGCCAAGCTTCTTTTTAATAAGATCAACACTTCTGATGTTAGATATTGGCCTGTTGCATCATATCATGAGTTGCTCAATCATTTGGAGGAGGATTGAGAGGTTATTTGCAAGGAATTTATTGGTGGTTAAGTAATGGAGTAAAACGAAATATCAAGTAAAATGATACGAGTTTGAGTTGCTTTTAATGTTAAAAAACATCTAATGGAGGGAAAAGAATATGGGAAGTAAGAAAGGGTATTGGACACTTACTAGGCTTGTGAAGGTGACTTACACTGCAAGAGACGATTATGGTGCTGATGACTATGATGAGGCTATAACGCTGAAAGCCGCAAGGACGAATGCGGACAGGGCTTTGGATGATGTTAACTCAGATGCAGATTTCAATGGAATTAGTATTGAGCCTGTTGCTGGATCGAAATGGGAAGAGGAAGACTATGAAGAGCCAGATGATGACGAGTGACGGTGCGCTGTGCATCATAGGTTAAATCTATGCAGATAAAGTGATTGAAAAGCTGGCGATCTTTTTGATTGAGTAAAAGATTTCGGCTGCTTCTTTGGCTTATATTATTTTGGTGTTTTTAAATTGTGTCACCACTGGTGACACAATTCATAAGGCCAAAGTAATTTCTTATGTTATTGTTAATTAACTTCAAAAAAATTGCTCCTAGTTTCCTAGAAGCAACATTTCGGAGAAGGGGGGATTCGAACCCCCGG
>CAVFXW010000059.1:0-30460 GCA_963626675.1 Clostridium sp. CAG:452 | reverse complement strand
ACAACCAGATCCACAATCTGGCGCTCTACCACTGAACTACTTCCACCATGTTTGGTAGCAATGCGTTCGCCATTGCAATTTCAACAAGAGAGAATATAAAGAAAGAGGATTTCCTTGTCAACATGCTTGAACGAAAAAATTGCTTTTTATTCCCCTTTTTCCCCTTTCACCTTCTCTTTAATTATTTTATGTCCGTTTTCACTCTCTCCTTTCTTTGCTCGCGTATTACTCCTAATAATAGCAACAGTATTTTGCCACTTAACTGTTCTTTCACTGAAAAAAGAAAGAAAATCATTTTGCTCTATGCCGTATTTTGAATATGTATTTCTATACCAGGAAGAAGCATTCTCTCTTCTTATATATCTATCGTCCTCGATTTCCCTATATGTAATAGTAGCTAATGGAAAGACATTTTTTATTGCTTCTTCAAGCTCTTTTTTACCCCATGAGAATAAGGGATTAGATACATCATATATCTTCTTCTCGGCATCGATAAGTCTCTCCTTTAGTTCACCCTCAGCAAACGACGAGAGACGAGATGATAAAGAAGGAATGCACTCAATAAGTGCTGCTTCCCCGTCTTCTTCAAGTCTACTTTTAATTAAAGGAAGAATTAAGCGGTCTTCTTCAAGACGGGATAGCACATTCCTTCCACTCAAAGCACCATAACGCATTCCATCATCATCTTTTTTCAAGAAAGAAAGCGGATTAGAAATGATAACTTCGGGTCTGAGGAGCTCCTCAACTTCCTCTGCAAAATGCTTAATTACATCCTTTTCCCTCTCATTTACAACAGTTGCAACACTCACTCCTTCAGGATTCATTCTCATGAGAGGATATAGTAGTAGTCCGCCACCAGCATTCAATACAAGTACATTCTCGTGTCGCCTTACTTCAAGCCGATCATAGAGTTCATCAACAAGACTAATAAGATGAGTAGAAAGAGATGAAAGTGAACGCTGTATCCACTTTTCACGCTTTTCATCCCCCGGAGAGAATGTACAATTGTCAGGAAAGAAATCCCCATTAGAGGCTTCAAGCTGCGCTTCTCTCCTTCTTTCAACATCTCTCTTTATAGTGCCCTCGTACCCAAGAGAACCAGGCCTATAATAAATACGGCCTTCAAGCCCACGAGGAAGATATTGCTGATTCACCCAGTGTCCTGTATAGGAATGAGGGTAAAGATATCCCATTCCGTGACCAAACCCCTCTGCATCCCTCGAGTCATCCTTGAGATGATTTGGAACTTCCCCCTCTTTTTCATTTTCTATATCCTTCAAAGCATCAAAGAAGCCGAGAGTAGAGTTACTCTTAGGACATGTTGAAAGATATAGTGCTGCATGTGCAAGGTGAAATCTTCCCTCAGGTAATCCTATTCGGTCAAAAGCTTGAGCATCAGATTCAACTACACCTACAGCGTTTGGATCTGCTAAGCCCACATCCTCTGCCGCACTTATCAACATACGACGGAATATGAAGCGTGCATCTTCCCCCGCAGCAACCATACGGCCGAGCCAATAGAGAGAAGCATCTGGATCCGAACCACGGATAGATTTTATGAACGCAGAAATTACATCAAAGTGATAGTCACCCTCCTTATCGTAGAGAACAGCCCTCTTTTGTATTGACTCCTCTGCAGTTTCCTTTGAAATGTAAATCTCACTTCCTTCAAGCGGCGGAAAGCTCTCTCCTGTAGTTTCAACTGCTGTTTCAAGTGCATTAAGTAGACTTCTTGCATCTCCTGATGCAACATCTACAAGATGCTCGAGAGCACCTTTCTCAAAGACAACATGGTATTTACCATATCCTCTCTCTTTGTCCGAAAGGGCCTGATAGGCTATCTTTGTAAGATCCTCGGATGTAAGAGGTTTGAGTTGGAAAACACGAGAGCGCGATACAAGTGCCCTATTCACCTCAAAGAATGGGTTTTCAGTTGTAGCCCCGATAAGAATGAATGTTCCGTTCTCGACCCATGGTAGAAGCGCATCCTGCTGACTCTTGTTCCACCTATGTACTTCATCAACAAATAAAATTGTACGTGTCCCGTAGCACTCTCTTCTTTCCTTTGCACCGGCTATTTCATCCCTCAGTTCCTTTACACCGCTAAGTACTGCATTAAGCGTCGAAAAGTGGCTTTTGGTTGTGTTTGCAATGACTCTGGCAAGTGTCGTCTTTCCCACCCCTGGTGGGCCGTAAAAGATTATGGACGAGAGAGAATCCATTTGAATAGCACGCCTGAGGAGTCTTCCCGGTCCGAGAATATGGTCCTGTCCTATATATTCCGATAGATTACGCGGCCTCATTCTCGATGAGAGCGGGCAATTCTTTAATTCAGTGGAAGAGAAGAGATCACTCATTTTCCTGCACTCCAGAAAAGACGGTAAATTGTGCCACTATAAAGAGGATTATTCCTGATTGCAATTTCACTTTCCTTTAGAATTTCAAAATATCTGGTGGCAACTAGAGCAGCTAGTTTATTCGTATCGATGGGTTCTGGTTCTGGCAAGGAAAAAAAGATACCTATTAGGGAAAGATTGTCATACGCCGTCTTTATCCTCTCGTACTCCACCTTACTCTCGTTGAAGGCAATATCGAGTTCATTCTTCTTATTCTCTATTACAGATAAAAATGATGAAAGAACAGTGTCGAATTCATTTTCCTCTAAATAAGTTGCGATAAGCTCACCTCTTATAAACGAAGAGGGATTCGCTGACAAGTAAGTAGAATACCCTTTTATAGATTCTATAAAAGCAGATTTTAAATCTTCATCAATTATTTCAATTATGAGAGAAAGGTACCTTTCTCTTATATTCTCATAGGATGGAATATAGTCCGAATAAGTGGTATATGACTCGGGAAGCGCTACTTCTAGGACATCTTGAGAGAGAGAGAACGAAGAAAGAGAAGAAGCCATATCCCCTAGTAAAGTCTCAACAGCCTCACTCTCCTCTTCACTCGGTTTATCATTTTTTTCATTGAGCGAGGCACATGATACACAAAGGAGCAAAATCAAAAGAATTGAAAGAAGATATCTTTTCACAAGACAAATGATAGACGAAAGCTTTATTTATGTCATCAAATAAGCTAGTTTGTTCTTTAAAGAAGAATACGCTTTCCTTCGCTTATATAGTACGGTCTCTATTGTCACTCCAAGTTTTTCTGCCATTAGTGAAAGTGTAAGTTTTTCGCTTCTACCTAAGCCGAAGGTATGTATGACAATATATCGCTCTAGAGGAGGAAGCGAAGAGAGCGCTAAAAGGATATCGTCTACGTATTCATTCTCCGTCTCTTTCCACGGAATAAACGGGGCAAAATCAAGAGAGGCTACACTCCTCAGGGAGAAAGAATCACTAACTGTTTTAAAAGTTCTATCAGATTTGATGGAGACTGCTCTTTTGATATCCTCTTCACTTGAGAAGGGATTGAGACATAAGTAGTCTTCAATCCTCTTTTGCAGAGATGTTACATAGCGCGGAAGCCTAATAAGGCGTGTATCATTACTCAATAAAGACCGAATCTCAATTTCCATTGACTTCTTTGCATATTTTACAAAACCTTTGTAATTGTAGTCGAATTTCTCGATAGCCTTATAAAAACCAAGTTGCGCAGCAATGTAGATATCGTCTCTATAATTCTCAAAAGAATTTTGACTGTATCGATTCGATATCTTTCTAATAAAAGGGTCCATCTCCAAAATAAAAGAGGTGGCCTTTTTTCTATCTCCCCGGCATTCGTTTGCTCTCTTCTCTATATCCATATTGTACTCCCGAAAAGAGTATTGCACATTAACCAGGTCAACTTATGTCCTAGCTATAAATTTTCTTTTTTTATTTTCTGCTTTCCTCTTTTTTGATATTTCGTTAATTTTAAAAATAGGGCTTATGTACAAATAAAAAGAAAACGTATATATTTATTTGGCTATTAGTGCGTAATTACAAAAAAATAAGGGAGTTCCGATTAATATGGTAACTGATAAGAAATTTGAATTTTTGGAGAATAGTCAGGCATCGCTCACACTCACAATTGATGCCGCTTCAATTGAAAAGGCATATGATGAGAAGCTCAAGAAGTATACTCAAAATGTTGAGATGCCCGGTTTCAGAAAGGGTCATGTCCCATCATCCGTTCTAGAAAGAAAGTTCGGTGAAGAGATTAGAGAAGAAGTCACATTCGATTTGATGGAAGAGAACCTTAAAGAGCAAATCAAAACACTCGAGAAGAAAGAGCAGCCCCTGAGCTACTCAGTCCCTGTTCTTCAGGATGAAGAGAAGCTTGTTCCATTCAAAAAGAACACCGATGTAACATACACAGTAAAGTATGATGTAAATCCAATCTTTGATCTTCCTCAATATACTGGACTAGAAGTTGAGTATGAAAATAAGACAGTCAGCGATGAGGATGTCGAGAAGGAAATCGAAAAACTCAGAGAGCAGAATGCAATCGTCGTAAACAAATCAACTCCTGCAGAGATGGGTGATATAGCAACAGTAAGTTATACTGTAACAGAAGGTACCACAACATTAGAGAACTACTCACGTTCTGATTTCTCCCTCACTCTTGGAAAGACATATAACATGTTCAAAATCGATGAAGATATCGTAGGAATGAACCAGGGAGACGAAAAGACAATTGAGAGAACTTATAGCGAAGAGGATGCCCCAAGTGACGACTTGAAGAATAAGAGCGTCACCCTTCACCTCACACTTTCAAAGCTAAAAATCAGAGAACTTCCTGAAGTCGACAATGATTTTGCAATGGATGTAAAGGAAGAATACAAAACAGTCGATGATTTGAAGAACGGAGTAAGAAAGGATCTCGAGGATAAACTTGCATCATACATAGAGAATGCAAAGGGAAGCGCAATCGTAGACAAAATAATGAGTGAAGTTGAGATTGCAGTGCCAGCATCTATGATTGAAGCTATCAACTCCAACAAGTGGCAGACATTTGTAGCTCAAACATTCGGCAACGAGAAGTATATCCTCTCCTATCTCAAGGAAATGGGACAAAGCAAGGAAGATTTGATGGCATCTTGGAGTGATGAATCAAAAATCGACGCTAAGAGAGAGGTACTCCTAGGCGCAATTGCAGATAAGGAAAACTTCGAGGTGACAGACGAGGAAATCTCCAAAGCCGGTGGAGAAGGCTTCGATAAACTTGGCGATGAAGAAAAGAAGTATTACAGAGAATTCCTCCTTGATGAGGTCAGATACCAAAAGACAGTTCCGTTCCTTATCGAGCACAATACATTCAAAGCTGTAGAAAAGAAAGAGAACGCAGAAAAGGAGTAATAGACCTTGTCAGAGCCAAAGATGAACACATTCGTCCCCTACGTTCTTGAACAGACTGGGACAGGGGAACGCTCATATGATATTTTCTCACGTCTTTTGAAAGACAGAATAATCTTCGTCGATGGTGAGATAAATGATGCTATGGCGGATCTAGTTGTCGCAGAACTTATCTTTTTGGAGAGTGAAAATCCAAAAAAAGATATTAATCTATATATCAACTCGCCCGGAGGAAGCGTCACTGCCGGGCTTGCCATATATGACACAATGCAATACATATCATGTCCTGTAAGAACGATTTGTATCGGACAGGCATGTTCTATGGCTGCAATCCTTCTCTCCGGAGGAGAAAAGAACAATAGATTCATCCTCCCCTCCGCCCGTGTAATGATCCATCAGCCCAGCGGGGGTGCAGAGGGACAGGCAAGCGACATATTGGTCACAAACCGTGAAATGCAGAGGATAAAGAAGCTCACTCTCGATATCTTATGCTCTAACACAGGTAAAAGTTTGGAGACTCTTGAAAAAGATATCGGTCGCGATCACTACATGAGCGCAATAGAAGCCGTTGAATATGGCATAGTAGACAAGGTGATGAAGAAGAATGGCTAGAAGTGTTAAATACTGTTCATTCTGCGGCCGGAGTCTGGATGGATATGTCCGTGCAGTCACAGGTCCCGGAGTTGCAATTTGTGAAGAATGTATCGAAACATGTAACGATATAATCAAAAATAACCCCGATGGTGCACAAGATACATCAAGTACAGATTTCAAGAATCTCGAGATTCCGACTCCTCAGGAGATAAAAGCTTACCTGGATGACTATGTTATCGGACAGAATGATGCCAAGAAAGTTCTGTCTGTTGCTGTTTACAACCATTACAAGAGAATCAAATACGCCGATAAGATAAAGGAAAGCGGAGTCGAGATTGATAAGTCAAACATTCTCCTTGTAGGTCCGACAGGAACAGGAAAGACACTTCTTGCAAGAACGCTTGCAAAGAAGCTTAACGTTCCATTTGCAATTGCAGATGCAACAACTCTTACAGAGGCAGGATATGTCGGAGAAGATGTTGAGAACATTCTCCTCAAGCTCATCGAGAATGCTAATAATGACATTGCTAAGGCTGAAAAAGGAATTATTTTCATCGATGAAATTGATAAAATTGCAAAAAAAAGCGAAAACGTCTCCATCACGCGAGATGTATCTGGAGAGGGTGTACAACAGGCTCTATTGAAGATAATTGAAGGAACAATTGCTTCCGTTCCACCACAGGGAGGAAGAAAGCACCCCAATCAAGAGATGCTCAAAATTGATACTTCAAATATCCTCTTTATCTGTGGAGGAGCATTCGTAGGACTGGATAAGGTAATTGAGAAAAGAACATCTGTCTCCTCTATGGGATTTGGAGCAAAGGTTGAAGAAAACGACGAAAAGGAACTCGGAGAACTCTTTAAGCTCCTTCATCCAGATGACCTGGTAAAGTTCGGTCTTATTCCTGAATTTATCGGACGACTCCCAATCCATGTAAGCTTGGATAATCTCAAAGAGGAAGATTTAGTAAGGATCCTCACAGAGCCGAAGAATTCGATAATCAAGCAATATACGACATCATTTGCATTAGATGGCATCAGGTTAACATTTACAGATGATGCAATCCATGCAATTGCAAAAAAATCATTCGGCGAGAAGACGGGAGCGAGAGGTCTCAGAAGCATCGTTGAGAATCTTATGATGGACATCTCATTCTCTCTACCCTCAATAAAAGGCGCTAAAGAAGTAATAGTTGACGAGGAATGCGTCACTAAGAACGAAAAGCCAAAAGTCCTATCAGAGGACAATAATCTCATAGAAGAGAAATGAAGCAGCCCTAGAATGGGCTGTTTCTTATTTATATTTCCTTTTTAAAGGATAACCCACCAAACAAAGTTTTTTAATTATTCAGTCTCATATTTGGATAAATAATACGCCAAGTAGAGCATTGGCACTATTATTCCATGTATAAATACACAACAAAAAAGGAGATTTTACATGGAGAGAAACATTCTATCTAAAAGAGAAGACGAGATTTTTTCAGAGCGTGTCATTGCTTATAATCAATCAAGAAAAAAGGATGAGAAAGAGAAGGAATATATAAAGATGCGGACAAAGAGCCTTGTCTATAGAATCTGTAAAGAGCTTCTATTTCTTGATGATGATATGATAAGTTCAATATATATAAGCGTTCATGAAGATATGGACGGGATAATATCGTCCTACCGTATTGCCCAGAGGAGCTTCAATCATTATCTGAAACAAGTATGCATCTACCGCCTTCGCAGAACTGAAAAGAAAGAAAGGCCACTATTATATCTTGAAAGGGAATACTGTCTTGAGAGCGACAAAGCCTACTCTATAGATACGAGCGATGACGACGATGATGACGAGGCCTCTCCACTCTCCATTTGTGATATGACAAAGTACTCAGGAATGGGTATGAAAGAACTTAGTGATTACATAATAAAGAACAAGGAAAAGATTGAACATGATTCAAAAAACAAAAAGGAGGATACAATACAGAAGAGACTGGATGAGAGCAAATACTTTCGTCGCAATTTTCTTTTCTTCATACTTTCGCTTCCTCTCTCAAATAGCAAACGAGATGCTGAAAACTATGCACGGATTTTCAACACCGACGAATATGCATTTATAAAGCTATTGGATCTTAAGAGAGATATAATTGAAGAGAAAAGCGAGAAAAGAGATAAAAACCTAGAACTTGCAGCAAAACATTGGAGACTGATGGCAAAGATAAAGAACAGCATGTTTAAGGCAGAATCAAAGGAGCAATACTCTGTTATGAAAGATAACTACATGGCACAGGTAAAATGCCACAGAAATAGGCTTCGTGATGCCATGCGCCTTCAAAAGGGTATCATACACTCGGAGATAGCCTCTTATCTCGGTCACAGCAGAACAACTGTAACGATGGGCATAAAACAAGTAAGAGATACACTCCTAAATGTAACGGAATGCTTCTCGGGGTAGTTGAAAGTCGATTATATAGATATCATCTATATGGAGGCTCTAAGTGAAACTATACTTTGCGTCAGGAAATGATCATAAAAAAAAGGAAATGTCACGGCTACTTGGAGGATACGAATTAACACTCCCAAAAGAAGAAAACATACCATTTTGTCCGATTGAAGACGGCAGTACATTCATAGACAATGCCATCATCAAGGCAAAAGCGCTTTACGATATTGTAAATGCCCCAGTTCTCTCAGACGACTCGGGGCTCTCTGTGGAGGCACTCAATGGAAGCCCTGGCATACACACGCAGCGTTACGGAGAGGAAGAGCTCGGACGAAAATTGACAGATGAGGAAAAATACCTTTTTCTCTTAAAAAACATGGAAGGCATAGAGAACAGGAAAGCTGTCTTTACATGCGCACTTTGTTTATATATCTCCCCCACTCGCATATATGTAATACAAGAAGAAAGTAGAGGCGAAATAACAAAAGAAAGTATAAAGGGAGACGGGGGCTTTGGTTATGATCCGGTATTCTATAATTATGAATGCAAAAAGGTGGTTTCTACACTCAGTGAAGGCGAAAAGGATCTATACTCCCATAGGGGAAAAGCCGCACGAATTATGAAATTAATTATTGATAAGGAAATAAAAAACAATGATTGAAAGAAAAGATCAACTAATCAAAAACACATGGGATCTAACTGGGCTATGTCTAAGCGAAGATGATTACTTGAAAAGACTAGAATCTCTTGAAAAGAGACTTGGGGAGCTTGAAGAGTACAAAAATAGGCTCGGTGAGAGTCCAGAAAGTTTTCATAATGCACTCAAAATATATTTTGACTATGCCGAGGAAGCGGAAAGAACACTCTCCTGGGCATATTTGAATTATTCAGCAGATTCATCCAATCCGGGGGTTATGGAAAATGCAGGTAAGGCAGATATGCTTGAAGCACAAATAAGTGAAAAGACCAGCTGGATGGCACCGTCTATCATGGCACTCGATGACGCGGTGGTTTCCAAATATTTAAAAGAAGAGAGGAATAAGGATTACAGAATATATATAACAAAATTGAGACGCATGAAAGACCATGTTCTATCGGATAAGGAAGAGAGAATAATGAGTCTCTTCTCTGCTAACAGGAGTGGGTACCAAAGTGCATTCATGGATGCAAACAATATTGATTTTGATTTTGGATATATAGGAGAAGAAAAACTCACACATTCAACATACAACAAGTTCATAAGAAGTAAAGACGAGGCTATCCGCAAAGAGGCATATGAGAAGCTTTATGGAGAATATGAGAAACACCAGCATATTCTTGCACGCATATTTGAAGGCAGCATAAAGAACGATATATTCCTCTCTCGCGCAAGAGGCTATAACTCGAGTCTTGAATGTGCGCTCTACAAAGACGATGTGGACACTAAAGTCTATACTTCTCTAATTGAAAATGTACACAATGCTTTTCCATATCTTCACCGTTACTACGCTCTTCGCGCAAAAATGATGGGAAAGGATAAAATCAACCACTATGATGTTTACACCCCAATGATCGAAGAATATAACTCCCGCCATAGCTACGACGAGGCCGTACTTCTTATTAAGGAAGCTGTCAAACCACTTGGAGAAGAATACTCCCAAATACTAATTAAAGGGCTTACTGATGATAGATGGGTTGATCGCTATGAAAACAAAGGAAAGAGAAGCGGAGCATTCTCTGCTGGAGGATACACCGGTAATCCTTATATCCTAACAAACTATGAAGATGAGGTTCTTGATAGTGTCTTTACACTCATCCATGAGGGCGGTCACTCCATGCACTCATACTACTCATCACACAATAACCCCTTCCCTCATTACGACTATACGATATTCGAAGCGGAAGTCGCCTCGACTTTCAACGAAAATCTTCTCTCTGAGTATCTGATAAAGAATTCAAAGTGCAAGGAAGAAGAGGCGTATATAGTATCGAAAAAGCTTGAGGACATAGTTGCAACATTCTTCAGACAAACCATGTTTGCAGAGTATGAGTTGATTCTCCATGAGAGCGCAGAGAACTCCACTCCCCTCACCATCGACTATATGAGAAAGGTCTATAGAAAACTTCTCCAGGATTATTTTGGAGATAATGTCGTCTTTGAAAGCTACAGCGACCTAGAAGGGCTGAGGATTCCTCACTTCTACAATGCGTTCTATGTCTATAAATATGCAACAGGAATTGCAGCAAGCATAGCTCTTTCAAAGAGAGTCCTACTCGGTGGAGAAAAGGAGCGAAACGACTATTTGACATTCCTCAAGAGTGGAGGAAGCAGATATCCTCTTGAATCACTCTTAATTGCCGGGGTTGATATGTCGAAAAGCGATGCTGTTCTGGCTACAACTGAGTATTTCTCTTCACTCATGGATAGGCTAGAAGAACTTATAAAATAAATTCATTCTATTTTAAGGGCGGCGAAAAGGCCGTCTTTAAATACTATCGTGATTACTTTCCTTCTCTCCATATCGAGGACCTTTACTTCATTTTTGTCATAAATGGAGAGAATAAAATTCTCTATGGGGAGAAGAGAAGTAAGTTCAGACGAGTATGCTTTAGCAAATGGAAGAGGAGAGAAAGTGTATGTGTTGAGCCACTCATCATCATATTCACTCTTCAAAGCATAATAGACCTTCTCCTCCATACTACCTTCTTCTAAGGAAACTGCAACCCGTCCGATTTTCTCACTCGTAGGAGAAACAGTAGCATAAAGCGAAAATGATAATAGAAGAACAAGATATACAAGGAGAACTCTTTTCATTTTGTCAGTATACTGTAATTAGTCTCCTTTATGATACACTGGATTAGATAATGGACAGAAAAGAACAAGAAAAATTATTAACCCACGGTTTTATTCATTCGATTAAAGATCCTCTCTGGCAGAATATAGCCATGACAAAAGAAATTAAGGATCTCCTCTTAGTCAGCGACGTACAGAAGCTTGCGCGCATAAAACAGAACGGGCCGGCCTATCATATATATCCGGGAGCTGTACATACGCGTCTTAGTCACTCGATAGGGGTATATCATCTTTCGCGAGAAATACTCCTTTCCGTTCTATCTAAAGATGAGAATGTAGATCTAAGTGAAAAAGGCATCATGAGTTTTTTAGTTGCTTCACTTCTTCATGATATAGGCCACTTTCCATATGCTCATTCGCTGAAGGAACTTCCCTTAAAGGATCATGAAGCACTCGCTGCGGAGCTTATTCTCACAAAGGGACCGCTATATGACGCAATAAATGCTACCGGTGCAGACCCAGTAATGGCAGCATCCATCATCGATAAAGACAGGCCGACAAACGATGAAGAGACAGTTCTTTTTAGGCTCCTTCTTTCGGGAACACTGGACCCGGATAAACTAGACTATCTCTCACGTGACGGATACTTTAGTGGACTACCATACGGAAAGCAGGATACTGGATACGTAATTTCATCCCTTCACATAAGAAACAACCGTCCTCTAATTGAAAAGGAAGCTCTCGCAAGTGTCGAGGAAATACTCTTCTCAAAGTACATGATGTACCGATCCCTATACTGGCATAAAGGTGTGCGTGCAGCTACCGCAATGATAAAAAAAGCCGTTGTGAGAGCGCTTCTCGAGGAAACTATAGCATACGATGAATTGTATTTCTTAGATGATAATGAATTCAATTCGCTTCTCTATGAGAGGATGAAGAGAACAGAATCACTTATTCTTGTTGATATGGTCGAGCACAACCTTCTTCTCGAAAGAAAAGCGGAGAAGGATTATAATCCAGACTCTACAATAGAAAAAATCTCAACAGATCTCTTTAAAAAAGAATTGATTGAAAAGGATATTTACCAGAGCCTTAAACCTAGCTATCCCGAGCTAAAAGAATACGAGGTTATCATCGATATTCCAGAGCCCATAACCTTTGAAAGCAAAATACCGGTAATAGACGAAATGGGAGAGGTACATCAAATAACTTCTTCCGATATGGTCTTTACAGAAGAGGTATCATATCTCTTTCAAAAGAGATTGAGAAAAGTTGCATTATATCTACCCGATTATGTTGATAAGAAAAAAGCACAGGATATTCTAATGAGGTATTAAGATGGATGAAAGAATACCGTACGAAAGGCTCCTTAGTGGCGATATACCACCGTGGATGATGAGACAAATTAAGGGAGTCGGAAAAACAATTCACAAATATTCAATGATTGAAAACGGAGAAAAGATACTTATCGGCGCCTCCGGAGGAAAGGACTCACTTGCACTCTCTTTGGCATTATCGCTCAGAAGAAAGTGGATACAAGATGACTACAGAATAGAGGGCGTGATGATAGATTGGATAGAACACCCGATAGAAAAGGAGTACTTAGATAAGATCCAAGAGTACTACTCTAATCTATCCATCCCCCTTACGATACTAAAAGAGCAGCAATTTCCTCCCTCATTTAAAGGAGAATTCAATTGCTATCTATGCTCGCGTAACAGACGACGCATCCTTTTTTCCTGGGCAAAAGAGCACGGGATAAAACGTATAGCTTTAGGCCATCATCTAGATGACCTAGTGGAAACAACACTTATGAATCTATGCTTTCGAGCAGACTTCTCTACTATGAAACCTGTATCCTCATTCTTTGATGGAAGCCTTGAGATAATACGGCCGCTAATTGAGACGAAGGAAAATGTAACAAGGAGAATTGCGTCTTTATACTCCATTCCCGTAGTAAAGCCAGTCTGTCCATACGATCAAACCAACATAAGAGCAAAACTAAAACCAATAGTCTCTTCTCTCTGCCATATAGACAAATTAACAAGAGAACACATCTATAACGCACATGATTTCTCATCTTTAATCAAATAGCATTTATAATTCACAAGTAATGATTAAAACAAATAGAAAACTGTGTTACTATCATAAAAGAGGAGTTATATATGAAGAAAACAATTATCCTACTAATCCTGTTTTTAGCTGTTTTGTCATCCTTATTCAGTTCTGATCCACTCACTATTTCTGGAAATGTAAAACTGCTTTCAACAAAAGAGAGTGGAGAATACATAAAGGAGACAATCCTCAAAACAGAAGAAGAAAGTGTGGAAGCACATTTCAATTCTATGACTATAGCAATGAAAGAAAACACACTGCTTGCTGTTCTCGAAAAAAATAACACAACAACAATCTATCTTGTATACGGAAAGGCCTCAGTTAAAACAGAGACCAAACAGCATCTTCTTATATATACCCCTGTTACATTAATTGATGAAACTACAGACATTAATATTTTTCTTATTTCAACAGATGATGAAGAGAAAGTTTACAACTATTCTTCCTCCCCAATTACCGGATACGATGCAATAAGAGGAATATATGTTTCAGTTGAAGACTTTTGGGATTACTTTGGAAACTCAAGAGTTGGCCTAGCTGTTCCAGATAAGCCGATTTTCATAAATGCTGGAGAAAATTACTCTGTTCCAGATAAGCCTATCTTCTTACCTACTCAAAGCAAAACCAATATTCCGAATATAGTTGTCACACAAACAATTGTGACAGTCGACTAAATGGCACATATAAATCTTCTACCAACACGCCTGCAGGCACGAATCGCGGCTGGAGAGGTCATAGATAGGCCACAGGCGATAGTACGCGAGCTACTTGACAATGCAATCGATGCGAAAAGCAGTAGAATCGATGTCTTTATCGAGGGTGGTGGTATAGACAAAATCAAAGTCCGCGACTATGGAGACGGAATATCGAGAGAAGATATCGCTGTAATAGCTTCTCCCCATGCTACAAGTAAAATCCACACTGAGGATGACCTATACAACATTAACACCTTAGGCTTCAGAGGTGAGGCTCTCTATTCCATCCAAGCTGTATCCAAACTTACAATATCTACATCAGAGAAAGCAACAGGAATTAAATCAACACTTGTGATAGATAACGGAGAGCGTGGTGAGATACTGTCCTACGGCCCCGAAACAGGAACGGAAATTACAAGCGAAAATCTCTTCTTCGACATACCCGCAAGAAGAAGCTTTTTAAAACGTGCTTCAACAGAAGCCCAAATGTGCCGTAATCTTTTTATCTCTAAGGCACTTGCATTTCCCTCAATTAGCTTTTCCCTCACAATTGACGGCGAAAAGAAAATCTCATGGAAGGGGGTTCAGTCTTTCAAAGAACGGGTAATGATGCTCTACAAAGAATACTCGATTTTTGAGCAAGATGTTACATTTCTAGAAAGAAAAACAGAAGACTATACAGTATCGATTGTGGCAACCAATAGTAGTGTAAAACGAACCGATAAAAGGGAAATCAGAGTATATGTAAACTCACGCCCAGTTGAGGAATACTCAATAGTACAGGCAGTACTCTACGGCTATGGGGAACTTCTTCCGGGAGGTAGTTACCCCTATTGTGCTGTCTTTATCAACGATAAAAGTGAACTTGTTGATTTTAATATTCATCCAGCAAAGCGCGAGGTTAAGATAAGAAACCTCCCAGAAATCCACCATACTGTCTCATCAATGCTTAAAGAAGGAATTGAAAGAAGAATCCCGGAAATAAAAAGCTATGAGGAAAGATCGCTCTTTAAGGAGAGCGGACTCTATAAGGCTGTTCCAGTTCCACATAAAGACGCTAATAATTACCAGGAATCCCAGATAGCTGAAAAAATAACTCCATATGAACCGAAAGATAGAATGTGGCTTGAAAAAGCTAAAGAGCTCAAGAGAATACGAGAAGAGGAAGAAAAGAGAAAAGCAGAAATCAAAGATTTAGAAGAAGAGGAAGAGGAAGAAATAAAATACATAGGACAGGCTTTCAAGCTTTTTCTAATCTGCGAAAGGAAGAACGAACTCTACCTAGTTGATCAGCATGCTGCTCATGAGCGTATTCTCTATGACGAGATTCTTCTTCATAAAACTGTCCAGAAGCTCCTCGTCCCAATCCGTATTGAGACTGATGATAGAACAGACGATTTTCTCTCATCGTATTCTTTTGTCTACACGAAGCTCGGCATTATGCTCAATAGAATAGATAAAGGAGTGTGGGAGATAGATGCTATTCCTGCATCATGTAGGGGTATAGAGGACAAGATTATAAACTATGTGAAATCCTCAAAGCTTGATGAGCATGAACTCGAGGAAGAGCTCTTTGCTTCTATGTCATGCAGGGCCGCAATAAAAGCGGGAGATGAGGTGGACAAATACTGTGCTATGGAGATATTGAAAAAGGTTTTTCAAATGGAAGAGCCGTGCTGCCCACACGGTAGAACATTTCTTATTAAAATAACAAAAGAAAACCTCATGAAGATGGTTGGAAGGACACTTTGATCAAAAATCAAGATCAATAGTCAACTCTACCCTATTGGAATATCTATCAGAGTACGTTATATAAGCCCTGTCCGCTTTGACTATATCATCAACCACATTATTATTGCTGTCATAAAGCGTAAGAGACGCATCATTTTTCTTTATGGCATTCGAGTAGCTATACCCACCCTCTTCTTTTGCAATTATTACTGAGCTCTTTATCGATGAGCCGTTATCTGAATATATGTAAAGAGTATACTCACCTTCTTCAAATGATGCGCCCGGGGTTATTCCAAGAGAGTCAGAGGAGTATATTTCCCCTTTCTTTTCCATTTTCCCCTCCCAGGAGAGATCCCCCGAGGGGGACAAAAGCAAAAATGAATATTCTGCGTCCTCATTGGGAGAAAAAGAAAGGAGAGCTTCTTCTTTTCTCGTCTCTCCCGCAATAATAAATGTGCGTGTAAGGCTCTCACGAGAGAGAGAAAAGCTCTTTCGAGAGCAGGAAAAGAGAAGAATAGAAAAAGCGAAAAATAAAATTAATAACTTATTCCGCACTCGTTTTCTCCCTGAGCTTTGTTCTCACAGGATTAGCATACGTGTTAAGAACAAATGTCCTGAGGTCATTTGAAAGATGATTAAAACGGGAAAGAAAACTATATCGAGACTCTTTTGTATATTCGCTACTAAACTCATCGGTATTCTCTAGATAATCATAAGCGATATAATTGGTGTCATATAGCTTATACCCCAGGTGTATCTGTCTATCTATCTCCCGTGCCACTTCCTCAGGAGTTGTCATATTATCCTCAATTGGCTTACCGATAGATATGTGAACATGACCCTTCTGACATCTAAGGCCTTTAACCATGCTGATTATATCCTCATATTTCTTTTTCTCGTATCGTCCTTCATTATGCTCCTTCTGTATCTCCTCACGGCCTTTATTTATATCATTCGGATCATATTGATAACTGATAGCAACGGGCACTATATTACATTTCTTAATCAAGGAAGAAAATTCAACACCGTTATCACGTTCACTTAAATAGAGCATCTTGATAATTGCCGGTTGGGTCGTATCTATTCCGTCTTTACTCCTTCCACTCTTTTGAGCAACCCATATGGATTTGTTTTCCTCTGTGACAGTTTTAACAAAATACTTCGATAGGTGGAGAGAGGCAGAATATTTTTCTCTCATAGGAAGACTTCTCTTTACTATTATGCCTCCATTTACCCTAAAAAGATCTTCTACGAATTGATTTTCCATAAGATTGTCACCCACGGCCATTTCACACAATGGAAGAGTAAGCTTCATTAGAGCATAATCAAGTAGCATACAATCTAGGATTATATCACGATGGTTTGAAATAAAGAGATAACCTTTATCTGGAGATAGATTTTCCCCTCCTGAGAAAGTAAAATCCGTCATTGTCTCTTTTATTACAGTAGGTATGAAGTAGCCTGCAGTGATTAGCTTTTGAAATTCATCATACGAATGAACCAACTTAAGTTTTTCAGTTACTTCCCTCACAATCGGAGCGACTTTCAATAGATCACTACCACTCATCATGAGAGCAAATGCACCTATAAATTCACGCTTTTCCAAGAGCCGCTCAATAGCCTTGTCGAAATCCTTTCCATAATAAGGACATATATCATTAAAGAGTTCTCTCTTCATATCTACCTCTTGTTTCTTGATTATATATATAACACGTAGTCTGCTCAATAAATAATCCCCTCCATAAATGAAGGGGCTGCAATACAAGAGGGGACTAACTAAAGTATATAAGGAACGAGTAGATTATGTGATTGATAAACCACATATGTCTCGACATCAAGAACGTTCGATATCTTCGTAAGTTCGTTGGAGAAAAAGTTAAGAAGAGAAAGGTCCTCCTCCTCACTCAAGACAAGCTTTGCAATTAGATCATAACGCCCAGTTACGACGGCAACAGAAACTACACCGCGAAGAGTCATAAACTCCTCTGCTTTCTTCGTCAATTCCATTGTGGATAGCTTTATACCCATGTATATAACCTGAAGTCCCGGTACATACTCAGGATCTACCATCCCCATAATCTTAAGTACCCCGTCCTCGAGAAGCTTATTTGCCCTACTTCTGACAGTATTCTCCGTAATTCCCAATTCATCAGCAATTACAGAGTACGGTCTTCTACCGTCCTGCAATAACCTTATAATTGCCTTATTAGTATCGTCAATTCTTTTAACCATATTCCCCCCGTCTTTTTATACGAGACCCTCTTTGTGGTATTTATCAATGGTAGCAATAACCTCTTCACCTATTCTGAGAAGGTTCTCTTCACTGTTTGCACCAACATGAGGTGTAAATGTTACATTCTTGCATCCAAAAAGAGGATTCTCACTTACAATAGGAGGCTCAAGAGAATACACATCCGTGCAGAACCATGCCAGATCGCCGTTATTCAATGCTTCAGCAACAGCAGCCTCATCAACACACTTTCCTCTTCCCGTGTTGATAATAACAGGCTTATGTGTCATTTTAGCGATCAAATCCTTATTGACCATCTTCTCTGTTTCAGGAGTAAGAGGAAGATGCATTGAGATGTAGTCAGCGTTCTTTACTGCGTCCTCAAGGCTCATCATCTCAGCCACATCTGAAGACGAAACATACTTATCATAAGCAACGACTTTCATGCCGAAAGCCAAGGCGCGTTCAGCAACCTTACGTGCTATGTTACCAATTCCGAGAAGACACAGCGTCTTTCCATAAAGTTCGTGACGCTTTGTTTTCTTTGCCCATTCGCCGTTTTTCATTGTGCTGTCATAGAAACATAGATTGTTCGGAGTGCTGAGCATAAGACAGAAAGCAAGCTCTGCAACTGCAATAGCAGAAGATTTAGGCGTATTTGTTGCAACTATTCCCTTCTCCTTGCAATAAGGAATGTCTATATTATCCATGCCGACTCCGCCACGGATTATGAGCTTCATTTTCTTTGCTGAGTCGATATACTCCTTAGTTGCCTTAGTCTTTGATCTGATGAGAACTACATCAGCTTCCTCAAGACGTGCGATATCTGTAGTAACTTCTCCAAAAACACTCAGTTTTTCAGGGAGAGATTTGTCAAATGCATCCGCAATAAGAATAACCATATTTATAACTCCTTTTTCTTTTACGAAATACTTAGAGTAGTATCACATTAAGATTGTGATATGTCAAATTATTTATTATTAAAAATATGAAATACATTATTTTTATCTAAAAAATTGCGTTTGTACTTAATATTGTCTAGAGCTTCTCTATTTTTTCTATACAGAGCTGTTCCTTGCCGTTTCCCTTCCACCAATTGACTTCCGGAGAAAAGACAATACTGACGCGACTTCCCGGTGTATATATATCGCCATTTTCGGCATTCCACCAAACACAAGGCCATATGTACTTACCGCATTCGAGAGAAAAACGCATATATTTATCATTGTTCCCAACATGATATGCTTCTCTGATTACAGCCTCTGAGAGGTAGAATTTGAGGTTTTCTGACTCCTGTCCGAAAGGCTGAAAAAAAGAAAGTGCAGACCATATATTATCCTCTAGGTCATCTGGGCCTATGATGGCATCCACACACACGCACTCATCGCTCTTTCTTTCATCCTCCATCTCGCTTATATAGCTATATAGATAAGTAAGAAAGCTCTCTTTTTTCTCCTTTTCCATTCTGAGACCGGCAGCTCTCTTATGTCCTCCATAATCAATGAAGTAATCGGAAAACAAAGATAGGAAATCCTTTGCGTTGTATGGTTCGAAGCACCTGAGAGACCCAAAGACAGCATCATCCGAGGTTGCTAGCACTAGGGATGGAACATTGTGTTCATTAGCAAGCTTACTCGCTAGTGCACCCGTGAGGCCTCGTGGTATTGACTCATCCTCCACTACGATAAATTTTTCATTCGTAGTAGACAAAGAGAAAAGCGCTTTCGGTTTAATATTCTCAAGAACCTCTTCCTCAGCCTTCTGCCGTCTGGTATTAAGGTCAATTAGATTATCTGTTAGCGTCTCTATCTCCTTATCTGATTGAGCGATAAGTAGTTTTAGAGCAGTCTCTGGCTCTCCCATTCTTCCTGAAGCGTTAAGTACCGGCGTTATCTTGAATGAGACATTACTTACAGTAAGTGGTTTCGATATTAAATTCTGTTTTGATAATAAATAAGATAGTGTCTTGGGAGGCCTTGTAGAAAGAAGACGCAAGCCTTTCTTGACAATGAGCCTATTCTCATTTGTAAGTGGCATTAGATCGGCTATCGTTCCGATTGCTGCGAGAGTTTCTATTTCCTCCATTCCCCGTGTCAGGACCGGAAATGAGTAAATGGATACACTCCTAAAAAGAGAGAGCAGCGTCTCAATTTCAGCTTGTCCCGTTTGATATTTAGCGCTCCTAGAATTAAGGGCGAGATCAAATAAGCTTTTTCCTTTAGCTTGAGGTATAATCTTTTCAAGATTTCCCCTGAAATCCTCAAGAGCAATATCTACCCCGTGTCCAAATGCTTTTTTTAGAAGTGTAAGTTCAGTATCTTTATCGAGTACGAGAATGGGAGTAGAAGAAGATAGAAGAGAAAAAAGTGGAGATGAATATAGATCACTTTTTTCTCCTATTATAAACTCATCACTTTCGCGTCTGACTTCAATGAGGTTCTCAACTCTCACGGCATCAACCCGTATAGTTCCATTATTCGGAGTTGCATGAAGAAGTATGACGGCGGAATTAAAGAGTGGAGTTCGGGCGGCCTCGAGTGCCCAAGCTAACTTCATTGCACATGCGCATCCTGCTAAGCCGTCATATGGGTAACCAATGCCACTTACTTTCGGATCGAATATAGCACATGCAGGAGGAAGACTATCTCCTGGTATATGGTGATCCAATACTATTACATCAACTCCGTTCTTCTCAAGAAAGCGAATTTCCTCAACAGCGCTTATTCCGTTGTCAACAGTAATGAGAAGTGTGTATCCACCGTCTATTATCTCTCTACAGAGCTCCATTGATAGGCCATATCCTTCATCCCCATGCGGCAATCGTGTGTGTATATCCACTCCCCCGAGTCTAACGAGAGCCTTATACATAATTGCGGTAGCTGTTATTCCATCGACATCCCTATCTCCAAATATGAGTATCTTTTCCTGACTTTTTCCTTCTTCTGTATCAAGGGCATCCTCTATTCTCTCCACAGCAGTGAAGATATCATCAACAAGAAAAGGAGAGTGGAGAAAGACTATATCTTCTTCCATGTAATACTTTATCTCCTCTTCCTTTATTCCACGACGAGACAAAATCGAAGCGGTAAGAAGAGGGATTTTGAACTTTTCATTCAATTTCTGAGCTTTTTCAAGATCGACATTGTTCAAAGTAATTTTCATATATCAAAACTTTTCCTTAACTAATTAATCCGGACTGGACAGCCTTAAGAGTCACGGGAAATACAAACTCAAGAGAACGTACTAAGTATCTATCAATTCTCTTAAGAGCATCTATGCTTATATTATGGCAAAGCGCATCCTCTATATTCGAGTGTGATATCACAAAAAGATATCGCCTGGCATTCGGAGGGAGTATGAGAGTTGAAGAGAATGTATCACATGATGAGCACACTGCACTGTTTGTGAGAGACGAGAATCCCAAAACTTCATCTGGACCATAAATTTTCGAACATACAGGACAAGTCTCCCAGTCGCCGCTAAGGCCCTCGATGAGGAGAAAATGCGTAATAAAATAGGCACTCACCTTATATATATTATCGCCATCAATGTTGTCGAGAGCTGAAGTAAAAAGCCTGTAGAGCGCCCCGCCGCCAAGACGAGATGAAAGCACAAGTTCAGAAAAAAGGCTTGTCCAGGAAATCTTCTCTATCGAATCCTTTACCCACTCATGCTCACTTATTATTTCACTATCCTTAAGGTAAAAAGTGCTGCTGTTTTTCCTTTCTATGGAAAAGACCCCCTCTCCATAGAGAGGAGAATAACATTTTCCAGCCCCTCTTGTACTGCCATATGATTTGACACGGAGTATTCCATTATCAGGAGAGAGAAGCGTAACAACTTCATTGTGCTCCCCTACTATCTCCTTCTTTACAACAATGGCCAATATTTTCCAATCGCGTGTCATATAGAAAATATAACACAAACTCCCGATAAGAAAAAAGAAAGCCACCAAAAGATATTCTGATCATTATGAGAATACCAAATTCCCGTGATCTGGGGATATTTGTAAGCCATATCTATTTTCCATTGTCTTTAATCTTATTATTATTGACCCATGAAGCATATAGTGGTTTTCTTATCGCTCTTTCTCTTTCTCCTTCCAATAAGTGCTCATCTTACGGTGAGAGATGATCTCTTCTCAAGTAAAGAGGAGCTTGAAGCATTTGAGAAGAAGGCAGTAAATGAAGAAGATGAAGTTTTCTACGAGGAAATGAATATTTACCTTCTTATTGGAGGGGAAGGCTCACATATATGGGAAAACTTCGGCCACTCGGCCTATATAGTAGAAGTACCATCTCGCCTCTCTAGCGCATTCGACTACGGCATTTTTACATTCGATGAGTCTTTTATTCCGAACTTCATATTAGGAAAGCTCTATTATGAGGTATGGGAGACAAATTCTTTCTACCGTATTGAAAGCCTAATAAAAGAAGATAGAAATGTAACTCTTGTCCCTTTAAATTTGACACCTGAAAAAAAGAAGGCCATATACACCTTTTTAATCTATAACACCCAAGAGGAGAATAGAACATATCTATACGACTACTTCAATGACAACTGTGCAACAAGATTAAGGGACATCTATTCATATGCAACAAATGGTGACTTTGAATCATGGCTCAAAAGAGAGGAAAGCAATGAAACCATAAGAGAGAGTGTAAACCGTTATCTTTCTCACTCACCGTTTATCGTTAACTGGGTTATAAACTACCTTCTCGGACCCTCTGTAGACAGTAAGATAACACGCTATGAGGAGTGCTACCTACCGAATAATCTTGAAAAGGCCATCAATGAATACCAAAATAGCACAAGCGAATATATATATACATCGAAGACACGGGTCGCAACTCCAACTACGTATCCCTTTTTGTTTTATTCAATTCTCACGGGCCTCTTAATTGGATTATTGTCTTTGCTTACATCATTTACAAAGTTCAAAAAACCAGGAGATATCATTCTCGGCATTGTCTATTCCATATTTGGTCTGATGAGTATTGTTCTTCTCTTCTTCGAATGCTTTACCATACACTATGTAACGCATAACAACTTGAATATACTACTCATCTCACCGCTTACAATTTATATGGCAGTTCTTCATTTCAAATCATTATCGAAGAATGGAAGAAAAGAAAAGAGGATAGCTCATCTCAGCTTAATAATGCTTACCCTGTCACTTCTTACAATAGTACTCCGCCTCACCCTTTCCTCAATCCTAATTCAAAACATATGGGCTCCCGCCGTCGTCGTACTTATTTTGTACACAGCAGAAGCCCTTCCTCTTCTTATAGAGAAAATTAAGCCTTGACGATTTTAGTTCCCATGGAGCCGTAAACAGCGTCATAGAGGTTCTCCGGATCAGTAACAATACCAATGTTTCCAGTGGAGTCTACAAAATCCTTGAGAGCCTGAATTTTCGGCAGCATCGAACCCGGAGCAAAATGACCCTCAGCAATATATTTCTCAGCGTCGTGAGTTGTAATGGAATCAAGAGTCTTTTCGTTAGGTTTTCCGTAGTTTAGACATACCTTCGGGACAGCTGTAGAGATTAAGAACATGTCAGCATTAAGATCCTTAGCAAGCATTGCTGCAGCAAGATCCTTGTCGATAACGGCCTCTTTTCCCGTAAGAGTTCCATCAGCATTCTTCACAACAGGAATACCACCGCCGCCAGCAGCAATGACAATTATTCCATTGTCAAGAAGACAGCGAATAGTGTCGAGTTCAATAATAGAGACAGGTTTAGGAGATGCAACAACCCTTCTCCAGCCTCTTCCAGCATCTTCAACAACATTCCAATTGTCCTTATCTCTGTGTTCAATTGCGACTTCTTCGCTCATGAAGGATCCAATCGGCTTTGTAGGCTTCTTAAACGACGGATCATCACCGTTAACCTCGACCTGCGTTACGACTGTTGCGATATTCTTCTTTACGCCGTCCTTAGCCATCTGGTTGTCCAACGCCATCTGCAGTTGATAGCCGATAGCACCTTGAGTATCTGCAACACAACTATCAAGGGGAACAGTGTGAAGAACCGTTGAAGCAATCTCTGCTCGGCGGAGAATATACCCGACCTGCGGTCCATTACCATGTGCGATTACAACTCTGTTGCCAGCCTTCACAAGGCGTGCTATATGATAAGCAGTCTTATTCGCTGCATCATATTGACTCTTTACTGTTACATGCTTGCTATCCTCAATAAGAGAATTGCCACCTATTGCTATTACAATGAGTTTTCCTTCCATTTTTTAACTTCCTTTGATGAGAGAATATCACATATGCAACAAAATGCAACAATTTAAAATACAAAATCTACTCTTCTTCCCTTACATTTTCCTTTTTTGCTATTATATTATCCTTTAGAGGACAAACCATGGATGATAAATATACACAGGACCCAATAGAAATGCTTCCGGTGCTTCCCCTTAGGGACAGACCTCTTTTCCCGGAGACACTTACAACCCTCATGATAGCACGCCCATACGACCTCAGGGCAGTACTATGGGCAATTGAACATGACGGCTACTTTCTTGCAGTATTCCAAGAGAATGATGATGAGAAGTCTCTCAGACCTGTAGGAACTCTTGTAAAGATAAGCAAGTACATAAAGCTTCCAAATAACTGCATACACCTTTTCACTACAACAGTTAAGAGAATAAAGGTTACTTCCTACGACTATGGCTCAACTCCGATTTTTGCGTCCGGAGAGACGTTGAATGATAAGCCCTCGCCGCTTAAATCGCTCCAGCCCTACACTAGAATTCTCAAAGACCTAGTGATGTCACTTGGAAAAACTACAGTCTTCAATTTCGTAACAGATGTCAATATAGCTAACTTCGACAGTCCTGAGGCTGTCTGTTGGTATGCGGCCTCTGCACTTATATCGGCTCCTGGGGATTTTCTAGAGGAACTATTAGAAGAAACCGATGCAAAAAAAAGAATAACAAGCCTCACTTCCTATATCTCTGGTGAAAAAGAGATTCTTGAAAAAGAAGAAGAAGTAAAGGAAGAGTTCATCAATAGAATTAAAAATCGCAACAAAGAAGCAATATTGAGAGAGCAAATTAGGGCTCTCAACAGCGAGCTGGGGCAAGTTATTGGTAATCCCGATAAGAAAAATAATACTCAAATTTCTCAAGATATCTTCGAACGTATTAAAACGAAGGTCGTGCCACCGGAATATAGAAGTGTACTAGATAAAGAGGCAGAGAAATTAATGAGCCTGGACCAAATGAATCCGGAGTACATGCTGACAAAGCTTTATATCGAGACAATACTCGATCTCCCATTTTCATTTGAAGAGAAGGCCCCTTCGTATTCGATAGTAAAGGTACAGGAGCAACTTGAGAAAGACCATTATGGAATGAAGGAAGTAAAGGAGCGAATAGTAGAATTTCTCGCTTCACGTCTCAAGGCTGGAAACAGTAAAGGCGCTGTAATCTGTCTTTACGGCCCTCCAGGAGTCGGAAAGACAAGTGTCGGTTCATCGATAAGTCGAGCACTTGGGAAAAAATTCTATCGCTTCAGCGTCGGAGGAATGCGAGACGAGGCAGAAATCAAGGGACACAGAAGAACATATGTCGGAGCTATGCCGGGTAAGCTCATACAGGCCATGAAGGCTACTGGCGAGACTGACCCAGTCATTCTCATAGATGAAATCGACAAAATGGGGGACGGCCACAGAGGAGATCCCGCTAGTGCACTTCTGGAGGTCCTTGATAGCGAACAGAATAGCACTTACAGGGATTTCTATCTTGATCTTCCATATGATTTATCACACGTTCTCTTCATAGTGACAGCAAATGATATATCACAAATACCACGTCCACTCTTTGACAGAATGGAGATGATAGAAATGAGTGGCTACACTCCGATGGAAAAGCTCAACATAGGAAAGGAATACCTTATTCCTGAGCTTATGAAGAAGAATGGACTGACAAAGAAAGAAATCAAATTCGACGACAAGGCTCTGTCCCATATTGCCGAGGAATATGCAAGAGAGGCAGGAGTGAGACAATTCAAGAATGAACTCGATAAGATAATGCGCAAAGTCGCACTTATTAGTCTTACAGATGAAAATGAAGAAAAAAAGACATGTAAAATCACATCAAAGGATTTACCCTCCTATCTTGGTCTACCTCCGTTTCCCTCCGATAGAATTGCCGTTGCTGATACAATAGGGACAGCGATGGGGCTTGCATGGACACAAATGGGAGGAGATGTAATACCTGTTGAGGCAGTATCGATTCCGGAAAAAGGAGAAATGCGTATCACAGGACAGCTTGGAGATGTTATGAAGGAATCTGTATCCATTGCATGGTCGAGCGTCAAACATGAAGCATATCTAAGAGGACTCAATATGACATTTTTTGAAAAGAACTCTGTTCATCTCCATTGTCCCGAAGGTGCTGTTCCAAAAGATGGACCAAGTGCAGGTATAACTCTATTTACAGCGCTTTGGAGCATGTATAGAGGCCTTCCTGTCAAAAAAGCACTCGCGATGACTGGAGAGTTGACTCTCACAGGAAAGGTTGAGCCCATAGGAGGTCTCAAGGAAAAGATTCTCGGAGCAAGACGAAACGCAATAAAGGAAATCATTATCCCTGAGGACAACCTAAGGGACCTTGAAAAACTTGACGAAGAAGTAAAGGGAGATGTTGTCTTTCACCTAGCTAGGACTATTCTTGATGTTATAAAGACAGCTTTTCCAGAAGAAAATACCAAGAGACTCAATTCAGATGAACTAGAAAGAATAAACAAGAAAATCACTCAAAAAGAAGAGGAAGAGAAAGCCAATGCCATTGTAATGCAGGCTGAAGCTTTTTCGAAGGCATTCAAGTGGCAATAGAACTACTCTCCCCGGCCGGGAATTACGAAAAGCTGGAGACAGCTTTCAACTATGGTGCAGATGCAGCATATATGGGACTAAGAAAGTTCTCACTCAGAGCAAATGCAGATAATTTCGATGAGGAAGAACTGAGAAAGGTCTGCCAAATAAAGGAAAAAAGTGGTAAAAAGCTCTACTGCACGATGAATATTCTCTTTCGCCAGAGCCAAGTAGAAGAGCTCGCGAGAATGAAGGATGAGATAGCCCTATGGCCCTTCGACGCATTCATCGTAAGTGATATCGGAGTTGTTCCGTTTTTCGAGAAGTACTTTCCTGAAAAAGAGCTCCATCTTTCGACTCAAGCAAGCTGTATCAACAGTGAAAGTGCAAAGATGTACAAGAATATGGGCTTTAAGAGAATCATTCTCGGAAGAGAGGCAACGCTAGATGACATAAAGCGCATAAAGGATAAGATTCCGGAAGTGGAACTTGAAGCTTTTGTTCATGGAGCGATGTGTATGGCCTACTCCGGGAGATGCATACTCTCTTCTTCTCTTAGTGGACGCAGTGCAAATAGAGGAGACTGCTCACATACATGTAGATGGAACTATCGCCTTAACTATGCTCTTGAAGAAGAAGAAAGAAAGGGAAAATATTTCCCGATTGAAGAACATGACGGCTATACAGCAATTCTATCTTCAAAGGATCTATGCATGATCGACCATGTCGATGATCTGAAAAACGCCGGACTTGATTCGCTTAAAATTGAAGGAAGAATGAAGAGCATATACTACGTTGCTGTAGTTACGCGAGCATATAGAAAGGCACTTGATAATGATCCTGAACTAGAGAAATACAAAGAAGATATTTTTAATGTATCACATAGGGAGTTCACAACAGGCTTTTTCTATTCAACAGAAGCATTCGAGACAAAGAGCGATGTCTCTTCTGCAACTAGTTACGGATATGAGCGCAACTACACGTTTCTCGGAACAATCGGAGAAAAGAACGAGAATGGAGTATATGAAATAAGATGTAAGAACCATATAGAACGAAAAGACGAACTTGAATTCATTGGTCCAGACGTACCTCTACTTAAAGCGAATTCCTATACACTACTTGATGAAAATGGCTTTCCTATTCTTTCTCTCGACCATATGAAGAAGGGTTATATAAAAACTGAACTTCCTTTAAAAGAGGGGTATATAATTCGTAAGCTATCGGAGACTAAATACATCTAGGTTATATATGAAAAAAAGGTTCCTCTTAGTAACTTGTATTCTATTTCTTGTACTCCCGCTTTCTGCCTACAGTGATAGCTACAGTATCTACGAAAGAAATTCCGACTGGAATAACTTATTCAGATCAATAAAAGAAAACAGAGGACAGAGTGAAGTAGAAAGTATCTACTCCCAATATATATCGTCTTCTCTTTCGAATGTGGAAAAAGCCAGAGCTGAATATAATATGGTCCGATACTACATTGACAATGGAAATAAAGAAAAAGCAAAGGAACACTTTGAAAAGCAGAAGAGTGCGGTTAATTCCATTGAGTCTGATTATACTGTTTTAGGAGAAATAAGCCGCTTAGATCTCATCAGTTCCGACTACTACATATCTGGTGATATTTTCACAGGAATGGAGAACGCTAAAAAAACGAAGAAGCTTTATGAAGAGTATCCGGAAGAGATATACATTATAATCACCAATGCTTGGAGGTTGATATATACCCCACAAATAGCAGGTGGCTCGAATAAGAATGCAATAAAGATCCTCACTCCCCTACTTTTAGAAGTAAATAATATGAGCGAAGAAAACAGATACTCTCTATATGGAGCACTTGCCACAGCCTCTTTTAACAGGCATGATTTTGTAGAGGCAAAAGAATACCTCTTAGAAGCATTGAATATATATTATGGTGAAGAAGCACTTATAGAACTAAAGGAGAAGCTCGACAAAAAGTGATTATATATCTACATATTGCAGCTGCGTTGAGTCTTTCTTTCGGCTTGTGGCTGATTGTGTGTACATCACTAAATGCCCTCAACTTTCATAGAATTAATAGAAGGGGAGAGAAATTCCAATTACAAGACTATCCTCTTGTCTCTGTAATAATCCCAGCAAGAAACGAGGAAAACAATCTACCTTCTCTTCTTGAAAGCATGATACACCAAAGTTACGATAACATAGAAATTCTCGTCCTAGATGATCGCTCGACTGATAAGACATGGGAGATCATCGAAGAATACGCGCTTCTAGACAAAAGGATTAAAGCTTATAAGACAAAAGAGAAAAAATATTCTAGTCATGGAAAGATAAACGCAATGCTGACTTTGATTGAGAAAGCAAAAGGTAAGTACCTCCTCTGCACCGATGCTGATACCATCCACAAGGAAGAAAGCATCCTAAATGCACTCAAGATTATGGAGAGTCAAAATCTCGATATTCTATCAGGTTTTCCTCGTGAGCTCTCTTCCTCTTATTTTGCCAGAACAATTATAGCAAGCATGATTTTCTCAAATGTATGCATTCCCCATTTTCTCTTCAACACACTCAATGTTTCAACATTTGCAATAGGAATCGGACAATTTATCATGATGAAAAGATCCTCGAACGATGAGGTTGGAGGATATGAAGGAATTAAGGATGAAATCTGTGATGATATTTCGATTATCAAAGAATTCATGAAAAAGAAGAAGAAATATGGCTTCACAACACTTAGCGATCACGTTTCGTGTAGAATGTACTCAACCCAAAAGGAGGCATTCTCAGGCATAGAGAGATCTCTATCGGGTGTATTTCCACCTAATAGGCTTCTCGTTTTAGTCCTTCTTATAGCAGTTGTATTTCTCCTTACAGTCTCATACTCTCCTCTTTTGAGTCCCCTTTTCTTGATTTATAGAAGAGTAGATTTACTCTATCTGACACTCCTTGGATGGTCTTTATTTATTTTCAGCTGGTTTTATGCAGCAAAAACATTAAAATTCAAAACTAGCACATGTCTCTCTGGTGTTTTATCAATAACATTCATATGTGCAATGTATCTTCACAGTATCTATATACGAATTAAAGGAAGAAAATTTGAATGGAAAGGAGACCTTGTCTAATTACTACTCAGTTCTATTTTAGTCAGCTAAAGGATTATGCCGAGGAAACAAAACGTAATTAGATAAGCCCTTTCATTGATGGTGAGAAGATCTAGAATGTCGATTGATTCGGTTCATAAAGAAGGCTCAGAAGACAGAAAAAACAAATACAAATGCCATACGTGCAAAAACTGTCTAGAGTAGTATTAGTGTTGTCATGGAAGCACGATGGAGAAATGATTCTCTGGTAATTTATTACGAGCAGTTTATTGGCTTGTCTTACAGATATGCGCAGTTTTTTGTTGAATAAAATCTTAATTATGCTAATATTCTTTTATAAATGAAATTAAGGAGAAATTAATGGCTACACATGATGAAATCGTAAAGGCATTCGAGACCTACGTATCTGAAAATGAAAAATTCACACAGAAGGGAATAAAGAGTTCTTCAACAAAAGCAAGAAACGCCCTCTCTCAGATAGCAAAACTCTGCAAGGAAAGAAGAGTAGAAATCTTGGAAGAAAAAGAGAAACTTGTAAAATAATTACTCTTTGAGAATAATCTAAACCTAAAGGCTTATAATATCAAGTTGTATTGGGGATAAATCTTTTCCGTGGCAAAGGATATGCATGATATGTTTTCACCTTGACATTATTGATGCTGTTTGTCCTCATCATGCATGATTTTGCAAAAAACTTGA
>CAVFXW010000058.1:0-3398 GCA_963626675.1 Clostridium sp. CAG:452 | reverse complement strand
GAGTATCTCCAAGTTATCAAGGAGATTGAAAATAAAGCAAAGAAGAAACCAGAGTAGGTTTGGCCAAAATAAAAGTGCTCGGTTTCCCAAGGATACATTTCGGAGAAGGGTGGGATTCGAATTCTATTTTGAAAAGTGGTCACTCTTAGGCAATTTACAAAACATGCCTGGTTTTGGTGGAGCAGCCATGGCGACATATATGAGTACATATAGATATAACATAGGAAAATTCCAAATATGTCACCTACGCTGATTTTTTAATACAAACCAATATCAAAGAGGTTTGAGTTTCTTAACTCTGGGGGTTTCTTTATCTATAACAACAAACGAGCCATCGTTGATTTCATCAAGCCTTTTGTTGAGTGCATCCAGAAGAGAGAGCATCTTGTCTCTATCTCTTCTTTCGGCTTCAAAGTTAAAAACGCAAGGCTTATCATCAACATTGAACATATAGTATGAATTGAACATGCTACTTATTTCTTTAGCGATGTCATTGAGTTTTTTATCATTGTCAACAATATCTACACCAGATGAGTCGGTGCGTGTTTTTACGTTGTAGTATTCGGGCCATATCGGACCAGTCAAAAAATCAAGTATTATTCTAATTTCTTTCATCTATTACCTCTCTATTCTTTCTGGATAAACAGTTACAATAAACCCGTTACTCTCAGATATTACCACGGTATAATAGTTACCCTTATAAAAATACTTTCGTTTTGTTCCTCCCTTATCCGGAAGGTTTTTAACAATTGTTCCGTTTCTGACAACAGCTTTTATGTAATTGGGTATATCAGCCTCTTCAACTCTATTTCAGCCCCTTTTCATTATACTTCTTGACACGAATCAATAACTTTAGCTTAAAAGTAATCATATCACCTTACTACCTGTCTGATCCTATAGCTATTTACCCACAATTATACATGATGCCTCTGAATTTATTCGTTTTAAAACATATAGAGCCTTTTTTGAGCTATATTCTAAAATATGACACAGAGGAAACTGGAAGATATAGTAGCAGAAATGATTGAGACAAAGGTGGTAGATGCGGATCTACTTAAGAGATATAAAGCATATGTAATCCTTAACTATAAAGCACTTGAAGAGGTTTATATGCGCCCAGCCTCTGAGCCGAAGGACAGACTTTGTTTTCAATTAGGTGGATTTAGTGCAGAGGAACTGGAATTAAAAAAACGTATTGAGGAAGCAAAGAGAAAGGAGACATTCTCTGAAAGACTCATTCGCCTTATAAAAGAAAGCGGGAAGACTCCACCTGAGATATATAGGGCTGCGGGCGTTGATTCAAGACACTTTTCAAAGATTAACAGCAATCGGGAATATAAACCATCGAAAGAGACAGTGTGTGCATTTGCAATAGCTCTCCATCTTTCTGTTAAAGAAGCGGAGGCCCTCCTCGAGAAGGCGGGCTTTGCTTTCTCCTCTTCTAATATTTTTGATGTGACAATCAAGTTCTTTCTTGAGAATAGATATTATGATAGGAAAGAAATCGACTTAATAATGGAAAATATGAATATTCCTTTGATGAGGCAGAACTTCTAAAAAATATCGCCTATGTGGCGACATAGAAATCGAACAATAGCTATATACTCTTTAAGAGGGTGGATTATTGTTTGATGTTTAAAATTGTTAGAAGAGTTCTTACGTCTTTAATTCTTTCTTTTTTTATTTTCTCTCCACTTATGGCTGAGAGAATAAGTAATGGCTTTCTTAGCCTTAATGTTCCACAAGGCCTGGAGATACAGAATGAAGCATTTGATCTTCAGAAGAATAGAAGCAGCGATTTTCATCTTGTATTGCAGCAGGAAGGCTTAAACAACTTAGAGAGCGATGCGTTCAATAGATATCTAAGGGTTATGATAACTATTTTCGATAGTAAGGTTGAGGGATATACAAATGAAGACTTTAAGAGAGAGATCGAGGACTTAACACAGAAAGAGCTGAATGATCTTTATGATGATATTGAAGAAATGTTCGGATTAAGTGATATAGTCTCGAGAAATAAGCGCGATATCGAATTGATAGATGGCTACTATGCATTACATATCAACATTGAGAGGAATGGAATAACGGAGGAAAAGGGATCTGTTATTGTTGATGGCTATTTTCTAGCTATAGGACAATATCTTGTTTATATCTCCACCTCATACAGAAAGCAAAATGAGAGAGAAAGCCTTCCTCTTATAAAAAGTACGCTTTCATCCCTAAAGTTTAATATTAATGAGGATGAGATTCTCTTATATGAGAATACTCTTCCAGGCGTCGACTTCTTAAAATTCAAATGGCCCGAAAAGTACCCTGAGTGGTCGTTCTCCTATAGTTTTGGGGTTGCAGCTCAATCTATTGGTTATTATACCAATGAGAATGTTATAACGGTTCTCCTTGGTAGTGCTTACACGCCATTATCAAGGAAAGACATTAAAAACAATATTATTGAAATGAGAGATCATTTTGTTTCCAGTATAAGAAAAGAATACAGAGGAAAAGATGTAAGAATTACAAGGGATAATTATGGCAATGATTACATGTACATCGACTTCGAATATGTAGAGCCTACGACCTTAGACCGTATGTACGGCCGTATATATGCGCGGTATATAGATAACAGCCGACAGGTTTCTTTTATGAGTTATAGTCTCTTCAAAAATAATAATTTACTCGATAGTGTGTGTGAGTCTCTCGGCTTTTCTTTGGAAACATAATGAAAAATTACATAAGAATGAAATAGTAGAATAGGAGGTAATTATGAAGTATTTATGGGCATTACTTGCCATTATCGGAGAACTTATGGTGTGGTCTATGATTTCTACGCTATTAGGCTGGAGGAGTATGGGAGGAGGAATAGTTCTAATAATAATGGTAGCTATCTTCATAGCTACATGGAGAGCTATTACAAAGAAAGAAGAGACAAGTGACACAGAAGACAGTGAAGTCGAGGAAAAGAAAGAATGAAAAAGCGATTTATTGCTTTTGGTCTTGTATTATCAATATGTCTCTTCAGTTTATTCGCGTATGTCTTCGGAGGGACGAATTTAGGCTTTTCGGGATATCCTGGGTACGACGACATAAAGCCGTATAAACCTTATACTTCGTATAACGGTAGAGTTTCGAAGAGCCAATACGAATCATACAAAAGAAGTGTTGAGACTTATGTTGATAACGCCAAGCAATATATAGAGAACGGTAATAACGATATAAAGAGAATACAGGACGCACAAAAAGAAGCATTAGATGACGCTAATAGTGTAGTCAATGAATATAACAGATGGCTAGAGAGTGTTGAGATATCATCTAGGTAATACAACTAGAAGGACCAGACAATATAAACGAGACTGTAAATAATTTTGTGTAAATTCAGACAATAGCTCTTAGGTGTAGTACAA
>CAVFXW010000057.1:0-33303 GCA_963626675.1 Clostridium sp. CAG:452 | reverse complement strand
GACCATAGAGAAGTGGAAATACCCGTTCCCATCCCGAACACGGAAGTAAAACGCTTCTTCGCCGATGGTACTAGAGTTCGTCTCTGGGAGAGTAGGTCGTCGCCAGCTTTTTTTATTGCCTTATTTTTGATTTTATTCATATACCAAGGAGAGTTCTGTTCGAAGAGTGCAGTACTCTCTTTTTTATTTAAGTATTTTTCTTATAAGGAACTTTTCGAGTCTCCAGGGGCATATTTTGGAGAGTTTAAGGAAGAAGTTGTTGTTTATCGAGTAGGCAAAACGAGGCTTTTTTCTTTCAAGGATATAGAAGACTAAGTGAGCAATCTTATCAGCATTTATAGACTTTGTTTCGACGGAATCTACTATGTTTTTAAAGCGTGGGGCATTAGTTTTATAGAGCTTTGTGCTTTCTACGAAGGCGTTCAGTTCTGATGTAGATTTATCGAGCATCTCTGTCTTTACGGCACCGGGGCGTATTACCGATACATATATTCCTTTAAGCTGTGCTTCCATTAGAAGCGAGAATGCGTACTTATCGAGAGAAGCTTTATTTATTCCATAGAGTCCTGTGAAGGGAAGAGGTTTCAAGGTGGCAAGTTCACTTGTTGTGATAATGATTCTGCTTCCTTTTTTTTGAGCATGGGGTAGAATCTTTTATTGATGCGATATGGCCCCGTAACATTTACAGCAAAGATCCTTTCCCATTTTTCATCGGGAATTTCGAGTAAAGAGTCCATGTAATATAGGCCGGCGAAATGAATTATGGCAAAGAGAACATTTGTATGTTGACTGATTAAGGTATATGCATCATTAATTGCTTCTTTCTTTGTAATGTCGCATTTAATAGGGATGATGCCTTTGATTGTAAATCGAGACGGAATTGAATTATCGAGGGCAAAGACAGAGTAGCCGTAATTTGCAGCCTTCTCAATAAAGGCTCTTTCCATTCCTTTGTATGCACCTCTAACAAGGATGTATTTGTTCTCCTCTAGCGCGCTGAACTCTTATTCGATATTGTGTTTGCCTGTAATAGTTTCGAGTACAACGCGGTAGACGTCACATTTCGATAGACCCTTACATGACTCTACAGGAAAACCGGAACGGGAGTAATGGTCTAGAATTACCTTTAGTCCGTGTACTTTTTCCTTCGTTTCAGTAAGCTTTTCAGCTCTTCCTGTTCCGATTACACTTTCGTATTTTGCGGTAATCCCCATCCCCGTTTCTTCGGTTCTATAGTAGAGAGCAGCCTCTACAGAGACATGGTTATCGCGCGCGATTAGATCGTTTTTCTTTCCCTCAAGATCACTGTGGAAATAGACAATAATCTTTCCGTCTTCTAATTCGGTCCCGAATGTCATTGGGATGATATAAGGATAGGGATTGTCATTTATTGCTATATGGATAACAAAGCAGCGTGAAAGGATATCATAAATGGAGGATATGTCGTTTACTTCTCTTTCTGTTCTTCTCATATGAGTATTATAACTCAATGATTGCTTCCACAACTAGTAGATATTTCTATGAAGAGAAAATATATAATTAGAGAGGGGTTATAAAAAAGAGCCGGCTAGTACCGACTCTAAGATTATCAGTCGAGGGAGAGAAGAAGCGCCATTTTAAAGCGTGTGACTGCCTTGACGCTGTGTCGTCCGTTCTTCTCAAAACGGAAATTATCTCCTTCCTTTATTCTGTACTCTTTTCCTTCGTATCCGATGATGCCTTCTCCCTCAAGGGCAAAAATGATGGCATCTCCGGGAGCAGCATGCTCGCTGAGCGCGGTATTCTCGTCGAACGCCATTACAACGAACTTCATTGTGGAACTATGGATGACATCCATATTCACGATGCTGTTGTCTCTATAGGGTAAAAGATTCTTGAGTGCAAAAACTTCTCCTGCATTTATCTTTTCATTAACCATGATATTTCTCCTTCCCTCAATCTGTGTGTAGACGGCACTTCTTTCCGCTTTCACTCCGAAAGAGCTCTTTTTCCTTGTAATTATAGCATCTCCGCTTTTTAATGTAACGGCCAGGGATGACGAATAAAGCGTTATCATACCTTCCTGAACTATGATGAGCTTTTCTTCCTCATAGTACTCCTCGCTTATATCAGTACCATGAGAAAGAGAGAATGAATAGACATCCCCTCTCTTATCAATCTTTTGTGATATCGTAAGACCGTCTTCGGCTGGATTATCATTTACTATATTGAACGGGCCTAGTTTCATTTTTAATCAATCTTCCAATATCTTGCCATCGAGCGAGAATGTAACAACGCGCCATGGAATGAACTTGCCGCTATTTCTCAATGCCGTTATTGCTGCATTTTCGAGTCCTCCACAACATGGAACCTCCATTCTGAGCACTGTAATCGATTTTATATCGTTATTAGATATTATAGCTTCAAGCTTTTCCGAGTAGTCTACGCTGTCGAGTTTTGGGCATCCTATGATAGTAACTTTTCCCTTCATGAAGTCTTCATGAATAGATGCATAGGCATAAGCTGTGCAGTCTGCTGCAATGAGAAGTTTTGCGCTATTGAAGTAGGGTGCATTGACAGGAACAAGCTTAATCTGGCACGGCCACTGTCTCAGCTCGGACGCTGCCTTTACGTCCTTTTTTTCAGTATTCTCGTTGCTCTCTTCTCTGTTGAATTGATGCATAGCCTTTCCCGGGCAGCCTGAAAACTTGGGTGCTGCGACAGCTTCCGCCTTCTTTTTCTTGTTTTCTTCAACAGCTTTTTCGTCATAGGCGAGGGTGTCTTTTTCTATAAATGATATAGCTCCTGTGGGACATGTTGGTAGACAATCACCCATCCCGTCGCAGTAGTCATCCCTCATCAGTTTTGCCTTGCCGTCTACAATAGCGATGGCTCCTTCATGACATGCATTTGCACAGATACCGCATCCGTTGCACTTTTCTTCGTTTATTTCGATAATTCTTCTTTTCATCTTTTTTCTCCGTTTATCTTGTTTTGTAAGAAAATAATATGATAATAAGAAAGAGGAGTATGTGGTTAAAACCACGAAATAAGAAAAAATGTTTATTTCATCCGAGATCTTTAAAGGCATAGACAGTGCTGCTCTTGAGGAGTTCAAACTCCTTAATGCTATCCGAGTGGAATCATTCGGAAAAGATGAGACAATTCTCCATGCTGGGGATGTAACAGAGAGGATAGGTATAGTCCAAAAAGGGATGATACTCATAGAGAATATAGATCCTTGGGGAAAAAGGAGCATTCTCAATATTCTAGGGGAGGGTAATGTTTTTGCTGAAAGCTATGCTCTATCCTCCTCGGCTTTGATGGTTGATGTGATATCGAAAGACGAAAGCACAATACTCTTCATTAACATAAAGAAACTACTATGTGATAAGAATAGAGAGAGAATATGGTATTCAAAACTCCTTTTTAACCTCCTCTATGTAACAAGCTCGAAGAATATGGTACTTTCGACTAGGATCTTTACGATAACTCCGAAAACTATAAGAGCAAGGCTCCTGAGGTATCTTTCCACACTCTATGCAAAGACTGGGGCCACATCATTTACAGTTCCCTTCAATAGAGAAGGCATGGCGGAATATCTTAATACGGAACGCACGGCACTCTCTAAGGAACTCGGAAAAATGAAGGAAGATGGACTTATATCATGGCATAAAAATCAATTTCAGCTCCTTATTCCTCCTTCTGATATTTAAAAATATAGACGATAGTTATAGCATTCATTAAGAGGAAAATATGACGTTCATTGGTGTTGCAATAAATGGTATAGGTATATTCATTGCCGGTCTTCTCGGGGCTTTAATAAAGAAGGGTATTCCAGAAAGAATAAAGGATGCGCTCATGACAGGGCTGGGGCTGTGTGTTCTCTACTCTGGGCTTTCTGGAATAGCAAGTGGCACAAACCTCATGGTCCTTACAGTCTCAATCACACTAGGTGTTATTATAGGGGAGCTAATCGATTTCGATGGCAGGCTCAATGCTTTCGGCTTTTTCCTCGAGAAGAAGTTTAGACTTGGTGAAGATGTCGCTGCAGATGGTTTTATTTCCGCATCTCTTTTTGTATGTGTCGGTGCGATGGCGATAGTGGGCGCGATAGAGAGCGGAACGCAAGGTAAGTATGACATATATCTTGCAAAATCTTTTATCGATATTCTCATCGTTTTTCTGATGGCGACGAAGAAAGGTTACGCTACAGCTTTTGCAGGAGTTGTATGTTTTATATATGAGGCCCTCCTCACGCTTTGCTCTGGCTCGATTGCAGGAATAGTTACAGATGAGGTCCTTCAAGAGATGAGCCAGTGTGGCTCTCTTCTAGTTGTAGCAATCGGCCTCAATCTTCTGAACATAACTCACATAAAGATAGCTCAATTCATACTCTCTCCCTTCATCCCTGTGCTTATATATGAGGTAATGAAGCTCTTTTGATTGAATGAATATGTATAAAGACTACTTTGATTTGATGTGATTTCAAAAAGTTGCACTAAAGATAAACAAGGAAGTACAACATAGAAGAGAAAAGGCGGTCTCATTGACTGGTAAAAAACTCATATACGCAGCTGATTGAGCCGTAATGCAATAAGCCGGACTTGCCGGCTTATATGTTCTTTCCCCTCATGAGTATATGATAAGTGCGATTATTTCGAGTGGGTTATCGGAATTGTTGTTGATCCCGTGCCCTGTTCCACTTGGGGTGAATGTAACATCTCCCTCTTCAATAGTTGTGATTGTGCCATTGTCATTGTATTCCGCCTTTCCGGAAAGCACATAGTAGATTTCGGTGTCACCATTGTGGACATGGTATCCGATACCGGAGTGGGGTGCAACTGTCGTATGTGCAAAGACTCTTCCCTTGCCGTTGAGCTCCTCAACACTCTCGGTGAGACTTCTTACTGTAATGAATCCGTCGGCCCCGAACTTGTGTTCTGCCTTTTCTACTTTCTTCTCATTTGATTTTCTGACCATATTAACCTCCTCAAACCGGAACCTTGATGACAATCTTCTTGATTTCCATTTTTTCGCCGGCTTTAAGTCTAGGCTTATGTGCATCCTCAGGAGCAAGAATTATATAGTCGCCGTCTTCAAGATAGACAAGGCTCTCTTTTTTACAAGGCTCATTGTAGAATGTGATATCACCATCAGTATTATAGGGAGTCTTAACTGTGAGTGCATCCCGTGTTGTTACACCACAATACTCCTTTCCCGAAACCACGTACTGTATATCAAAATACTTTTCATGTGTTTCATATGAGCCTTCTTCAGGATCAATTGTAGAGTAAGCCTGTACAGATGCTCTAACGCCGTTCTCGAGCTCTATCCAGCCAAGTGGAAGAGATGCTAGGTCTGCCCTTTTAAGGAATGCAAAAGCTGTTTTGAACTTATCGCATGTGAAGTCGTATTTGTATTCAAGTCCGTTTTTAAAACTTACCATTTTTTTTTAAAACCTCTTTCTTTGTAGCCTAAATAAAGCCGGTGTACGCCCTATTATAAGTGCAACCGATTTCATTTTTATTTATTGTATATTCGCCTCATTAAATCTGTCAAATAAAAAAAATTATAAATAAGAATGATAGATATTTTTTAACAATCATTTGTTGTTATATTTTAAATAATTATATATGTTATAAAAGATTAAATTTAAAATCTGCTATAGATAAGCCCTAATTCGCGGCTTTTTGAAAATAATTAAAATTTTTATTGCACCCTGGAAAACCTTGTGGTTTAATGAAAGAGCATTGAAACCGTTTGCAAAAATAATTGGAGGCACTAAATGAAGGTTGCTGTTTTGGGTGCAGGGGCCATGGGAGCTCTTTTTGGAGGATATCTTTCAAGGGGAAATCAGGTCACTGTTGTCGATTTATCAACTCCTATAGTTGAGGCTGTAAATAAGTGTGGAGTCAGAATTAAGGAGAAGGACGGCTCTATAACTGTCGTAAGGCCGAAAGCAACAACAGATGCATCCAATCTCGACAAACAGGATTTAGTCATTGTCTTTGTAAAGTCAATGTATACGATATCTGCACTCGAGACGAACAGAAATCTCATCGGGCCGGAAACATATCTTATGACACTCCAGAACGGTGCGGGGCACGAGAGCAAGCTCTTGAAATTTGCAGACAGAAAACATGTCATAATCGGTTCCACACAGCATAACTCATCGGTAATTGAACCAGGCTTTGTAAATCACGGAGGTTCGGGAATGACAAGTATCGGGCTTCTTGACGGCAAGAGTGATGTTCTTTCCTCTATAGCTCAATCCTTTACAGCATGTGGCTTGGAGTGTAGAACTGAGAACAATGTTCAGAAACAGATCTGGAAGAAGATGTTTACAAATACCGCAGCATCTTCCCTTACAGCTCTTTTTCAGGTTCCCCTCGGCTTCATCCATTCAGATAAGAATGCCAATTGGATAATGCGCGCTCTTTCTCATGAGGCAGTGACGGTCGCAAATGCTCTAGGGCTGGATTTCAATGAAGAGAAAGTAATCGAGGATGTCGAAACCGTTCTCATAAATGCACCGAACGGTTACACATCGATTTATGCAGATATACGTGATGGTAGACGAACAGAAGTCGACACAATCAGTGGCTCGGTAGTCGAGGCTGCACATGACCTTGGCATAAGCGTTCCCTACCATGAGATGGTTGTGAAGTGCATACATGCCATAGAGGATAAGGCGGCAAAATAAAAGGGGAGTAGCACGTGTATAAGGATTTTGAAAAGAAGAGGCTCGAAGACGTATTGGAAAGCGGACAGATCACTGCCGCAACTGTTTTTGACTGCATATCACTTAGAACAATAGAGATTGCAGGCTATGATGCAGCCATTCTTTCCGGTCGTGCAGTTTCATATAACATGAACGGCGTACCTGATTTAGGGCTCTTGAATATCGAAGAGGTCATCTGGTTGACGACAAGGATGACGAACTATACGTCACTTCCGGTTATTGTTGATGCAGGTGCCATCTTTGGCGATAACCCATCTAGGGTTTATCTTGATACATTCCGTCTTGTTAAAGCTGGTGCCGATGCAATTGTCATTACAGATAAGTTTGAAGACGATGGCTTCGATAGACAATTTGAAGAAGGTTATAGTCAAAAATACGTCTCCGAGGAAGTTTTTCTTCAGAGAATAAAGGCTGCGGTCAAGGCTTGTGAAAACTCCAAGTGTATGGTTGTGGCATCGTCTGTCGCTCCAGTTGACGAGGCAGTTGAGAGAGTTATAAAGGCTCATGAACTCGGCGCAAAGATTTCTTGGGTCGAGAAGGCAAAGACATTCGAGGATGCAAAGTTTGTCGGCTCGAGAGTACCTGGATACAAGATGTGGTCCCAGATTGCAGTCGAGGACGGTAGGTGCATTCTTACAAGTGATAACCTGAAGAATGAAGGAATCTCGATTATTACGGAGGATTATGCAATAAAGGCTGCTATGTTCGGCATGCTTTATTACGGTAAGAAAACACTTGAAGACGGTAATACTGTTTTCCATGACACTCATACGTATGACGGGCTGTTACAGCCGGGGGAGGATTACCATGTGCTCTTCTCCTTCTGGAAACTGTGGCTTCCTATGGAGGATGAGTTCAATAATCTGGAAGATATCATGTCAATCAAACACGAGATAGAAGGAGAGTAAGAAGAATGATTGAGACTGGAAAGAAACCTACATTCACTGAACTTTTAGAAAAAGAACAGCTTTTTGCTCCCTGTGTTTATGATGCTATGACTGCAAGGGCTGCAGAGCTCTGCGGTTATAAGGCGTTGATGCTTTCCGGTGGTGCAATTGCTTACAGCCAAGATGGTCTTCCTGACATGGCATTCGGAACAATTGATGAAGTCATATGGGCTACGGAAAGGATATGTAATGTCAATCCATGGCCACTTATTGTTGACGCAGATGACGGTTATGGTGAAAGCCCGGTTGTTGTATACAGGAATATGTATAGGGTTGCAAAGACCGGAGCGGGGGGACTCACTCTTGATGATTCGACAGGTATCAGAGGCTTTGAAAGAGGACATGCGAAGAACAGAAAGAAGGAAGCTGTAGTTCCAAAGGAAATTTGGCTCGCTAAGATAAAGGCTGCTCTTGCCGCAACAGAAGGGTCGGATTGTGTTGTTATTGCCAGAATTCACGTTTCTCTAGATACTCCCGAAGGCTTTAGAGAAGCAATCGATAGAGCTCTTAGAGCCCAGGATCTTGGTGCGAAGATGATAATGATCGGAGGCACCCGCAACATGATTATAGGAAGTAAGGTTGCAGAGTATGTTAAGGGCTGGAAGATGTGGCCGGATATCTACTCCGTAAACGGTGTTCCCAACTGCAATATAGAAGAGATAGACAAGCTCGGCTACAGATTTGTTACCATGCATATTTTTGAGAAGGCCATCATGTATGGAATGCTGAAGTACGGCACTGAGAACAGAAAGAACGGGAACCCCCTCTTCAGTGCAACTCATGATATGAACGGACATCCAGAACTGAAGGAGCAGATGTCGCTGATTAATGATTACGATAAGTGGCTTGAGTTCGAAAAGGACTGCAGAAATTTATAAGGGAGTGAATATGTCGGCGGTTTTGAGTATTCCGGAACTCTGTGAAAGGGAAAGATACTGTATTCACACACCTTGTGTATATGATTGTTCATCTGCAAGAGCATGTGAGATTGCAGGATATAAGGCATTGCTTCTTTCTGGCGGAGAGGTCGGAGAGTCTATGGGAATGATTATGGAAAACGAAATGGATGCTTCGGAGCTGGCATTCTATGCAGAAAGGATTTCCGAATTTTCCCCACTTCCGTTAATTGTTGACTGTGGAGCTTTCAAGGCAGATGCCGCAGCAACATACAGATGGTCTAAAAGACTGGCAATGACAGGAACAATGGGACTGTTGATAGAGGATGAGGAAGATATCGGTAAGGATATATTCCTGCAGATGGTGAAAGCAGCAGTCTTGGCTGTAGAAGGTACAAGATGCGTTGTCATCGCTCGCTCTAACCGTAGCCTTAGGAATGAAGAGGAAGTAGACTATGTCGTTGATGTGCTGAACTCGGCTATGGATGCAGGTGCATATATGACAATGGCATGTGGGCTTAATACTTCTGAAAAAGCAAGAATAATCGGAGAGAGAGTTAAAGGGCCGAAGATTTACCCCGACCAGACAATCCATAATGGAGAGCCAGAAGTTGTGGATGAAGAAATCTATAGACTCGGATACAAGATGATCAGCTATCACTACACAATGAAAGTTGCAATGGCTGCAATCGTCGAATTCGGAAAGAAGAACCTATCGGCAGGGAATAACAAACCTGCGACTGAAGAAGTTAGGCTCTATAACGGCAAGTATGGCTGTTCAGCCATGCCAATGTTCGATTATCAGAAAAAACTAGATAGAGAGGAAATATATACAGGTATACATCGCATTGCTCGTGTTCCTGGAGAGGAACTCGATTAAATATAGGCTTTTAAAGGAGAAAAACATGAAAAGGAGTATCGCACTTTTAACGATTATTGTACTCGCTGTTTCTATGGTGTTTGCAGGTGGCTCGAGTGAGACAGCTACTTCATCAAGCACAGCATCGTCAGAACCTAAGGCAGGTGGAACATTAAGGATATTGATCACCAGTGATCCGGCAAGTCTTGATGACACTACATTCCGTGCAACACAAGAGTTCTTCTTCTATGAAACAATTCTTGTAAAAGATGCACAGGGAAAATACATGGGAAATCTGATTAAGGATTATGAGTCCGATGTAGAGGGGTTAACCTATACACTCAACATGAGAGATGATGACATTTACTTCCATGACGGAACAGTAATGACTTCTGAAGTTCTTGCATGGAATATTAACGAATATAAGAAAGTTGGTGTTTTCGCATCATCATTCAGCAAGATTGATTATGCTGAAGCTGTAGACGAGAAGACTGTTGTCATTCATCTGCTCGAATGGGATATGCTTATTCCGAACTGTCTTTCAAGAATGTGTAAGCCTGTTTCAAAGGCATTCATTGACAAATACGGTTATGATGCTCTGAAAACTAAGGAATGTGGAACAGGTCCGTTCATGCTCAAGAGCTGGGAGAGAGACTCAACTGTTTCAACAGTAAAGTTTGACAAATATCATGAGGGAGCTCCTCTTCTTGACGGTATAGATTACATAATCATCACATCTTCAGATGTTGCAGTTCTTGCTTTCCAGAGCGGAGAGGTTGATGTTATCAAGGATTCAAGACTTTCATATGAAAAGCTTGATGAGCTGAAAAATGATCCGGATGTTATTGTATACGAAGCAATCAGAGGCGGCAGTGCTTATACTCTCGGCTTCCACACACAGACAGAGTCTGACCCGTTCTATGATGTAAGAGTAAGAATGGCTGCTTGTTATGCAATCGATGCAGACGCTATCGGACAGGCATATACAGATGGTATGTATATTCCGGGCTCGACACAGTGGTCGGCTAACGATTATGCTTACTGTTCTCCGAATGTTACAGGATTTGAATATAACCCAGAGAAGGCTAAGAAGCTTCTTGCTGAGGCAGGATATCCGAACGGATTTAAGACAGTCATCTACGTTCAGACACAGTTCCAGGGAGCAGCAGTTTATGTTCAGTCCTACCTCAAGGCAGTGGGCATCGACGCTGAAATCAGCCCTATCGATACTGCTAACTTCTCGACTTATATTTCTGGCTGGGGACAGGGCATGATGATTCACACCGTAGGTGTTGCAAACGGCCAGGAGTATCAGCTTTTGACAGCTGCAAGATCTGACAACCCATCAGGCTACGGCGCAAGATCCTTCAAGCATTCTGCTGAACTAGATGCGCTAGTGAAAGAGGCATACAACTCCAGTGTTGAGGACTCTTACCTCCCGACACAGAAGGCTGCAGAGAAGTGGTTCCAGGAAGATGTTTCGGCTTATGTTCTCTTCCTATCAAAGGGATTCCTCGTGGCTAAGGATTATGTCATGGATTCAGGTGCATGTAAGTACGGCAGCTTGAACTTTGATTCTATCTGGACAGCTTGGTTAAATAAGTAAATATAAAAGAATTAGAGAGTGCATGGGGCCGGAGACGGTTCCATGCAGTTGAATTACAAATAAGATAAAAAATGACAAGTTATATTATTAAGAGACTATTAGCATCAATTCTTGTTATCTTCATAGTCTCTATCTTTGTCTTCTCAATTATTCATGTCCTCCCGGGTGATCCTGTTGTCATGGCGCTCGGCCTTGAGACACCGATTGAAGACATAGAGAGAGTAAGAGAGGAGAAACATCTCAATGATCCATTACCCAAACAATATCTGACATGGATTATCGAAATGTTCCATGGAGATTTCGGTGAATCGCTTATTGAATTCAGACCTGTGACAGAGATTTTCAGAGACAGGTTGCCGAAGACTCTGTCAATAGGAATACCGGCATTTGTTATCGGTGTTCTTATCGGTATTCTGTTCGGCATAATCAGTGCAGTAAAAAGAGGAAAGTTCGTCGATCAGCTTATTACATTCATGACAACACTCGGAATTGGGACTCCTCAGTTCTGGATTGGGATGCTGTTAATGTATGTGTTTGCGATTAAACTTAGATGGTTCCCGATGAGGAATATAACTCTGCCTTCTGTTAACTTCGGTGAATATCTCAGATCCGCATTCCTGCCGGTTTTGTGTTCAAGTATTCAAATGATAGGCTCTGTTTCGAGACAGACAAGGTCGAATATGCTTGAAGTCATCTCCCAAGATTATATCAGAACTGCCCGTGCAAATGGACTTAAGGAATCAACGATTGTATATAAGCATGCTCTCAAGAATGCGCTTATCCCTGTCGTGACTATTGTCGGTATGAACTTGAGAAACATTATCGCCGGTTCAGTCATTATTGAGAATATTTTCTCAGTACCTGGTATCGGAGTGACAATGACGAACGCAATCAACAACCGTGATTACTGGGTGTTGCAGGGATGTGTACTTCTTGTTTCCATAATAGCAGTATTCGGAAATCTTCTTGTCGATATCCTATACGGTTATATCGACCCGAGAATCAGGGCATCAAGGGGGTAATTAAATGGCATTGTCAGCTGAAGCTAAATTAAAAAAGAAAGAAAATAGAAAGAGATTTTTGAAGGTTTTTCTCGGACGTGGTGTCATTGTTAAAATCTGTCTCTTCATTGCTGTTTTCTTTGTATTCATTGCAATTTTTGCGCCTCTCATCGCCCCCTGTGATCCTACGGCAACAGATCCTTTCAGCAAGTTCCTTCCTGTAGGAACAAAAGGCCATCTTCTAGGAACGGACAGATACGGCAGAGATATCCTATCAAGGCTTATCTACGGGGCAAGGACAAGTCTGACATGTAGCCTTCTCTCCTCTCTTTGGGCTGCTGTTGTCGGTTCTGCTCTTGGAATCATTGCAGGGTATTATGAGGGTTGGTTCGAAAAGATAATACTACGCTATGTAGATATCCAGCTATCTGTTCCGGCACTGATTCTGTCTATGACGCTTGCTGTCATACTCGGGCAGAACATGTTCGCGATATCGATTGTATTGGGTATAGGCGCTATACCTGGATATATACGTATGGCATATTCGAATGTCCTTTCAATCAAGGAAAATGACTATGTTGTTGCAAGTAGACTTGTCGGACAGAAGAGTTGGGTTATTATGCTTAAACATCTCTTTCCAAACTGTTTTGCATCTCTCATTGTTATGTTCACAATGAGTCTTGGGACGGTAATCATGGTTGAATCCAGCCTTGCATATCTGGGCGTCGGGCTTTGTGAACCTATTGCAGCATGGGGCTTGATGGTCAATGACGGATTTGCAAGTCTTACGAGTCATCCGTCTGTTGCTCTCCTTCCGGGATTCTGCATTATGTTGATTGTTGTTTCCTTTAACGTATTGGGTGATTCTCTCAGAGACGCTTTGGATCCTAAATTAAGAGGTAAACTGTAATGAGTGAGAATGAAAAGAAAGACATATTACTTGAGGTGAAGAATCTGAAGACATCATTCTTTACTCATTCAGGTGAAGTTAAGGCCGTAGACGACGTTTCATATTATGTAAAAAAGGGCGAGGTTATTGCGGTTGTTGGAGAATCGGGCTGTGGAAAGTCTGTTACACAGATGTCCGTTATGCAGCTTGTTCAGACACCTCCGGGGAAGATCGTCGGTGGAGAGGTTATCTTTGAAGGAAAGAATATACTCGAGTATGATAGATTTTCTCCTGAGATGAGAGCTATCAGAGGTGCCGGGATTTCCATGATTTTTCAGGAGCCTATGACATCTTTGAACCCTGTCTATAAGGTCGGTCAGCAACTCTCGGAAGTCATAATGGTCCATAAGAAGGTTGATAAGAAGACTGCCTGGGATATGGGTATAAAAGCTCTTGAAGCTGTCGGTATTCCGGATGCTAAATCAAGAATGGACAATTATCCGTTTCAGATGTCAGGAGGAATGAGGCAGAGAGCATTAATTGCTATTGCTGTCGCCACAGGTTCGAAGTTGATAATTGCAGATGAGCCTACTACTGCACTCGATGTTACAACTCAGGCTCAGGTCATGGAGTTGCTTCAGTCTCTTGTTTCCCAATATGGTACTTCCATATTGATGGTTACACATAACCTTGGCCTTGTCACACGTTATGCAGAGCGGGTCTATGTAATGTATGCAGGAAAAGTAATCGAGTCGGGAACAACGGAAGACATCCTTATGCACCCTAAGCATCCTTATACCATGGGTCTTCTGAATTCTGTTCCGAAGCTTGATGCAAAGGATGACGAGAGACTTGTCGCCATCAAGGGACAGCCCCCGAGGCTCAGTGAACTTCCGGGTTATTGTTCCTTCTTCCCACGCTGTCCCAAGGCATGTGAGGGATGTAAGAAAGGTATGCCTGAACTGGTGAAGGTTGGAGAGAATGAGCATTTTTGCAGATGCTGGAATGTAAAAGAGGAGAAGAACAATGGCTGATAAGGATAATATACTTGAAGTAAAAAACCTTAGAATGCATTTCCCCGTCAAAAAAGGTTTTTTCAATAAGACTGTAGGATATGTCAAAGCAGTTGAGGATGTTTCCTTCTCCATAGAGAGGGGAAAAACCTTCGGTCTTGTCGGAGAATCAGGATGTGGAAAGACTACTGTTGGTAAGTCGGTTCTTAGAATCTATCATCCGACTTCAGGAGAAATCATCTATAATGGTGGGCATATTGAGAGCCTTGACGAGAGGGAGATGAAGGGTATCAGAAGAGAAATTCAGATGATTTTCCAGGATCCCTATTCTTCTCTCGACCCCCGTCAGTCATTGAGCTCCATTCTTCTTGAAGCCTTGAAGTGCGACCATAAACCACATTTTAAGGATGATTTGGAAAAGAGAATTGATGAATTGATGGTTCAGGTTGGGCTGGATCCGATTATGAAAGATCGTTATCCTCATGAACTGTCCGGAGGCCAGAGACAGAGACTCGGTATTGCAAGGGCACTCGCCTGTGACCCATCGCTGATTGTCTGTGATGAGCCGGTATCTGCACTGGATGTATCCATTCAAGCTCAGGTGATAAACCTGCTTAAGGACCTTCAAAGCGAATTGGGGATTACCTATCTCTTCATTGCACATGACCTTGCCGTTGTTAAGAATATTGCAGACAACATCGCTGTAATGTACTTGGGTCATATTATGGAGACAATGGAATCGGGAGAGATTTACGAGCACTCGATGCATCCATATACAAAAGCTCTCCTTTCTGCAGTCCCTATCACAGACTATTATGCAGAAAAGAAGAGACAGAGGATTCAGCTTGAGGGTGAGGTTCCGAGCCCGATTAATGCTCCCAGCGGTTGTCCGTTCCATCCGAGGTGCCCTTTTGCAACCGATGAGTGTAGAGCTTCCATGCCTTCTCTCAGAGAAATGAGACCGAATCATTTTGTTGCATGTCATAATTTATGAAGAAAGAGCCATTTATAAAGATTGTTCCTGTAAAAGCATTGAAGAGAGAGAGCGTTAAGCATCTTATTGCTGCTTACCTTATAGTGTTCTGGATTCTGCCGTTTATCAAATTCATCAAGATAGGCGATGCGGCAACTGCAGAAAACTGGTACCTTCTGATTCTTGCACCGATAGCACTCATCGGGAGCGGTGGGATATTATCCATGAAATATGGGTTTTATCCTCTCTACCCAGTCTCGGTACTCTTTTTGACGGTACCTTCCGCACTTGCATTCGGCTTTCTGCCTTTCTGGCAGTATGCAATTTTTTATGCACTCATTGCTCTTGTAGGTAATCTTTTAGCTGAGCTTTTAAGGACATCCAGCAAGGAATATTACAAGAAAAAAGGCGAATAAAACCTTAGAGATTTGAGTATTCAAGTTTTATAGAGCATAGACCGTTTTAACGGTCTGTGCTGAGGTTTAACGCAAAACAAAAAAGGAATTTATTAAAAATAAAAGGAGATGAAATGAAGACAATAAGTGAAAAAAATAAAGCTATTGCATCAATTTGCGCAATTGCATTTCTCACGCTTGTATCGAGTGCGACCAGCCCTGCTTTGGCTGTTATAGGAAAGAACTTTCCTGAGGCTTCAAGTGAGGCCATTGCAAGCATTGCAACCTTGAGTACACTGACAAGCGTACCTTTTACAATTATTTCAGGTCTTCTTTTGGGAAGGAAGGTGAAGTTCAGAACAGCAACCTTTGTAGGTTTGTTTTTTACACTTTTGGGCGGTGTGATGCCTTTTTTTGCTACGAATGTGACAGAGATTCTTATCGGCAGGGCTGTTCTGGGTATAGGAAGTGGAATTTCGACGCCTGTAATAACATGTTTGGTTCTGTCTCTTTTCAAAGGTGATGATATATCCAAGCAGTTCAGCAGAAACAGCATGGCGACAAATATCGGTGCCGTCATATTCCAGATGCTCGGTGGTATACTCTGTAATTATAGCTGGAAGCTCCCGTTTGCCGTTTATTTTATGGTACTTCCTGTTATGGTGATTGCGTTTATGTGGCTTCCTGAGCCTAAGGAATCTGCTACTACAGGGCTGCAGAGCGTCAAGGGCTTTGATTTATCGAAAATCATCACAAAACATGTTATGTTCTGGTCGATTGTTTATGCTCTCTACATGCTTTGGTTCTATGCTTATGTCACACAGACATCAGGGATAATCGTCAATAACGGCTACGGTGACTCTACCGTTGCTGCTGTTGTTCTGTCTCTCTTTACTCTTATCGGTGTATTGGGGGGCGGAATGTTTCATAAAATTCAGAAGAAAATTGGAGTAAAGTCAATGACTCTCGGTCTCTGTCTGAATGGTGTATCTTTTATATTTCTGGCATTAAGCAGAGATTTGATTGCTTATTCAATCTTTTCTTTGACATTCGGTTTTGGCTACGGGCTATTGCAGCCTGCCGTTGAATATTTTATGGGAATTGGCCTTGATGATGATTATCGTGCAGCATCAATCTCTGTGTCCAAGATAGTTAGTTCTCTTGGTTCTTTTGGATCGGCATATGCAGTCAAGTATTCAAAGATAATCTTCCATACAACATGGGATAGAACACCATTTGTGGTCGGGAGTGTGTTCTTCATTCTTCTCGGGCTTATATTTGTATTTATCAAGACACCTAAATTAAAAGAATCAATCAGATAAGGAGTAAATATGTCAGCAAAGTATAATTTCAGAGAATTAGCGGAAAAAACAGATGAATGTGTAATGATGCCGTGCATCTATGATTGTGCATCGGCATTGGCTGCAGAGCTCAGTGGAGCTAAGGCTACGCTACTGAGCGGCGGAGAGCTTGGAGAGAGCAACGGGGTACTGGAACCGATGCTTACTACTGATGAGGTTGTTCATGCAGTCGAGAGAATATGCACATTCTCTTCCATTCCCTGTCTTGTAGATGTAGGGGCCGGCTACGATACACCACTTAATGCTTACTACACAACACTTCGTATCATAAAGGCAGGTGCAAAGGGCATTCTTCTTGGCAATGAAAAGGGAGAAGGGTGGGAAGAATATGAACCTATTCTAAAAGCTACTCTAAAGGCATGTAAGGGAACAGACTGCATTGTCGTGGCAAGAAAGAACGGTATGCTCGAAACAGATGAACAGCTTGAGGAGTGCATTTCAACTCTTAATAAATCCATGGATTTAGGAGCTGATGCAACAATGGCGTGTGGACTATGTAGGACACCGAGAGCTCAAGAGCTTGCTTTAATTGTCGGCGAGAGGGTCAAGGGATGGAAAATATATCCCGATCAGAACTCTGTAGACGGTAAGGCTGATGTGGATAACGATGTTATCTTCAAACAAGGTTATAAGATGATTAGCTATCACTACATGATGAAGGTTGCTCTTGAGGCAATGTGGCGTTACGGCGTCGAAAATATGAAGAATAAGAATAACGTAGCATCCAACGAGCTTATGTTCCCCAATGGACTTAAGGGCCACAGCGCGCTGGGGGTATTCCCGATGCAGGAGCTCTTCAATCTTGAGAGTGAATTTACAGGAGTCAAGAAGGAGTTCAAGGTCCCCGGAGCCATGAAAGGCAGGGAGAACGGTTGATATAACACGGAGGGAGTATGACGAAAACGATTCTGGATATACAAGAGAAGTCGGAGAGATTTTTGCTCTTGTCACTCTCATGGCCTGTCATACTCTCGCTTCTTATTCAAGGACTCTACAGTTTTGTCGACAGTCTCTTCTTAGCCCGTCTTGGCTCCGAGGTTCTGTCGGCAGTCTCGCTTGCATTTGTCGTGCAGGGGCTTGCCTCCTCATTCTTCACTGGTATTGCTACGGGTATGAATTCGATAATCTCCCGTAGTCTTGGCGAGGGAAATTACAATAAGGCAAAGGTTGCAGTCAAATGTGGCTTTATCCTCCAGGCTTTATTTGCCATTGTTTTTATGCTCTTCGGCATATTTGGAACGGAGTATTATTTTGTCTCAACGACAGATAGGGCAGATGTCATCAGATACGGCATTGAATACTTAAAGCCTATTCTGATTCTGATTCTCTCTATGGCGATGCAGGTTACTTCGGAGCGCATGCTGCAGTCGACAGGTCTTAATCGTTATATGCTCTACTGCCAGGGTATAGGAACAATTGTAAACATTATTCTCGATCCTATAATGATTTTCGGTCTTGGCCCGTTCCCGGCTATGGGCGTCCCCGGCGCTGCATACGCCACTGTGATAGGGCAGATTGCGGCATCCTTAGCGTCAATATACTTCAATAGAAAATACAATACGCTTATATGCTCGTCATTGAGGGATGCTATGCTGGATTGGGCCACAATGAAGGAAGTAATAACAATCGGCGTACCTACAGCGATTACCGGCATCTGTGCATCTTTCGGCAACTACTTCATAAACCGTATTCTACTTTTCTTCTCAACAGAAGCAAATGCTGTCTTCGGTATATATGCAAAGCTTCAGAGTATTGCACTTATGCCGACACAAGGGCTCCATGCTGGACTTGTCACCGTCTATTCATTCTTTTATGGAAAGAGAGACATGAGGCGTATTAACAGGACAATCTGGGAAGGGGAGAGACTTGCGGGAATATGGAATTTAATGTGCTTTTTAGTCTTCTTTTTCCTTCACTCAATATTGCTACTTCCGTTTTCACCGACAGCAGATATGCTTGAACTTGCTCGGCCATGTTTTAGGATTATAGGATTGACATATCTGACAAGCGGCCTTATGAGCAGCCTCACAGCATTTTTCCAAGCATGTGGAAGAAGCTGGTATTCACTTCTTGTCGGAATCTGTCGTACAGTTGTTGTCAGAGTTCCTGTTGCCTATGCCCTTAAAACCCTTGATGATATCAACAAAATCTGGTGGTGCTGGCCAATTTCCGAAGTCCCGTCAGATATAACATGTATAATTCTATTCATCATCTGTTATAGAAAACTCAAGAGAGAGATTACGACGGTATCGTAAAAGTGCCGCTTTTTATGTATTATTGAAGAGATACAAGGAAAGGGATTGAATAGTGTCAAACATTACAATATATGAGATAGCCGAGGAGGCGGGGTGTTCTCCCGCCACTGTTTCGAGGGTAATCAACGGTTACCCTTATGTAAAAAAGACAACAAGAAGTAAAGTACAGAAGATTATCGAGGATAGAAACTTCATGCCGAGTGACACTGCACGCAACCTTGCAAAGCAGTCGACGAGGATGATTGGAGTTTTTATATCAGATTTGAGGACGACCCAGCATACCGACGGCGTTTATTACATTGAGAAGGAGCTGTCAAAAGAAGGCTACTCATGTATTATCTGCAATACAGGTGTTTCGATAGAGTCCATGACCTCATATATACAGATGTTGAGTAAGAGGAATGTCGACGCCCTTATCCTTATGGGCTCCATCTATCAGAACAGCAGAGTCGAGAATGCACTATCTCAGTATATGCATGATATCCCAATCGTGTTCTGCAACGGCATACTCAACGGAGATAATGTCTACAACATAATTAGTGACGAGGAACATGGAGTATATAACTGTGTGGAGCTTTTAAAGAATACGGGATGCAAAAATCCAGCTTTCATCTATGACAGAAGAACAAGCAGTAACCTAAAAAAGAAGGAAGGTTTCCTACGTGGCTTGAAGGACTACGGTTACGAGAACGAAAACAATATCCTAGAAACCCCATCTGAAGCCGAGGGCATATATAAAAGTGTCAAGGCTTTCCTACTTGCCAATGCTTTTGTTGACGGCATCATTTTCTCCGAAGATTTTCTTGCAATTGCATCGATGAGGATTTTCAATGAACTGGGGAGAAAGATTCCTGATGATATCTCGATAATCGGAATAAATAACTCTCGCTTCGCTCTTGTTGCAGTTCCGGCTATCACCAGCCTCGACAACAAGCTTTATGATATGAGCATAACGGCAGTAAGGACGATTCTTTCCCTGTTGAAGGGAGAGACGGCGACAAAGAAAGTCCAGCTTTTATCAGATATAGTTGTGAGAGAGACTACAAGAAAAAGATGACCCAGTATATCTGCCACTACAGCTCTCCTCTCGGGAAGATCCTTCTTGAAGAGGATGAAAAGGGACTTTGTGGGCTCTGGTTTGAAGATAGTGTATTATGTCCTGTCGACCACGATAGGTACAATGAAAAGAATACTGATGTTCTTATTGCTGCATCAAAGTGGCTCGATATCTATTTTAAAGGAAAAGAGCCCGGTTTTATGCCGCCCCTTCATATTGTAGGGACAGATTTTCAAAAGTTGGTGTGGCCTCTTCTTTTAGAAATACCATATGGTAAGACTGTGTCTTATGGAGAGCTTGCCTCTCGCATTGCTAGAGAGAGGGGCATAAGGAAGATGTCGGCACAAGCTGTAGGAGGCGCAGTGGGAAGTAACAGGATATCAATTATTATTCCATGCCACAGAGTGATAGGAGCAGACGGAAAGCTCATAGGCTACGGCGGAGGAATGTGGCGAAAGAAGAGCCTTCTAGATCTGGAGGGGAGTATAAATGACAACAAGTGAAGTAGCCAAAAAGATGGTTTTGTTCTACAAGGGTAATGTGGAGGACATTAACCACTTTTTGAAGGTATGGTCGTTTTCCAGAATTATCGGAGAGAGCGAGAATCTCGATAATGAGACTCTCCATATTTTGGAACTGACTGCGATTGTGCATGACATATCGTGTCCGCTATGCCGCGAGAAGTACGGTAATACTGACGGAGGCAATCAAGAGGCGGAGAGCCCTGAGCTCATAAAAGCTTTTTTCGATAAAACCGATTTAAAAGAAGAGACCATCGAGCATATATCATGGCTTGTGAGTCACCATCACACCTACACGAATGTTAATGCACTCGATTATCAGATTCTTCTTGAGGCTGATTACCTCGTCAATGCATATGAGAATAACTACAGTAGGGAGAAGATAGAACTCTTCAGAGAGAGGGTTTTTAGAACAGAGATGGGACGAAAACTTCTGGATGAAATTTACCTAGGATGAGTTATTACTCCCATGAGATGTAACATAATATAAATGTAGTTCTCTTCGTTGTTTCTAGGCCTTCTGTATAGGAGTGCTCATCAAAAGATAGCTTTAATAGTTCTTCGGGATTATTCTTGAAAAGCTTCTGATATTTTTTTGTTAGGTCGCCGGCAACCGTCGGTAGCAGAACGCGGATAAAGATGTAAACAAAGGTTGTTTGAGAAGCATGCATTTGGCGTCTACACTATCTATATGAGTATTTTAGAAGTGAAAGGTCTCTCGAAATGTTATCCAGGGTTTAATCTGTCGGATGTTTCATTTTCCCTTGAAGAAGGTAGGATAACTGGCTTTATCGGCCGTAATGGAGCGGGAAAGACGACGCTCATCAAGGCGGTGCTGAATCTGGTCAATCCCGACGGCGGTGAGATTCTATATAGGGGAAGGCCTATCTTAGAAAATGAAGCTTTCTTCAAGATGCACCTGGGCTATTCGACAGGAACGCTGAGTTGGTATCCCACGAGGAGGATACGGGAGGTTGCGTCTGTAGTGAAAAGCTTCTATGCCGGATGGAGTGACGATGCGTACAGAAAGTATCTTTCTCTCTTTGGCATAGATGAGGACAGAAAAGCGTTAGAGCTCTCCGAGGGAATGAAGGTTAAATGCAATCTCCTATTTGCACTTTCGCACAGTGCTGACATTTTTATTCTTGACGAGCCGACAAGTTCTCTCGATCCATTCTCGCGCGACGAGATTCTATCTGTGCTATTGAAGCTTGCCCAGGAAGGTAATGCTGTCTTCTTTTCGACGCACATTATCTCTGATATCGAGAAGGTGGCGGATGATATATTGTACATATCTAAGGGAAAGATAATGGCTTCAGAGACGAAAGAGAACTTCTCTTCGCGTTTCTCTTTTTCTGGAGAGAGCATCGAAGAGACTTTTCTTCGCTTTGAAAGGGAGAGGGGCCATGTATAAGCTTTTTATGAAGGAGCTTAGGCTTTCATCGCATCCATTATCCTATGTTTTTATTATCTTTTCGTTTGCGTTTCTTGTTCCAGGCTACCCGGTGCTCTGTGCTCCCTTCTTTGTCTCTTTGGGTATCTTTCAAAGCTTTCAAAAGGCAAGGGAAAATGGTGATATTCTTTTCTCTGTGTTACTTCCTTTGTCGAAGAAGGATACTGTGAAGGGGAAGTTTATCTTCGTCCTTTTCATAGAGCTTTGTTCGGCCCTTGTGATGGCTGGATGTGTTGTTCTTAGGGGAACAAAGCTGAGATATAATCCTATATATCTAACAAACCCGATGATGCGGTCAGACCTAATAGCACTATCTTGTGCGTTTTTCATTTTTGCTCTCTTTAACCTAATATTCGTCGGGGGTTTCTTCCGCACGGCATACAATATCGGGAGGCCGTTTCTGTTATATGCTCTTTGTGCATTCACTGTTGTTGGAATAGGTGAAGTTACTAGTCATCTCTCATTTATGAAAATGTTTGATAATTTATGGGCAGTGAGGCAGGCCGTTGCTCTTATCATAGGAATTCTTCTTTATTTTATCATCACCTTCCTTTCATATAGAATGAGTGTTAGAAGATTCGAGAATTTAGACCTCTAGGAGGTGAAGTATGTTCAGAGAGAATATTATAAGGCTAAGAAGCATTAGAGGGTGGTCTCAGGAGAGGGTGTCATCTGCTCTCGGGATATCTCGTCAAGCATATGCGAAATGGGAGTCAGGAGAGAGTGTTCCCGACATTGAAAAATGTGCGCTTTTAGCTTCCGTTTACGCTGTCAGTCTAGACAGCCTTGTCGGGGAGAGCGGCGTTGAAGGAATAAGTGGTATCCCTCCCGCACCGAATGGCAAGAACATATGGGGAAGCGTCACACTCTCCGAACTGGGTCAGATTGTCATTCCACGAAAAGCGAGGGAGAAAATGGGCTTTACGGCAGGGATGAAGCTTGTAGTTCTTTCGGATGAAAATGGTATTGCACTTGTGGAAAAGGAGAGGTTTGAAGCCTCCATGAGACAAGCGCTTAAGCTTGCCTCTATGGATATCTAAAATAACTCTTGAGTGACGCCCGCATGATAAATATACATACTTGAAGGGGTATGTATGGACGATTTCTTGGCGTGTCCGATCTTGCCCTCTTTATTATACGCTTACCAATAAAAAAGGGCGTCGCAAAATCTTACTTTTGCGACACCCTTTCAACAGCATTTTCAGCTCACAACGATTTGGCTTCAATCAATAGTAGCATAGCCATTGCCTGTCCGTATGGCATTGGATAGATTGGAATATTGCGGTAGAAATCCTGACTCTCACGTCCCATCGGAGTTCCACCTGAGCAGCGTTCTAAAAAACCCTTGTCATTTATATTTTCATAAATGGCTGGGAGGGCTTTTTTAGCTGTATCAAGATACTTTTTGTCGATAAGTCCCATCGATATTCCCTTGAGGATTCCATAGCCGAAGCCTGCTGTACAGCTAGATTCGAGGTATGAGTCTGGGTGATTGAGTAGCGTATGCCATAAACCCGATTTGTCCTGAAGTTCAGCGAGGGCCTCTACTTGGCGATTGAGTACTGTCGAGATGTACCTTTTGACTGCACCATTGAGGTTCAGCGTTTCAACCAGCAAAGGAAGAGCTATCGTCGCCCAGCTGTTGCCACGTCCCCAGAATGCGCCGGAGAAATGGTGACGTCCAAGGAATGTATAACCGTGGTACCAGAGCCCGGTAATCGGGTCTGCAAGATGCTCTATATGTAAAAGCATCTGGTACTCCGCCTCATCCATATAATCCTTACGCTTGAGAATTCTTCCCATATTGGCAAGAGGCATGACGCTCATCATGAGTGTATCATCCCAGAGCTCGCCTTCATTAATGCTGTCGGTGGTGCGATGCTGATAGCCACCCTCTTTAGTTTTTTCGAGTCCTCCGTTGTAGAGCCATTCGGTCCATTCGTATGCAACGTCGATGTAGTCTTTTCTCTTTAGGTATTCGCCAACATATGAGAGTGCAAGAATCGGGGTCATCGTATTGACGTTCTTCTCTGGCAGCCCTTCCTTTATCCTTTCATCATAGTAATTGGTGAGTATATTGAGATACTTCTTATCGCCTGTCTTCTCGAATAGTTTCCAGATGCCGAAAAGTCCCACACCCTGTGTCCACTCCCAGTACTTGTATCTTTCCCTGTGCTCGAGGCCTGAACCGAGTTTTCCTTTATCGAAATCGGGATCGGAACATAGTACAGGGAAAAAGCCATCTATTAGTTTATTTAGTTTGAAATCTAGTTCGTCCATTATCAACCCTTAACACCTCCGGCGGAGATTCCACCTATAATATATCTTTGGAGAATTATAAAGATAATTACAACAGGAATCATACTCATGACCGATGCAGATAGGATACTCGACCAGTCTACTCCCATGTGGCCGATGTAGTTCTTGATTGCAATCTGAATTGTGAAGTTTCTCTGATCACTGAGAACAAGCATCGGAAGGATGTAGTCATTCCATCTCCACATAAACGAGAATATTGAGAGTGTGACGAATGAAGATGCTCCCTGGGGCATCATAACATATAAGAAAGTCTTCCATTCCGGACAGCCGTCGATTCTTGCAGCTTCGACAAAGGAAAGAGGGACGCTCATATATGTCTGTCGAAACATGAATATACCGGTCGTTGTTGTGACAACAGGTAGTATAACACCCCATATGTTGTTATAAAGACCGAGCTCACTTATTACAGATACCTGTGGTACTGTAAGTGTCTCACCTGGAATAAGAGTACCAAGAAGAAAGATTCCAAAGATGAAATTAGTGTACTTGATTTCGTAACGGTATATAGCCAGCGCATAGCCACACATCGAACTTATGACAAGAGTGATGAGTGTTCCCACGACAGCGAGAAAGAAACTGTTCTTGACATAGTTGAGGAAGTTTCCGTTGAGAACGCTTCTGTAGTGTTCGAGGGTCGGAGAAGCAGAGAATAGATGAAGCGGGTACTTAAAGAGCTCGCCTGTTGCCTTGAATGACGAGGCTGTGAGCCAGAAAATCGGGAAGATGTAAAGAAGAGCTATGACGATGGTCAATATCGTTAATGCAATTGAAATTCTACTTTTTTTCTTGAGTTGTGCTGCCATCAGTTGTCTCCTCCTTTGTTGCTGAGCTTGAATTGTATGAATGCGATCAAGGCAAAGATAATCATTACAATCATCGATATTGCGCTAGCATAGCCGTAACGCATCTGGTCGAAGCCCTGACCGAATATGTACTGGATTATGAATGTAGTCGTATTGCCCGGTCCACCCTGTGTAATACCCTGAACAAGAGCATATTCTTTGAGAAGGTTGACGGTTGCGAGAAGCACTGCAAGGAACGTAGTTGGGGCAAGCATCGGTAATGTTACCTTGAAGAATGTTTTACTTGCCGTACACCCATCAATTGAGGCAGCTTCATATAAATCTTTGCTTATTCCCTTCAAACCTCCGATGAAGATTACCATATAGAAGCCCGTGGAAGCCCAATTGGATGCAAAGCTTATTACAAAAGTGGCTCGGTATGGATTGAGCGCCCAGTCAAGTGGCTGTAAGCCCATACATGTAAGAAGGTAGTTTATGAGACCGTATTCAGTACTGAACATCCAGTTGATTGTTATACCTATTACGAGGGAAGAGAGGAGGACAGGAACATATATGAGGGTACGTGAGAATCCTTTTCCTGCAACCTTATCCGAACATACAAGTACTGCAATCAAAAGAGGAATGATTACTTTGAATGGAAGCGATAGTAGGGTGTAGATGAATGTGCGTCCCAAGGACGAATAGAAGTTTTTGTCCTGGAAGAGCTCGATGAAGTTATCGAGTCCGACAAAATCCATTGTCTTCCAGCCATTATAGTTAGTAAAGGAATAGGCTATGCTTAAGACAAGCGGGATAAGAAAGAATATTGTGAAAAGAAGAAGGCTGGGAAGGATGAAAAACCAGAATGACGAGGTGTGTTTCATTCCTTTCTTATTAATTTGAAGCGCATGCATCACTTTGTCTCCTTTGTTTTTTAAAGACATTCCCGTCCACTATGACTAGAAGACGGGAACGAATAACCAATCAATTAGTCAGAGAGTTTCCAGCCTGATTTCTTACTTAGCTTTTCAGCAAAATCTGTAAGTGCATCATGTGCGCTGATTGAACCATAGACAGCCTGTCTTAAAGCATCTCTATACTCGTTGTCATAGTAGTTTCTCCAGCTTGACATCTCGTCAACATTGAAAGCTTCTGTGACGTTGTTAACTTCGTTCTGAAGAACGACATAGTCTTTGGCAACCTTTGGATCCTCTGCTTGGTATGTGATACCCTTGAGAGATGAGAGTCCCTTGTCTATGTCAAGATAGTACTGGAAGTTTTCCGGGTTCTCATAGAGCCACTTGATGAAGCTTTCAGCAAGAGAAGCATTCTTTGCTCCTGCTGGAACTGCAAGACCTGTACCTCCGAGGATGGCGGATCCACCATATTCGCCGTGAGGAGATGGCATGATTCCCCATTCGAAATCCTTGATGTTTGTATAGAATGTGTTGTAGTTCCATGAACCCGAGAAGTAGATTCCAACATCTCCGTTCTGGAAGTAGTTTGCCGGGTTGTCGTTTGTTCCGCCTGCCCAGATAGCCTTTGGCATGACTGTATTGTTCCATTCAATGAATTCTTCAAGTGCTTCGATGCTTTCTTCACTGCCGACGTTGACAAGGAATGTGTCGCCATCCTTGAGTGTGATTGATCCGCCGTTCATGTACATGAGGTTATCATATCTTGCACGGGACGAATCCATTGCGATTCCATACTTGACTCCACCCTTCTGGACAAGAAGCTTTGCTGCTTCATATGTTTCTTCGAGTGTCCAAGGATCATCAACTGTCGGAACCTTAATTCCAGCCTTCGCGAATGCTGTTGCATTGTAGAAAACGTTTGTGATTGTAAACTGCAGTGGAAGGCAGAGACTCTTATTTGAAGTGTAGTCCTGTCCGATGATCATGAGAGCTTTCTCTTCACAGAGAGCGATGTCGATGACTGTTGACAAATCAACGAATTCGTCCGGATAGATTCTTGTTAAACGTGTTGTATAGACAAGGTCCGGAAGGTTATTGTTCTTTGCCATGAGAGGGAACTTTGTGAGTTGGTCATCATAAGGAATAACGATCTTCTCGACTGTATTTCCTGTCTCAGATGCCCACTTGTCAAGTGTAAGAGAAAGCGCATCTGCTGCAGACGGTTCCTCACTTAAGAGAACTGTTAATTTGCCTGTAGTTGATGTGCTGGCCTCTTTCTGTCCGTTTGCGAAAACGGAGAAAGTAATGAGGGCCATGATTAAAACAACTGTAAATAATTTTTTCATTTTTTCCTCCTAAAAATGCTTTAAACACTTAGATGTTGACTTCAGTATAAGGACATAGGAGCAATACACTACTTCATTTTTGTTTGCTTTTCTGAAAAAGTGTGCATTTCTTGCGTTTTTACTTGTCCCATTCAATGACCCCATAGTGGTCGTATCCTTTATATCTCTCCTCCACATTATTGCGTTTGAGGGAGAAATCGAATCCTGCCTCAATTACGCCGTAATCCGGGTCGTCGAAGACGTAAGAAACATGAGAGGGATCAATGGAGAGCGAGGACGAGAGTATTTTTTCAATAAAAGCGTCCATCGATCTCTCTTTTTCGATTTCGCTGCATTTAATGAGCCATACATTATCACGCCCCATGCTTACGAGTTCTCTTCTTCCATTCGGTCCGTCTGAAATGAGCGTAAGTCCGTTTGAAGAATAGATGGCACATAGAGCACCTGATTTAGCCTCGGCAAAATACCAGTTTTCTTTTGCTTTCGTCTTGGCAAATTCGAAGACAGGAAAATATGCATGGGTAAAGTCTACAGGGTGAGACGGGTTAACGCGATAGATAACAGAGGCAAAGCCTTTGTATTGGTTGACTCTCGGTAGCGTTCCACTTCCAGCCCAGTATGAGGGACGTGAGTAGCCGAATAGAGCATACTCTCCCGGATGGTTTATAAAGACGTGTTCGTCGGCAGAGAAGACAGCATGAACTACATCTTCCTGGAAGCCTCTTCGCCCAGGGAAGAAATTATTCGCAGCACTCAATAGGTATGATGACGTCTTATATACCGTAATATCTGCATAACCGTTGTAGCCGTGTGTACTCTTCCAATAGAGACCGTTTCCTTTTTCTATCGTGTGTAACGACTTATATTCTTCCTTAGGTTCATAATCAGAGAAGCAGAGAGGAACAACACCCTTTCCTGCGTGGCTCTCGTTCCCCTTTCCGTATCCTATCCAGTTGATGAAAGAAGGGCAGTTGGAGTGGTTACCGAATATCTCTTTGAGGTAGGTGCGTCCACTTGTAGTACTGAATACGCCATCGAAAGAACTGATTGCAAGGATACGGAAAATATAGTCAAGAGCAAGAGACGCATATTCCTTCATCTCGCTGTTTTCAGTCTGTGCATAGAGCGACGCAAAACCGAGTGCATCAATTGGAAGATACGGTGGGCTGTTCCACTCTGTGAATCCGGTTTTGAAGAATGTTTCGAACCAGGGCTTGAGCAGCCCTAATGCCTTCGTTACTTTGTCCCGTCCCGTCATATTGCTATTTGAGAATATCTCATCGGGATAGAGTTCTCCTGCAAGAAGCTCACACACATGGAACATGAGCGCATGGTTCTCACTGTAGAACCACATAGCATCGTCTCCCGGTTCATCATGCCAGTATCTGAATGAAAGGATGCACTTTTTCATATCGTCGAGGGTTTCTTTTCTTATAAGATCACTTGAGGAGAAATGCCTGATTATAAACGGGAAGTATGAGAGATAGAAATCCGAGCAGTCGCTGCGTCTGTTTATAAACTCCAGCTGACGGCGCAGTATTGTCTCGATTTCTTCTTTGTCTCCACGAGTGAACAAAAGTGCTAGCGCTCTGTTTGCATTCTGCTCTCCGTATTTCGCAAGATATGAAAAGGCCTGCATTTTTCTCTCTTTGACCGTCGATGCCGGTTTATCAAGGAAGGAGAGAGGGAAGGACTCGACTGTACGGACAGTGCTTATAAAAAGGTTCTCGACTTCTGTAGTAACATTGAATCTCAGAAAGCCCACAGGAAAGTTTTCAACCTTCCCCAAATCTGCTGTGTCCTCACCATTTTTAAACACAACATCCTGTTCGTGGAAAATGCCGAGAAATGTATTCTCCTCCGTTGCTCCTTTGATATGGAGGACAAAGTCCGTATCCCTTTCAGGAGGTGTCGTTCTCATCACTATGTGACCCGTTAGATAATTGTTACGTTCGAAAGCAAGCTTTTCTACAGATTTCTCGACCTTCTTGATTTTCTCGGTATTTCTCTCTCCGAAAGGAAGCATCTCCCGTAATCCTTCACCGCCTGAGATAACACGTAGAGATGCTGTGCACTCGGTATCTCGTTCGGCAAACTCATCGATGATGAGGTGTATCTCATTGAGGCCTTTCTTAATGTGCAATACAAAATCCTCTTCGACACATTCGTTACGTTTATATGGCCTGAATGATATTCTCTCCTCGCCGTCCATATATAGTGATATTCCCCCTTTAACGGCGATGTGAAGTTTTATATCCCTTTCATCAGGAGAGGAAACAATCGTGAGGGCTGCTAGTGAAATCCACAGTGGTGTCGAAAAGAAGGATGAGTGTCCGATTACCGGGTCGCCGAATGGAACACGGTAGTTGAGAGAGAGCGTATCGCCGAGGAGTCTTATCATTCCTCCAGGCTGGAAATCGAGAGTATCGAAATCCTTTATGCCTCTTGCTTTTACCTTGTCAAGGAAAGTAACCCTTATTGGATTGACATGTGTTGAAGAGGCGGTGCTTCCAATCCAGACATTCTGTGCACTCTCTATTACAATAGGATCTGATTCCACCTCTTCTTTCCTTACATCGGAGACGAGAAAGTGCGACAGATATCCGTAATCGAGATCATAGGTCATATAATTCATTGTAAACAACTCCACTATATCCAAGTTTTACACAGTATATTTGAGTTAAGCCTCTTTTCTACTTCCTATTTGCTCTTATGAGACAAAAAGATTGCATTTATTGCGATTCGGGATAATCTAATAGACATGAAGGACTCACTCGACACTCTTTACTTCAAGGAGAAGTATCTGATTAAGCTCAACAGGAACACAGACGACATGTTCATCATGTGCGACTACGATAGACGTGATTACCTGATGAATATGAATCTCCAGCATTATCATGACTTCTATGAGATATTCATTCCTTTGGAGAGAAATGTAGCGCACTTGGTAGAGAGTAGATATTATTCTTTAATGCAGAACGACATAGTTTTACTTAAGCCTAATTCACTTCATATGAGCGTTTATCCTAAGTTTGACGGAGGATGTAGGAGATTGATTATCGACTTTAGGCTCGGAGCAGGAATTTCGGGACTCGAGCATGAGATGAAGAAACTTCTTAGTCTTTTCGAAAGTGATATTCCAGTTCTCCGGTTTCCCCCTGACATAAAAGCTTCGATTACCGACATTCTCAACACTCTCTTCCTTATCGGAAAAAACAAACAAAAAGGGTGGGAAATAGCTTTTTATGCGTCATTCATGGAATTTCTGTGCGTCTTGTATAAAAATATGTCATACAACTGTTATAGCGAGAACAAGGAGATTGAATCGAAAGAACAGAAAATCTATTACATTCAGGATTATATCAACACCCATTATAAGGAAGATCTTACTTTAAATTCCATAGCAGAAGAGTTTGCAATAAGCCCATATTATCTTTCGCACATATTCAAATCCATGGCGGGGCTGAATTTTGTAAACTACATTCAGTCTATTAGAATACGTAACGCCCTCCAGGCTCTTGCCTATTCTGATAAGAGCATATCTGACATAATAGAGCAGTGCGGGTTTACAAGTGCAAGCCAGTTCAATAGAGTATTTCACCAATTCCTTGGAATAAGCCCCAGCGTATTCCGTAAGAGCCACGAGAAGAAGAAATTGATGTTCATGGGCTATATGAATCCGGAAAGTGAGGAAAAAGCTCCTGCACACTTTCAGCCGAGTTTAAATATTAGACAGAAGATAAAATATCCGAAAGAAGGGGCGATGAAGTTTGGTTTGAAAACCGAACAACTGGGTTCGATGACGCCGGCAATGCTCAAGGAAATGCTCAATACCATCAATATCGACACAATAGAGCTTGATATTCCACATACATTCTCGGGAAAGAAAGATTACATCTCACTCACTCAACGTGCATTGGCAGAAATAAAACAAGAGCAGTTCGACATATCTGTTTTAAAATGTTCAATAAATCCGTCATCTCTGGACGATGAAGAATGGAAGAGTGGAGAGGATAACTTTAGAAAAGCTCTTTATACGGCAAAGTTTTTATCATGCCCAGCTGTTGCAACAACTACAGGAGAAGCGACAGATAACGATAGAGAGGAGAAATTCGATCGGCTTATATCAATGCTGATATATCTTCTTCCCTATGCAGAAGAGAGTGGGATAAAGATTGCACTCGAGCCGAGATACGGAGATACAATCAACAACACAACGATGCTTGAAAAGCTCTTTTCGAGAATAGAAAGCGATATGCTTGTTCTGATTTTTAATCCAGTTGCTCTTCTTTCTCCAGACGGGAGCGAAAACACATACGAGTTTTATGATAACATAATTGACCTCTATGGTGATAAGTTTATAGCAATGCACATAGGTGATACTCTCAACGGAGAGAATATGCCACTTGGAAATGGTATCATGGGAAAGACTTACCCTCACATAGCAAAAGCAATGAGGTTTAACATTCCGCTCATAAGAGACTACGGCATTCCTAATAGTCTAGGGAATGATTTATTATTTATCCGTCGTACCTTTTCGTAAGAATGAGAAAGAATACAAAAGAAAGCGCTGCAGCAATGGGAAGAAGATAGACAGATACTCTGTAGCCACAATTTGTTACAATAAAGCCGAAGAGAAAATTAAAGAGTATATCTGCAACACTTGCAGTGCTTACAACCATTGTCGTCATTCTTGCTTTGACTGCTGAAGGGCAATATTTCTTTACGTAATTTACAAGGGTTGGATAGACAATCGAAGAGGCAAGTCCGGCAAGAAGCGTGAGGTAGATTATCTCGAAGATGAAAACACCGCAGAGGGAAAGAAATGTTATTAAGAGACCTATAAGAAGCATTTTTCTTCCACCGACCCTGTCAATTAAGGGACTGAATAATAGACGACCGGACATTATGCCTAGAGAGAAAAGTGTCAATGCATTGCCGACCGACGAACTCGAGAGCCCTAGGTAATCTATGCCATATATCATTATGTAGTTCGTAACACCATGTTCTGCGATAAGATAAAAAGCAAGAGAAAGGATGATGAGTACGATGGAGGGTATATCTGTTTTCCCACAATTTTCTGAGCTCTCTGTTTCTTTGTCCTCACTTTTTTCCTCGCTGAAAGTAGTTCTTGAAAAGAGTATAGCGACTGGAATCAAAATTGAAGAGAATAGAGTCAGCGTCATATTCCAGGCTTTCAAAGAAGACGAGAATTTTGTTAATACGAACTGTGAAAGTGTAGTTCCTATTCCCTGTAGAAAAAAAAGAATATTCAGATACATGAGGGACTTAGAAGCAGAAAACTGGCCCGAAACAAGATTGATTGTAGTGTTAAGCAATGTCGATATTCCGAGCGTTAGGAAAAATCCGATGAGAATGAATGCATATTTATTGCCGAGAAGTAATACTAGTTCAGCCAACGAAAGAGAAAGCACAAAGAATACAAACGACTTTTTGTGAGAAATCTTATCAAGTATAACGCCACCCATTAACAGACAGACAAGATTTCCAAGATAACTCATAGATACAATTATTCCGACTTGTGACACCGAGAATCCGAAAGACGAAAGAAAGAGTGGAGAGAATATCCCCCGCATCGCATCGCTGGCACCCAGAATAACCATCAATACAGCACATATGATAAAAAGCCTTTTGTTTTTCATGCTTTGAAGTATAGCCATTAACTCAAGCTAACAAATTGTGTATTTTGCCTTCTTTCCGAATATTTCAAGCATTTTTTGTTCTGTTATCTTACGAAGAACGGATACGGTAAATGGTGATGATGAGCATCGACTCTTAAAGTAAGCTCGCCAATAACATTGAAGACGCACTAGATGAAGCAGACTATGTAGCAAAGAACACCACGCTGCTTGGGAAACAGTTAATTTATATTCATTAACAATTTCCCAAAAAATCGGACTATAGAAACCGCCCTCTAGGCAGTGTTATCCTTCCTGTAGTCCGGTTTTCAGCTCAAAATACACCGATT
>CAVFXW010000056.1:0-14586 GCA_963626675.1 Clostridium sp. CAG:452 | reverse complement strand
CCGGAATCCCGAAATTGCTCAGAAGATATTCCAAATCAAGCTCTTTATAGAGAGGAAAACGCTTCAAGAGTTCCTTTACTCTCCTCTTGCTCTCTTCTTTAATAGAAGCCTTGATTCTAGCCTTATTTTTGCTTATCTCACCCTTTTTCTCACCTTTTGACAGAACATAAGGTTCTGCAGAAGAAAGAACTGTTGTAATTATATCTGCTATTTCCTCCATCTCGCTTCTTCCCATACCAAGCGAAGTAAGAGCTGCAGTTCCAAGTCTCAAGCCCGATGTATACCATGCTCCGTTTTTATCAAAAGGCAAGGCATTGCGGTTGAGTGTTATACCACACTCTCTCAAGAGGCTCTCTGCTTGTCTTCCATTGAGAGAAAACGGGGAGACATCTATCAGCATCAAATGATTGTCTGTCCCTCCTGTGAGCACCTTGACGCCACGAGAGAGGAAAGAAGACGCAAGAGAGGATGAGTTCTCAACTATTTTCTTAGCGTATTCTTTGAAAGAATCGCTCTCTGCCTCCTCCAGTGCCACAAGCTTCGCAGCCATAACCTGAGGAAGTGGCCCGCCTATTACTAACGGGCATCCCTTATCGACACTCTCCTTGAATTCTTCTTTGCATAAAATCATTCCACCCCTAGGTCCCCGCAGTGTCTTATGGGTGGTAGTAGTAACTACATCGGCCCATCTTACTGGCTCATAATCACCCGTAAATACACCACCTGCAACAAGGCCTGCAAAGTGCGCCATATCGACCATGAAGACAGCGCCGACGGAGTGTGCGATTTCACTCATTCTCCTAAAGTTTATCCTCCTTGGATATGCCGAATAACCGGCAAGAAGAATGAGGGGCTTTATTTCTTTGGCTAGGCGCTCTATCTCATCATAATCAAGTAGACCAGTTTCTCTATCAACACTGTAGGAATATGCATCAAATAACTGCGCAGATATATTCTGTCTGTAGCCGTGTGTAAGATGTCCGCCAGAATAATAATCCAGGCCGAGAAGACGCTGAGAGTGAAGAGCCTCCCTTATTCTGTTCCAGTCCTCTCTCTTCATTGAGGACGGATTCTTTACACCCATTTCCTCAAGTGTCGGAACTTCAATTCTCGAAGAAAGAATCGCCCAATAGGCACAAAGGTTTGCATCAGCCCCGCTATGCGGCTGCACATATGCATGTTCTGCCGAGAAGAGGCGTTTTGCTGCCTCTACTGCCATACTCTCTATCTCGTCAACATTGTCGCATCCAGCATAAAAACGATGGAAGGGATAGCCTTCTGCGTACTTATCTGTTAAGAGGTTACCCATCGCGGCCTGTACCGAAAGGGAGGAAAAATTCTCACTTGCTATTAGTTTAAGGTTCTCTCTTTGATCTTTGAGTTCCTTCACGATTAACCCAGCCGCCTCAGGAGAGACTCTTTTCACGAGGTCTAGCTGTGATAAATACAGCGCCATCTCATCTGTAATTATACCATTGTTTTCTTTCAAGTATTTCTCAAGTGCGCCCATTTTTGCCTCCACATCACTTGTGTAAGAATGTATCATTATCAGCTTTTCTTCAAGAGAAAATAGAGTCACAATTGACAACATTAATCTCTATGTATAGACTGTTCAAGGTTTTAAAACCAGGAGAAAGAATGGCTAAAGAAGAAGCAATTGAAGTAGAAGGCGTTGTAAAGGAAGCCTTACCCAACACAACTTTTCGCGTAGAACTAACAAACAAGCTTGTTATACTTGCTCATCTGTCGGGAAAGATGAGAAAACACTACATCAGAATCGTCCCCGGCGACACTGTTAAAGTTGAACTTTCACCATATGATTTGACAAAGGGAAGAATCATCTATAGAGAGAGATAAATTAGCGGGCACAAAGCCCGTTTTTTATTCTGTCTTCTCCTTAAGAATAACCCATAAAGCCCCGCTTCCGCCTTTAGAGAGCGGCGCAGAGCTTATCTCAGAGACAAAGGATGACGCATTAAGCTCCTCAAGCGCGAGATCTCTTATGACACTGTTGCCACTTTCACTGTGTAATCCTTTTCCTGTAATTATCGAGACCTTCCTCAAGCCGTTTTCTACAGAATCCGAGAGAAATGATGCTATCATATCACGACTGTCTTTCTGCGTTTCTCCGTGTAAATCAAGAATGGCCTGTACATTCATACGTCTCAGCTCATTTATAGTAAGAGAGTTCTTCTTCTTTCTGTTGTCTCCCTTCTCTTTGATTATCTCGCTGAATGTCTTTTCTTTAACATTGTTCTTCTCATAGGAAGAAAGAATCGACGAAAATGAAGATGACGGAGTATATGAAGAAGGACTTCGGTTGTTCTCCTTATCTTCCTCTTTCTTCTCCTCTTCTCTCTTGAAGCTCTTGTTCATACCACCAAGTATTGACCATGAAACTGTCGGAGGAACAACCTCCTTCTCATCTTTAATAAAGAACGGCTCTTCAATAGGAGTAGACTCATCCTCTTTCTCTATAGGCTTAGCTTCTGTAGAAGAATTATCCTCCTCTGATTTCTTCTTATCGAATGAATAGAGGATCTCACAAAAAGAGCGGGAGGGAGTATAATGAGAAGAAGATGAAGTTTTCTTTTTTTCTTTCTTCTCCTCCTTGCTCTCTTTATTTTCTTCTTTTCTTACAAAGTTTTCGTTTTTACCACCGATAATCGACCATGAAACTTCATCAGGAACTTCAGTCTCATCATCCGTAATAAAGAAAGTCTCTTCCTTTATTTCCTCTATCTTTGTTTTATTCTCTTTCCTATTTTCTATGGGACTATTATTCAGTGGGGGAAGAGACTCTCTAGATATTCTCTTTTCTTTCTTATCTTCCTCGAGAAAGGATGCGTTTTTTAATTCCTCCTCAATTTTCCCTTTAGCTTCCCCTTTTACCTTCTTTGTCTCTTTTTTTCTAAATTCCGCTTCGTAATCATTCAAAATTGAAGCAAAAGACCGAGAGGCCTTATAACTTGATAGTTTACCTTTACTTTCTGAATTACTTTTCTTTGTATTTTTTTTACCACCGTTCTCCCACTCTTCGAGAATGTCGCCAAAAGAGGAAGGAGAACTACTTCTCTTTTTCGGCATACTGTAGGGGTTCCCGGTCTTTTCATAGGAAGAAAGAATATCGCCAAAAGAGAGAGAAGGATTATAGCCATGAACGATTTCGCCAGGCTTCTTCCCACTCCTATCTATCTTCTTTTCTTCCTTTTTCTCCTTTAAGACTATTTTGGAGAAAGGGTTTTCAATATTTTCAATTACCCTCTTTGGGCCAGGACCTTTCTCTTTCTTTCCCACTTACACTTCCCTGATATCTAAAACCGTATCGACAAGAGGCTTGATGGTATCTCCAAGAACCTCCTTATCTATCCCGTTGACCTTCATAATGATTGTCGAATAGCCCATTTCCGTATCAAGATTCCCGATACTTATTATATTCGCACCTTTCTTATGGAGAGCTTCCGAGACAGTTGCAACAACACCCGGACGGTCTTTTATGCTGAAGCACACTCTAACGCCATAGTGTCTTGTTCCAAAGAGCTCTAATAGAAGCTTGAACATATCAGAACGGGTCACAACACCGACAAGATGTCCGTTATAGTCAATGACGGGGAGTATCGCAACATCCAAATCGGCCATCTTCCTTGCCGCTTGCTCGATCGGGTCATCTGTATATACAGTAATGACCTCCTTACTCATGACATCACCTACCTTCAAAAGAGAAAGCTGATGGGCAAACTCAACCATGCTCATTCTTCCGGAGGGAGAAGCATTGATGATATTCTTTTCGGTTACGATACCGACAAGGCTGCCGCTTTCATCAAGAACAGGAAGGCGCTGTATGCATTCTCTCTTCATAAGTTCGGACGCTTCAAACACAGGAGTGTCAGGTGTACATGTAACAGGATTAGGTGTCATTCTCTTCGATACTGTCATTTTTCTCTCCTCTCTTTATTTTATGCTAATCGTGAGAGAAAGAAAAGAACTCTCTATTGAACACTTTTCTCCTCTTTTTTATAATTTACTCGACGGCCCCATGGTTTAATGGATAGAACAAATCCCTCCTAAGGATTAGATGGCAGTTCGATTCTGCCTGGGACCATCTTTTTAAATTCTGGGCTTCTTATGAATTTTCTTTTGAGTATTCTTCGGGGCGGTTCTTCTTGTCATATTTTTCATATTGTAGCTTTCTCGTCTTTATGCAAGATGACAATATAATGAGCCCTATCATCCCGTCTCTAGGCCTTATTCATTTATCCCGTCTTGAGAGTATAAGAAGTTATTTGTGGAGAAATGCACAAAAAAGTAAAGAAAAGCCTCATGGAGCTCTTTGCAATGCATTCTGTCCTTCTAACTATAGCGTGGGGATATCACATCGAGTTGATGGCGTAGCTACATCTGTCCTAATGTGGGGAGTTGGGGATGCTTTTACTACACTTGACGAAAGAAGACTCGGCCACAACACAGTCACAGTACCTCTTCTTTCGTATGTTCTCTAGACTACTTTTTCCTACGTTTTTTAAAGGATTTTGCCGCCCGAGGATGTTTCTTATATTCCTCGATTATCTCCCTCACGCGTTCATCAGTAAGAGATTGAGGATTCTCCTTTTCTTCCTTAGGGAGAGGAACATTGTCGTTTCCCCATTTTATATAGTAGCCGTAGTTTCCGTTTATGAGGCGTGGTCTGATTCCGTCACACTCAAGGAACTCTTTTTCTCCCTCCACTCCACTTTGACTTCTTTTCTTGTAGTCTTGGGCAATTTCCTTAATCTTATCTAAGGTCAGTTCTTCAGGGTTCTTTTTATCCTTGGAGGGTATTCTTATATTTTCATCACCCCATTTTATATATAGGCCGTAGCGTCCGCTTTGAAGAGCAATCGGAAGTCCCTCGTACTCGCCTTTCGCCATTTGGGCCTCTTTCGGTTCTATGATATCTTCAACCTTTACATTGACTGGATCTGTAACTTTTATATTCTTACCATTGTATTGAGCATAGAATCCATAGGGGCCGATTTTCAGCGTTATAGCATTATTATTCCTGTCAAAGCCGATCGTCTTCGGTAGGGAAAAAAGCATTTCGATGAATTCTTCTCCGACATCAAAAGCATTCTTCTTCAAAGAACGAGGAAATGTAACTGTCGCTCCGTCTTCGATTCTTTCGTAGTAGTCGCCGTAGCGCCCTTTTTTGAGCTCATATTTTCCAAAAAGCACTTTCTTTTCTTCTTCTGGAGGAAAGATAAGAGAAGCGGCATCTTCATCTGTAAAAGTACCGGGAAGAAGCGTCGGGGGAATCGAACGCATTAAATCCTTGCCATTTTCATCCTGAAGAGAAGAAATAATGTATGGACCGAACTTGCCGATTTTAATCTCGTAGGTAACTGTCTCACCATTATGTATAAATTCATTCTTCAATCCTGAGAGAGTAAGGCTCTTCGCCTCACCGGCAGATATCGTCTCTCCGACATTCTTTAGGTCTTCACTTAGTCCCATTTCTTTCCTCTCCAAACCAGAATTGAGAAAGATATGCCTCTTTCTCCTCTTCTCCACGTGCTATTCTGTCCAGTCCGGCTTCCATCTCCTTTGTAAAGTCATATGCTATATAGCGACTGAAACTTTTCTCAAGAAATGCCTCTACAAAGTATCCTGTAAATGTCGGAACAAGAGATGTATTCTGTCTCACAACATATCCGCGATCAATCAATGTGGAGATTATCGTTGCATACGTACTCGGTCGTCCAATCTCTTCGCTCTCGAGTTTCTGTACTAGACTCGCCTCGGTGTATCTAAAGGGAGGCTGTGTAGTGTGAGATTTTGCCTCGAGCTTACTGAATGTAATTACATCTCCTTCCTTGAGGGGAGGAAGTGTCTCTTCTTTATCTTCCACTACATCTGAAGAGGCCATATATACGCGTCTAAATCCTTCATATAGAATAACAGAGCCCGAAGAGGAGAAAACATAGTCTCCAGACTCAAGTTTTACCGTTGTTACAGCTTTTATGCTGTTCTTCATTTGACTGGCTATGGTCCTCTTCCAGATTAGGCTGTAGAGCCTCAACTCGTCCCCCTTGAGTCCCGTCTCTTCAGGAGTACGGAATCTGTCTCCAGCAGGGCGTATTGCCTCATGAGCCTCCTGAGCTCCAAGAGACGCCGCTTTATATTGCCTTATTTCAAGCTCGGAATCACCATAATTCTCTCTTATGAATGATGCTGCGGCATGTATGCACTCATCTGAAAGAGTAGGGCTATCTGTTCTCATATATGTAATGAAGCCGTTTTCATAGAGCCTTTGAGCTATAGCCATTATCTCCTTTGCACTTCTTGAGAGTTTACGTGTAGCATCTTGCTGGAGAGTTGATGTAGTAAAGGGCTGACTGGGTTTTTCAACCTTCTTTGTCTGTACAACGTTCCTTACAACAGCGTCCTTACCAGAGAGAGACTCAGCTATGCTCTTTCCTTCCTCTAAGGAAAGCACTTTAACTCCATTTTTACTCTCTCCACTCTCAGGATCAAAGCTCTTAGCAGAGGCAACCGGAATAGAAGAAATTGTAGTGAGTGTCGATTTAAAGCTCGGCTCTGTTTTACTCTCAGCAGTCACAGTCGTATAATCGGAATATTTGAATCTCCTTCTTTGATTCTCCTTCTCGACGATAAGCTTCAGAGCCGGAGACTGAACACGCCCCGCAGAATATTTTCCACCGAGTTTACGAGAAAGAATTGGTGAGATTCCGTAACCTTGAAGACGATCGACGACACGACGCGCTTCCTGTGCATATACAAGATTCATGTCTATATCTCTACAGGAAGAGAATGCTTCTGTGATAGCCTTCTTCGTTATCTCATGAAAGACCATTCTATAGACAGGAACTTTAGGCTTAAGTGTGTTATATAGATGCCATGCGATGCTCTCTCCTTCGCGGTCCTCATCACTTGCAAGCACCAATTGCTCAACTAACTTAAGCGCACTCTTCATTTCCCCTATAAGCTTCTCTTTTCCTTCCACCACAGTGTAGTCAAGTTTAAAGCCGTTATTGACATCAATACCGTATATACCTTTTGCCTTCGGATCCGGATTTGGATTAAGGTCTACGATATGTCCAAGAGATGCCATGACAGTACAACTCGGGGGGAGGTACTTACTTATCGTTTTCGCCTTAGTCGGAGACTCCACAATAATCAATGTCTTTTTCTTAGGGTCTGCAATCAAAATGCACTCTCCTTATTTAATCTATACACTTAAGTATAAACTTTCCTTCACTTCCCTTCTCGGGATTCTGGAAGAACTTGCCTTTGGCTATGTCCTCATCGGCGTCCATTGAGAAAGTTAACTGCCTCACTCCATTTTCGTCAAGCGAAAACTCATACTCAATCTCCATTGTTATATGAATACCGAATGCAGATGCGATAATTGTAGTCTCAATTTCGTCCCGAGAAGCATCAATCTCTCCCATCTTCCACTTTCCAGGCGAGAAGATAGTAGTATTCATCCTCTTGTTGTTCTTTCTAAAAGCCTCTCCTTCATCAGACTTCTCATCATAATCATGCCATTCTAGGTATGATGGAGAGGACGGAGCGATGAGAGGAAATACCCTATACTCCTCTTCATCTAGTATAAGATATATATTATATAGATAGTCATCCTCAACGCTTTCGACCCTCACCGTTAGATCCTTAACTCGACCCCAGTTCGATTTATTAGTGTTATTGATCCATTGGTAGGTTCCGTTCCATGATGCCGAAAGAGAAAGTGTGCACAATATAAATAGAGTAAACGCAAAAATAATTTTCTTCATATCATCACCGCTCTAGAGCACCTCATTTTGATATCATCAAAAAGGGACTCTGTCTAGTCTCACGGAGAAAAGAGCTTATCACATGAGGGGGAGGAAAAACAACAGGCTAACAGGCTCTGATTGGACGAACGCATTTTTCCTCGCTTTTATTAAACCTTTTTCTAATACCATATTCTTCATAGAATTTTATTGCATAGGCTTCCTTGTTCTCAGAAGTGCCACTAGATTTAGCTTCAGTACTAGTCCAATAAAATATGTTGTATTCAAACGAGCCCAAACCCTCATTAACTAGATACAGATACATATCATTAAGTTCAGCCTGATCTGGAAGACGCCACCCAATATACTTTTTGCCGTTCACTATTGTGTAATAATTCTCACATGCCTTTCCAGCTTCGTCCCAGGAATATGTTCCATCTAGATCTTGAGGTGCAGCTTCAAGAAATCTCCAGCCGTCAGAATAAGAACCTTTATCGTAGAAGATAATCCCTCCGCCAGGGCCTGTTGTACCAATTAGAGAATCCTCTTCATCGTCGCAGGAAAGCAGCAAAAAGATGACTGAGAAAATGAATAATATTAAGAACTTAGTCTTTCTCATAATCAAAAAGGCTGTCCTGAATCAAGACAGCCCGAAAAATCTATTCATGCGATATTAGAAAGCGTATTGTGCCCCAACGTATGGATGGAAGTAGAAAGTATAGTAGCTCTTTTCCTTCCCCACAGCAGAAATAATAGAAGACTCTTTAAGATATTTAGAAGAGTTAACAAAGTACCATGAACCTGATGCACCACCCACAAATGCAATTCTATCAGTAATCTTATAAGAATATTCAACTCCAAGATTAACACCGAAAGAAAGAGTATAGAAATCACAATCTGAATAGGCCCAAGTCGAAGAACTTTCATTATTAGCAAAATGTCCTGAAGAAAAATCAAGTCCGATAAGACTTGCACAAGAAGACTTTTCATTGATTACATAGGTGTACTTTAGATCAAGAACACAACCAACGTAGAGGCCGCCTCTATCATCTTCTTTCTTATTATCTGTTACATCACTCTTAAAAGTTTGAGTTGTCTTTCCTGCAAACATCATTCCAACGTTCGCAACAATACCCCAATTTTCATTAAAAGCATATTCTCCAAGGAGATTGCAAGCTAAGCCATTATTCTTTGCTTTTGCGACTGCATCACTTTCATATTTCAATCTTTCAATATTAAAGCCCCAACCAACTTGTCCGCCAATCTTGAAGCCTGAATCTTTTGCAAACAATCCCGAAACAGCGAGGACTAGAACCAATAAAACAATTAAACTCTTCTTGTTCATGTGTACTCCTTAGCAAGGAAAATTCAAGTTTTATTGTGAAACTATATTCACCAAAGGTCAAGAGTGAGAGTACGCTCTTATTATTGGTGTAGAGTTTAAGAAGATTAATCAATCCTCCTTCACTTCTATAGCCGTATGATTTAAACTCGAATTATGAAGAAATTACTCCTTCCTCTCTTTTTTCTTTTACTTCTTCTCTCTTCCTGCAGCGTCACAGAGACGCTGAACGCAGAAACAGGATACTCCGGGGTCTCTGAAACAGATATAACAATAGATCCATTCTTCCTTTCCATTCTTGAAGATTTTTCCTCGTTTTCGTCACTTGGAAGTGGAAAGGCAATAATGGATGATGCAATACTCGGTTTTGCAACTACTCTTAACAGTGCTAAGAGTGCATCGGAAGTAAACATACTCTCCGACGGAGAGGGAAAACGCTATATAATCTCTTTCGACTATTCGTCGCTAACTTCCCTCATGAAAGAACTAAACGATGGGGAAGGAAACACACTCATTAAAGCTCAATCAAATTCTCTAAGCTTCAATCTTAATAAAGATAACTATTTAGAGCTCAAGTCTGTCATTCCATTCCTTTCTGACAAGAACTTTGAGGTATACGGCCCAGAGTACTCTAACGGCATGAGTGAAGATGAATACTATGACATGATCACATTCCTCTTAGGAGAAGAAAGCGTTACGGCTCTTAAGGAAAGCCTCGTCATTATAAATATAACCGTTCCCGGAACTATAACTACAACAGAAAACGTTTTGAAGACAGCTAAGAATAGTGCAGTCTTTTCATTCAATGTAATCGACTTTCTTCTTCTCAATGATCCTCTTACATTCAAATTGAGCTGGAAATAAAAAGCCCCCATTCAGTGATGAGGACTCCAGAGTTTGTTATTTCACATTTTCCGTTTTTGAGGGTAGCCGCCAGAAAATGCTCGAAAAAGAGGGCATAATTGGAATGAGGCCGCTTCTTTTTCTCTCCGTCCGTAATGTGGCCGGACGTGAAATACTCGTCTATAAGACTAAGGCTTACTTTGAGTAGAACTCTACGACAAGCTGGTCATTAACTTCGATTGGAATTTCCTTTCTTTCAGGAAGACGTGAAAGCTTTCCTTCCCAGTTATCCTGATCGACAGTATAGTATTCACCCTTGAAAGACTTAGGACCCTTGAAGCATGCCTCAAATTGAGCATTCTTTCTGGACTTTTCCTTAAGTGAAACAACATCACCAACCTGTAATGAATAAGAAGGAATGTCGACCTTCTTTCCGTTTACGAGAATGTGACCATGGCTGACAAGCTGGCGAGCTAGTCTGATTGAGTTAGCAAATCCAATTCTATATACAGCATTATCGAGTCTTCTCTCGAGAGAGATGACAAGAGCATCACCAGTCATCATTGAAGACTTGAGTGCCTTCTCATAATAACGATGGAGCTGCTTCTCCATAATACCGTAATAAGCCTTGAGCTTCTGCTTCTCAGTAAGCTGCTTGCTGTAATCAGTAGGCTTCTTTCTCTTTGCGAAAGCTGGGCTTCCAGCTCTCTTCATTGCCTTAGGGTGTCCACATACATTAACCCCAAGTCTTCTGCACTGCTTAAATCTAGGAGTAAAATTTCTTCCCATGATTTAGACCCTCCAGTTAGAATTTTTGGTTTTTGTCGAAACTCGACCTCTCTAATTTACTCCAATAGAATACTCTAGTCAATTTGAGAACACATAAAATTTTCTTCACACTTTCCTCTAGTGGAGGAAAATGTGTTACCCAAATATGCACCAGATCAGAAAGTTTTCAAAGAGTTTGCACATCCTTATTCACTTGAATAAGCATAACTATCTTCATAGACTGCCTCAGGCGCGATGTCTATCTCTCCGTCTTTCCAAGTTATGACGCCATGAAAAAGTACGGGGGACGAGAATATTTTTTCATCCTTCAAAGATTCAAATGCCCCACCGGTCAGGAGGGAAGCATCAAAAAGTCTTTTTTCTCCTGTCGAGAATGTTACAAGCATCATCATGCCTCCGAGTGGCTTACAAGCAACTACTTTGATACCATTCTTCATTTCTCCCGCATAGCATATTCCATCTTTGATATACATTCTCGTTCCTCCGCTTACATCGGTTTTATCTTATCGAAATGTTCCCCTTTCACAGCTTGATTCCACGCCTTGTATGCTTCCTCCTCATGGAATGCAAGCCACCCTGTTACCATTCTGAATTGTTTCAAAGGAAGAGAGCCTGCCAGAAGTTCTCCATCTATGGAAATGGCAGCTTCATACTCTCCATAATATACATGCACATGAGGTTTATTATGCTGTTTATTATCTTTAAAAAGCAGATAGATAATCATACCCGCAAAACGACTCAGTTCAGGCACTACATACCTCCAAGAGAAATACAAAATCAAGTTCTACAGTTATAGTTTACTCTAAAGTATCTTTCAAATCAAACAGATACAATATCTTGACATACACCTCTAAGGCAGAAATTTTGTTTCTCGAGAGGAAGATATAACTCGACATTACATGCTCTAAAAACAATGGGTCAAATTCTTTAGTGGTGGTTTCGCCTTCCAACATCAGGGTGTAATCGAGGTCTAAACAAGATAGAAAAAGAAAGGGCAGTTTCCTATAATTGATTTTGCAAAACTTAATATAAAGGAAACGCCCAATTGGATAATAATACGCCTTTGCTGTTTATTGACAGTACTTCAGCCGAATATTTAGCAAACCCGAAAACAAGAATAGCGACAAAACACAGAACACTCACATACGATTACTTTCTTAAAGAGCGAATTACAAAATGTCCGCACTGTGAACACGAGGGAGTGCACATCCATAAGAATAAGACTATACCCCTCAAGCAGGACTCGACAGGATACAAATCAATGTACACTATCATTCATATCGTTGTCCCGAGTGCAGAAAGCTTACCATCGACACAATACCTTTCAGATGCGGGAACACATACTATACCACTTACTTCAAAGCTCAGATTCTCTACTACCTTGAAGACTACGGCCTATCTCTAAAGAAATGCGCTGAAATTACAGGAGCAACTCCCAAGCAGGTGAAGGAGATCAAGAAAGAAGCTCTTGCCATTCTTGCCGGAGACCTCAAGCCTACACACTACTCACGGTACATCGCAATAGATGAGTTTCTCCTCGAGCATCCACATCGTTACTGCACCATTGTCATAGATGCTGAAACAGGAGAGCTGTTATACCTTGAGAAAGGTAAGAGCAAGGCACAAGTTGAAGGCTTTATGAGGTTTGTGGGAGAAGACTTCATGAACCATGTTGAGGCTGTTGTCATGGACATGAACAACACCTACTACCCGGCTATAAGCAAATCCTATCCACACATAGCTTTAAACTATAACCCGTTTCATCTTGTACAGTGGTTCCAGGATAAAGTTATGGACGGTCTGAGAAAATCTGAATACAAGAGACTTAAGAAGGAGGCTGATAAGGCGCGGGAAGAAGGACGAAAAGAAGATGCTGATGATTTGATGTCACAAGCTAAGAAGATGTTTGATTCAAGGTTCTTCCTTATGACCAGCCGTACAGCTCTTGAAGCTAAGGACAAGGCTAATAAGGAGCTTAATAAGGAGTATAAGGATCGTTGCAGAGAACTAGGGATAGAACCTCCGGAAGGCCACAAGGATAGAAGGGAGAATCATGTCGAGGCCCTGGATGCTGTACTGAAAGCAGATGAAAGATAGCAACTGCCTATACTCTCGGAAATGACCTGAGGGATATAATCCACATCAGAGATGTAAATGAAATGACCGAGAAGCTTAATGAGTGGGTAAAGACTGCTCGGAACCCGAAGATTACGCAGCTTACCAGATTTTCAAATACCATCATTAATCGCTGGGACGGCATCCTAAATATGGCCTCGTTTGGACTCTCGACAGGCATTCTCGAAGGAACCAACTGCTACATCAAAAACATGAGGAGAAGTGCTTTCGGTTACTCGGACTTCGACTTCTTCGGTCTACTGATTTGGGAACATACTCACAAAAGTGCTTTACGTAAGAAAACTGAATCCTGCAGGGTAAAGAAGGGTTATAAACCAAGAACAAAGAAGAATGATAAACCAGCTTCAAAGCAGACAATCTACATCAAGGAGAGGGATAAATTTGGACAACTCATTATATCCTGATACCACCAGCTATGATTTTGAGCCTAAATTTTTACTTTTATGATATAAATCCGTCTTCAGTGAAAAGATATTACTTCATGTCTTTTTCGGTGGCGTATGACTTCAAAGATGTATACTCCTATGATGTGAAAGAGACTCAACCAGTAGTAAAGATATAGGAAATCAACCTACGGTATGTGTGAAAGTTTGATAATTCCGACTATGCTTGAGTTATGAAAGGAGGTGCTTGATATGGATCAAATTAAAATTGGGAAATTCATAGCATCCTGCAGAAAGGAACAAGGAATGACTCAATCTGTCCTTGCCGAGAAGCTCGCAATCAGTGACAGAGCAGTATCAAAATGGGAGACAGGAAAGTGCCTGCCTGATTCTGAGATTATGCTGGGCCTATGTGCTCTTCTGAAAATAAACGTGAATGAACTCTTATCGGGCGAAAGAATTATGGTAGAGACATATGATAAAATGGCAGAAGAAAATCTCGTGGCGATGAGACGAGAGGTGGAAGAGAAGAACAGAGAGATGCTGCGGATGGAATACTGGATTGGGGTACCGGCCACCATTTCAGGACTCGTTATCGCATTTGTCGCTGCATTTATAGAGATGTCGCTTTGGTTAAGAATAGGGCTTATCGCATTTGCTCTCGTGATGATATTTACACTCGCTTTTATCGCAGTAGGTATCGAGCAAAAGGCCGGGTACTATGAATGCCAGAATTGTCGCCATAGATATGTGCCTACATATTGGAATACAAATCTTGCTATGCATATGGGACGGACAAGATACATGAAATGTCCAAAATGTGGAAAAAGAAGCTGGAATAAAAAAGTTCTTACAAAAGAATGGTAAGATGAATTAAGACTCCACTTTATTGGTTGTGTGGTGGTATTGTCCTCTTGATGAGCTTTATAAATGGAGTTTTATCAACCCCAGTGTTTGGGCTTTCTGCGTTGCGAAAAAGTCTCTAGTTCCTTTATGGCCCGGGTTAATGAACTCGTTTTGCAATTCCTCAAGTTTTTTGAGTGTCGTCCGGCGATAGTGTGGAGCGTCTCAACGGATTTAGTAATATTCTGCTGTATTCATAGATGGAGAACTTTTGCTAGGCCTTTGAAGTAATACAGAATGGTAATAGGGTGCTTGCATTTTGTGAGGAGGAAGCATACAAATCGCAAAATCAAGCTGGGAAAGGTATTTATCTTCAACCACAACTTTTTAGGAAAAAAAGCGGGAATCCTCGGTAATTCAATTACAGAGATGAAAGCGTTTTATTTGTTTCAGAAATTATGGAAAGAAATGATCAATTATG
>CAVFXW010000055.1:0-16981 GCA_963626675.1 Clostridium sp. CAG:452 | reverse complement strand
AATCGGTGTATTTTGAGCTGAAAACCGGACTACAGGAAGGATAACACTGCCTAGAGGGCGGTTTCTATAGTCCGATTTTTTGGGAAATTGTTATTTAAGAGAATTCTATCGAGCTCGATGCCGTTTATTTCATGTAGTGTTGACCCGGACCGTTTATAATACTTTCCCCTAAAACTCACAGGATAAGAATAATAGTTGACTTTAATTTTTATGTATTCTTTCCCGTCGTCCGTTGTTAGTAGGGAAATAGAACATATGAGTCCCATCGTGCTTCTTATTTTGCTAGGAATGTCCTCTAAGAGTTTTTTCGTATTGGTTACGCCACATATTTCTCCCTTGTCATCTACTCCAATATAAAGGGTACCTCCTTCACTGTTTAGAAACGCACAGATCCACTTGAGATAATCGAGGTGCCACCTTTGTTTGAACTCGGTGATATGACCATCATCGAGATTTATTTTCATTTGCACTCCGTTTAATCCTAAGTTAGCTCATAACCTTTGTCTTAAAAAAAGAACTTTTTACATCATGTATATTTCTCGATATTTTACGGATGATCTTTAATAGACTTTGTCATCCCATTTGAAGCCTTCAAATACATCTTTTCCACTATAGGTCATACACTCTGTCTTTCCTTCTAGGTAATCGCATACTCCCCATGCAAGCGCCTCCATCTCGACTTCTCCCGGATATGTGTATATTGGTGCAATAAAAGATGTATGAGATTTTATATACTCGACAAGATCTGGGTATCTGACGAGTCCTCCAGTAAGAAGAATGGCATTGACAGAGCCCGAGAGTACTGCTGCCATTTCCCCGATTGATTTCACAATTGAATAGAGCATCGCCTCCCATATGAGAGACGCTCTCTCGTCGCCTTTCTCGACAAGACTATGAACTATTCTTGTATCAGAAGAGCCAAAGTGCGAGACAAAGCCTCCGGAAGCGGAGCACATTTTCTTTAGGGCCTCTATTGTTCCTCCTCCCTCTAGGTATCTTACAACGCCCATTACTGGAATCGACCCAACTCTTGTGGGGGTGAACGGCCCATCCCCACCGGCTCCCTCCGTACAATCTATCATGCGTCCGTTTTTGTGAGCACCAACTGTAATTCCTCCGTCGATATGGGCACAAATGTACTGGCTCTTGGTGTAATCCTCATGCATTTTCTCAGCATGCATCAGTACAATAGCCTTTTGGTTGAGAGCGTGGGACTGTGGACGACGGTATAATCCTTTGATTCCCGTAATTCGTGCCGTGTTCTCGAGCTCGTCGGTATTGGTGGGATTGAGGGTATATGCTTTCTTGTTGTATTCGGTTGCAAATGCGTAAGCTAGCATAACACCGAGTTTTGCAGCATGGTCCGTTCCTGCAACTTCATCAAGAGTATCTTTATATAGTCTTTCGTCGATTAGTGTGACCCCGCTCTTTTGTGAGTGGGCCGAGCCACCGCGACCGACGAATATGTCGATATCAGAGAGGGAGTAACCGTGATTATTGAGTATGTCGATAACAACTTTACGTCTCAATGGAAACTGTCCGTTTGTTGATCCGAATGATAACAAGAGAGGCGCATCGTGAAAGACCGACTCGGTAAATATGGCTTTACGATTATCAAAGAGGCTTACCTTTGTGGAAGTAGAGCCCGGGTTTATTACAAGAATGTTCATAGTTTTATTTTATGATAAACAGTTGAAAGTAGAAAGATAGCTCTCAAATGTGTATGATAGTGAAAAAGGATTAAGTTATGATAAAGAACCTTATTTTCGATATGGGTAATGTACTTATCGAGTGGAAAGGAGATAGTCTTATGTCCTGGATGGGGATAGAGGATCCACTTGATAGAAAGATATTGACAGAAAAGATGTTTTCTTCCCTTGAGTGGCCACTTCTTGATTGGGGAGATATAAATGAAGAAGAGGCCGAGAAAATTTTTTCGTCGCGTATTCCTGAGAGACTTTGGAAATATATACATCATTCCCTCTATTGGGAGGATATGATACACCCCATTCCTCATATGGCCGACTTTATAAAAAGGAAGAAGGCTGAGGGATATGGAATATATCTATTATCCAATGCACCTCAATTGATGAGAAAGTTTTTCCATCTTATCCCTTCTTCGGAATATTTTGATGGCATAGTCTTTTCTGGGGAGGTAAAACTTGTTAAGCCTATGAAGGAGATATATCATCTTCTACTTGATAGGTACTCCCTCAAAGAAGAAGAGTGCCTCTTTATCGACGACCTGCCGATAAATTGCGCATCAGCTTATCGTGAAGGGCTCTTCTCTTATGTATTTAGAGGGGACACTGAAGAGCTAGAGAAGTATCTCGAGAGTCTCAATTCTTGATGTAGATTTCGTTATCGAGACCATGGAGCCAATCAGATGATTTCATATAGATGACGAATATTATACTTGAGAGTGTCCATGTTAATGGGTAAGCCCAATAGATAAGATCGATTGTGTGTGAAAGCGAGAGTGCTATTGAGATATATGTTACACGAACTATGCACCAAATGGAGAGCATGACAAACATCGGGACCTTGGCTTTCCCCGCGCCACGCATTATGCCTGCTATCGAGTGTGATAGCGCAAGAAGAAAGAAAAATAGCCCTTCTATGTGGGATTGCTTGACCCCAACTTTTATTACTTCTGGATCTCTATTAAATAAGGCAATGAGAGAGGGTGATAGAAAATAGACAACTACTCCTATTACTTCCGATATGATAAGACACATAAATATGCCATAGCGAGCAGAGGAGAGTGCCCTCTCGTAATTTTTCGCCCCGAGGTTTTGGCTGACGGAGGTTGAGAGTGCCATTGAAAAAGATGTAATTGGAATGAATGCAAAGCCCTCAATCTTTGCATATGCACCACTACCTGCAACGGCAGTGGATGAGAATGTGTTTATATTCGATTGAACGACGAGGTTTGCTATTGCTATTACGGAGTTCTGTATTCCGGAAGGTAGTCCGTATCGAATGATTTCTTTTAAAAGAGGCTTATTAAACTTGATTTTTCTTATCTCTAATCTGTACTCTTCTTTGCTTTTCATAAGCTTTATAAATGAGAGTATAAATGAGAGCGCCTGCCCAATTGTTGTTGCTGCAGCGGCCCCTCCGACTCCGGTGTGGAGTACAGTTATGAAGAAGATATCGAGTACGACATTTGTTATACTCGATATTATAAGATACATAAGAGGATGGCTAGAATCTCCAAGGGCATTCATTATTCCCATTGTAATGTTATACATGACAGAGAATATGATCCCGATCGAATAGATTCTAAAATATGAGATGCTGCCTTCCATTATATCGACCGGAGTATTCATAAGTCTGAGTATGGAGGGAGTGAAGATAACTCCAAGAATAGTTAGAATTATTCCCGAAACAAGGCCAAAAGCGATGTCTGTATGTATGGCGTCCTTTACTTTTTTGTAATCCCTCGCCCCCACGTATTTAGCAATGACTACACCCGCTCCTAATGCAACTCCATTGAAAAAGCCTGTCATCATGAAGATTAGGGGGCCGGAAGAAGAGACAGATGCTAGGGCCTCTGAGCCTAGAGTGTTCCCCACGATTAAAGAGTCGGCAGTGTTATAGAGCTGCTGAAAGAGATTGCCGAGAAAGAGAGGCATTGCGAAAAAAATAATCTCTTTCTTGAGATTACCTTCTGTAAAGTCTATGGCGCTTGATTTTAACTTTCTCATAAGTGAATATTCCCACTAGAGAGAAAATTGTTCAAGGCATTATCTTGTCGTTTTGCCCCCTTGGTGCGATTATTCATCTTGAGGAGATAAGTATGAAATGTCCCAAGTGTGGTGGTGAGAATAGGCCACAATCAAAATATTGCGTATATTGTGGTGCTCCGTTTTCTCCCGTCTGTCCTGAATGCGGAGAGAAAATTGAGAATGACGCTCTATACTGTCCAAAGTGTGGAGCAAAAATAGAAAGAGACGGCGAGAAGAAAAAGAAGGTCGAGTACAAAAGGGGCTTTAGATACGCCTGGTGCGTATCAAATATTCTACTTCTATTAGAGTGCGCTCTTTCCTTTATTTTGATTCTATTAAGCTTCAATACCGCATATATCCGTGCTCCGGGGTATTTTTCTTATTATGCGTCTTCTCTCCTTCCGCCATACTCTCTTGCGCTTGGTGTGCTATCCATAATTACGTACACGGGACTGGGGAAGTTCAAAAAATCCTCATATGTGCTTCTATTGGTTCTCCACGCATTTCTTCTTTTGAGAGATATAAATGGAATAAGAAGATTCTCCTATTCGATATTTGCAATTGTTTTTGTCGTGGCTCTCCTTCTCCATATTCTGAGTCTTATATATTTTGCTTCAAGGAGTAAGTACTACAACAGATAAAAAAGGGAGAAGAGCTATATAGAATTTCTCCTGGAACTTAGCAAATATTGTTTGCCTTTCAAAGAAAGCGGGTAGAGACTAGAAATATGGATAAACAACTTTACTCTGAATTTGTCTCTATACTTAAAGAGGAACTCGTTCCTGCAACAGGGTGCACAGAACCGATAGCAATCAGTTACATCTCAGCTCTTGCGTCTTCTTTAATAGAAGAAAAGATAGAGGCGGTCGATATATATGTATCGAGCAACATCATGAAGAATTGCAAGAGCGTTATCGTTCCTAATACAAATGGAGAGAGGGGCATAGAGAGCGCAGTAGCAGCTGGTATTGTTGCTCGCTCACCAGAGAAAAAGCTCTCTCTACTATCGTCTCTTAGGGACGACGATATAAAGAAAATAACTGCTTTCAGAAATGAAAATAGGATAAAGGTACATAGAAGCCCGAGAGAGTATGTCTTTTCGCTTCTTGTATCTCTCAGATCACGCTCTCATAAGGTAGAGGCCGAAATAGCAGGAAGCCACACAAATGTAATATATCTATCTCTCGACGGGAAAGCGCTAATAGAGAAGGAATACAAAGAGAAGAATTTAAAGAAGACGGGGCTACTTACAGTTTCCAATATTGTGGAATTTGCAAATGAGTGTGATATAAAAGATGTCGGGAATATTATCGAAAGAGAAATCAAATGTAACATGGAGATTGCCAAAGAGGGCCTAGGAGGAAATTGGGGCGCTAATGTCGGCTCGATTCTTCTTTCCTCTTATGGAGACTCTGTTCAGAATAGGGCTAAGGCATATGCCGCAGCTGCATCAGACGCAAGAATGGGGGGAGCAGAGAAGTGTGTCATCATTAACTCAGGCTCGGGCAACCAAGGAATAACGGTATCTCTTCCGGTTATAGTATATGCCGAGGAACTTAGAGTTGAGAGGGATCTTCTTATACGCGCTCTTGTTGTTTCCAATCTCGTTGCTATCCACATAAAGAGTAAGATAGGCCCACTCAGCGCATATTGCGGCGCAACAAGCGCCTCCTGCGGCGCTGCGAGCGGAATAAGCTATCTATACGGCGGACGGGAGAATGAGATATCACACGCGGTCGTAAATACCCTTGCCATCGTAAGTGGTATGATATGTGATGGCGCAAAACCGAGCTGTGCAGCAAAGATTGCTTCTGCTGTTGAAGCAGGTCTCATCGGTTTTGAGATGACAAGACACGAAAGCGAGTTCCTCTCCGGGGACGGCATCGTCACAAAAGGCGTCGAGAATACCATTGACAATATAGTGGAGCTTGCTTCAATTGGGATGAAGGAAACAGACAAAACGATAATCAACATAATGACGAGGAAAAAAGATTCATCTTGAGACTAATGATGAAAATAATTGTTTTAGTTACTTCTATGTGGTATTTTTTCATTTATTAGAGAGGATTGAGATAATGTATACAACACATGATTTATTTGAAGAAGGCCATTCGCTTCTGTCTCAATATATATTGTCATTCAAGTATCCCTGGGAGGCCTTAGGGGGAATAAAGAATGCGATAATAGAACTAGGAAAGAGACTGGGGAAAGAGTATAAGAACATCGGGGAAAATGTATGGGTCCATGAAGAGGCAATTATATATCCCTCGGCATGTATCTCAGGTCCGTGCATAATCGGAAAGGGTAGTGAAGTGAGGCACTCAGCCTTTATACGTTCGAGTGCTCTTATAGGAGAGGGCTGCGTAATTGGGAACTCCGTTGAATTGAAGAATGTCATTATTTCGGACTCGGTGCAGGTTCCACACTATAACTATGTAGGGGACTCAATTTTAGGCTACAAGGCCCATATGGGAGCGGGAAGCCTAACAAGTAATGTTAAGAGTGACAAGACTCTCGTGGTGATAAAAAATAGACTCACAGGAGAGGAGATTCCGACTCACATAAAGAAGGTTGGAGCGTTCCTCGGCGACTGGGTTGAAGTTGGATGTAACAGCGTACTATGCCCGGGCACAGTGATAGGAAAACACACTAACATCTACCCTCTCTCAAGAGTAAGAGGAGAGATAGAGGAGAACTCAATCTATAAAGATGAGACCAATATCGTACGAAAGGAAGTAAAATAATGGGAAGATATTTCGGAACAGACGGCTTTAGGGGAGAGGCGAATGTAGAGCTTACATTCAACCATGCATACAGAATTGGAAGATACCTTGGGTGGTACTATTCAAAGGACAGAGGAAATCACAGTGCAAAGATAATAGTGGGTAAGGACACAAGACTCAGCTGCTATATGCTCGAGTACGCACTACTTGCAGGAATAGCTGCATCGGGCGCTGACGCGTATAACATGCACGTTACCTCGACGCCGAGTGTCTCGTATATAACACGAACTCAATTCTTCGATTGTGGTATTATGATAAGCGCATCCCATAATCCCTATTACGAGAACGGCATTAAGCTCTTTTCTTCCCTCGGCGAGAAGATGAATGATGATTTTCTTGCTCTTATAGAGGACTATATGGATAAGGATATCTACACTGAAGGTGATATCCCACTTGCAGAGCGCGACAGAATCGGTCGAGTGGTTGATTACATGGATGCAAGAATCATGTATTCGGGTTTTCTCTCGTCATGTATTCACACCTCCCTCAGCGGCTTGAGAATTCTTCTCGATACCGCCAATGGTGCATCCTACGCCCTAGCTCCTGAAGTTTTTCGCCGCCTAGGGGCAGATGTTAGCGTCATAAACAATACTCCTGACGGAACCAACATAAATAAAAACGCTGGTTCGACTCATATCGAGGGCCTGGTTAAGACAGTAATGGGCGGAAAATATGACTGTGCTTTTGCCTTCGACGGAGATGGAGACAGGTGTATAGCAGTAGACGGGAATGGAGAAATCATCAATGGAGACAGGATCCTTTATATCCTCGGAACATATCTCAAAGAGAACAATGAACTCGATACAAATACAGTTGTAACGACTGTCATGTCGAATATGGGATTATATAAGGCCTTAGAAGAGAAGGGAATAAACTATACACAGACAAAGGTCGGTGATAGGTTTGTCCACGAATATATGGTTGAGCACGGTAATATAATCGGAGGCGAGCAGTCGGGCCATATAATCATGAGTAAGTATCTCAATACTGGAGACGGAATACTTACCGCTCTTATTTTATCGGAAGTTATGGTAAAGAGCTCCAGAAGTCTATTTGAACTATCTTCTTCCATGATTGACTATCCACAGGTACTTGTAAACGTGTGTGTAAGCAGTAAGGATGAGGTAATGAATGATGATGATATTCTATCGTGCATCGAGAGTGTCTCTAAGGAACTTGGGAACAGGGGAAGAGTTCTCGTACGCCCTAGTGGAACGGAACCTGTTATAAGAGTCATGAGTGAAGCCGAGACGAGAAACAGCGCTGAGAGTGCTGTTGAGACTGTGGTCGAGATGATGCGTAAGAAGGGGTACTTCAAGGGCGTGAGGTAGGAGGCAATATGAATATTCTTGTTACAGGCGGCGCGGGGTATATAGGCTCGCACACAGTAATAGCACTTAAGGACGGCGGCGAGAATGTAATTGTACTTGATAATCTTTCAAACTCCTCAGAAAAAGCTCTTGAGAGAGTAGAGAAAATATTGGGGGAAAAAATACCGTTTTATAGATGCGATATAAGAGACCGCGAGGCCTTAGATAAGGTATTTAGTGAGAATAAAATCGACACAGTCATACATTTTGCAGGCCTCAAGGCTGTAGGAGAAAGTGTCTCTAAGCCCTGGGAGTATTATGACAACAATATTACAGGAACTCTGACACTACTCGATTCTATGAGAAAACATGGTGTGAAGAATATAATCTTCTCTTCCTCTGCAACTGTTTATGGAGTGCCGAAAGAGATTCCGATTACAGAAGAGTGCCCGAAAGGAAAGTGCACAAACCCGTATGGAGAGACAAAGAGCATGTTAGAGGATATGCTTATCGCCCTCCATACTGCCGATATTAAAACAAATAATGAGAAGCCCTGGAATGTGGTAATTTTGAGGTACTTCAACCCGATCGGAGCTCATGAGTCGACTCTTATCGGAGAGAACCCTAATGGTATACCGAATAATCTTATGCCATACATAACACAGGTTGCAGTGGGAAAGAGAAAGGAGCTCAGTGTATACGGAAACGACTATCCGACACATGACGGAACGGGAGTAAGGGATTATATCCACGTAATGGATCTCGCCTTCGGTCATGTGAAGGCCCTTAAAGCGATAAGAGAGAACTGTGGAGTTGCTATATACAATCTCGGAACAGGTAAGGGATACTCTGTACTCGATGTTGTAAAAGCCTTTGAAGAGGCTAGCGGCGTTAAGATACCGTATAGGATAGCACCCCGTAGAGATGGCGATATTGCAGAGTGCTATTCTTCGCCCCTGAAGGCGGAGCGTGAGCTCGGGTGGAAGGCGATACACAACCTATACGATATGTGCCTCTCGTCCTGGCTATATCAGAAAAACAACCCCGACGGTTATTGATTCAATAGTGATACCTATTTCGATACCTAAAGACAAAGAAAAGGGATAGTACTAAGGACAGCGCTTCAGCTATTGTAGTACTGAGCCAAATACCATCTCCCCCAAGAATGAGAGGAATTATGAGGACACATACTATCTGGAAGAAAAGTGTCCTCATAAATGATATCAAGGCAGATACAGCGCCGTTATTGAGTGCCGTAAAGAGAGACGATGAGAAGACCGAGAAGCCAGAAAAGAGGAACGAGATAGAATATAGCGAGAAAGCGTGTATCGTAAACTCTAAGAGCACTTTGTCATATGAGACGAATAAAAGCCCCAGGGGACGAGAAAGAAAAAAGGAAAGACAAAACATAGTTAATGCCTGCGTGCTTATTATGACAAAGCTCTTTCTGACGATACTTTTCAGGTGCTCGTCATCCTTTGCTCCATAGTTATAGCTAATAACTGGCGCAACGCCAACAGAGTAGCCGATAAAGAGTGACATGAATATGATGCCGACATACATGATAACAGAGTATGCTGCTATTCCGTCCTCTCCCGAGTATTTTAAGAGCTGTAGGTTATACACGGCGCTTACAATGCTTGCTGAAATATTTCCCATGAACTCCGAGGAGCCGTTAGTGATGGTTTTCAATAGGCTCTTTCCATCCCACTTGACAGAAAACTTAATTCTCAAGAGAGAAGAGTTTTTCCTTAAAAAGTAGACTAGTGGAATAATTCCACCGACAAGCTGGCTCATTGCTGTTGCCGCAGCGCCACCCCTAACACCCCACCCAAGGAGCACTATCATAATGTAGTCGAATACGATATTCGTCATTCCTGCAGCTACTGTTACTATTAAGCCCAAGCGGGGCTTATTTGCAGTGACGAAGAGGCATTGAAATTCATATTGGAGAATATATGCAGGAAGGCATGTAAGAATTATTCTTCCATATATTGTAGTGTACTCCAATAGTTCTCCCCTAGCTCCCATCAAAAAAGCAATTCTCTCCATGAAGGCAATGCCGAGAATCGTCAATAAAAACCCTAGGATAAGAGAGAAAACGATGATAAACGAAAAGAGATTATTTGCTTCTTCCTCTCTTTTTTCTCCCAGTCTCTTACTTATAAGAGCTGAGCCACCGGTTCCGAACATAAAACCAATGGAGCCCAGAATCATAAGTACAGGATAAGCGAAGTTTACAGAGGCAAGAGCAGTCTTTCCGACATAGTTAGATACAAAGTAGCCGTCGGCAATAACATAAATTGATGTAAAGAGCATCATCATCACAGATGGAAATGTAAATTTCAAGAGTCTCGAATAATTAAATCTATCAGAAATATTAAGTGACATAGAAATCTCCTTTCCCCAAAAGGGGAAGTAAAATAGAAAGATAAGAGAAGATCGCTAGTCTATTTTCGGGGGGTTAGTTATCTCATAGCCCATGAGACTTTCTTTCATGCTTACGAGGTATTTCTCCATAAGAGAGAGAAAGAGCTTGAGCTCTTCTCCTGTAAAAGAAGAGAGAGCTTTGTCCTCCCACTCGATGAGATGCTTTATAGTCTTATTGCATAGTTCTGTCCCTTTCTTTGTGAGGGAGACAATCTTACTTTTTCTGTTGAGCGATGAGAGGGTTATATAGCCCTTCTTTTCGAGGTTTCTCAGCGATGAGTTGACAGTTTGCTTTTGTAGCCCCGAGTAGCGGACTATATCTATTAAAGGAGCAGACGAGCCTTCAAAGTAGATAGTGTAGAGGATATTAACTGCACTGTCTGTGAGACCGAAGATGAGCGATATTTTGTGGTATACAGCATCAGTCTCCCAGGCAAGGATATTATATCTTTTGAACTCGTCTTTATACTTGATTGTCATGATTTGTCCTTAATCGTACTAATTATGTATGATATCGGACAAAGAGTCAACATGAGAAAACTAGATATGTGTACAAAAATGAGTGAAAAAGGCATCAATAATGGTCAAAAACAAGGGGAAAAGGTAAAGTAATCAAAACTTTTTTTTAAAGCAATTTCTTACAATACAAAGAATTACATTTTTTATATTAAATAAATTAGCATTTATAAAACATAAAGATTGACCCATGTGTACAAACGTGAGATTATATTACCTAGGTTTTGTTTTATATAGCATCCGAGGGGGATGGTGGTATTATGGGCAAAGTTGTCTGTCATGTCGCTTCATCCTCTTATAAACTTGAATGAAATGCTCAGCTTGCTTTTGTGAACAGCTATGGATTTCAGGGGACAGAGAATTTGACTATACCCTACGGGGTATGGGCGGAGCTTTGTCACTTTTTTCAGGTAGTGGTGTTAAATAAAGACGATAAATGGGGATAAGAGAGCATGAAGAAGAAGGAGAAGGGAACATTCACAAGATGGCTTCTTGTACTCTATGACACAATTATATTTCTTTCTATAGATGCCTTCCTTCTCATAATGTATGGCGGCTCAGATAAGCCGACTCTTTTCGGGCTTATTTGGCATGCCTCCCTCTCGTTTGTCGCTGTAATCGGAATGCGCTTTCTTTTCGGATGCTACCGTGAAATACTACGTTTCGGTGGTGTTGAGACATACATACGCATCATGATAAGTGATGCAATTGCATTCTGGGTTTATTATCTATTAGCAAAGTCTCTAAACATACAGCAGATTACATTTGTTAAGATGCTCGCGCTCGTTACGATGAATCTTTTAGGAGCGCTGTGCATGAGGATGGTCTACCGTTATGCTTATAAGACATCCTCGTCCGATACTCCTCTCGGGAGGATATCGGGATACTTATTAAGACTATTTGCTCATCTAGAGCCTAAAGTCTCGGTAGAGAAGAGAGAGACAAAGGTTGCAATATTCGGAGCAGGTGTTCTCGGTTATACACTCTTTGAAGATATATATGTTAATAAAGAATACCCTTATGAAGTCAGATGCTTCATTGATGAAGACAGAAAGAAGATCGGACGCAATATAGGGAATATAAAGGTTATAAGTTGGAGTGAAGCTAGTTCTGAGACGCTTAGGAGAGACTACGGCGTTGAAGAGGTCTTTGTAGCTATAAACGAAATATCGAATGAGAAGCTGAGAAGAATTTATGAGCGCTACTCTCCAGATGGTATAAAGTGCAGAAAATATGATGTACTGGGGAATATATCAAGAGACTCCAGAGCACGCCTCAAGGATATAGAGATAGAAGAGCTCCTTTTCCGTAAACCTATAGTAATGGGGACGGAAAAAGTAAAGAGTTATTACAACGGAAAGACTATTCTCATAACAGGAGGAGGCGGCTCAATAGGAAGTGAGCTCGCGCGTCAAATAGCCTCTTTAAACCCAAAGAAGCTCATTGTGCTTGATATATACGAGAACAACGCATATGAGCTAGAGATGGAAATGAAGATGCGCTATAAAAACGATCTTGATTTCTCCGTTGAGATATGCTCAATAACGAATAAGAGTGCCCTTAGGCGTGTATTTGAAAAATACGAGATAGACATAATAATCAACGCAGCAGCTCATAAACACGTACCACTGATGGAGAGTAATCCTGTTGAGGCGATAGAAAACAATATTTACGGCTGTAAGAACCTCTTGGAGCTTACAGAGGAGTATAAGGTTCCGCGTTTTATGATGGTCTCGACAGATAAGGCTGTAAACCCCACCAATGTAATGGGCGCAACAAAGAGAATGTGCGAGATGATGGTCCTCTCTAGTGCAAAGAAAGGTGGCACGGTATACTCTTGTACGCGCTTTGGAAATGTCTTGGGGTCGGCTGGCTCTGTAATACCACTCTTTAAAAAACAAATAGCAGCAGGTGGTCCTGTTACTATAACTGATAAGCGTATAACGCGCTATTTCATGACAATTCCGGAAGCAAGCCAGCTTGTGCTACAAAGCGGTGCACTCTCAAATAACGGAGAGCTCTTCGTCCTCGATATGGGGCAGCCTGTCAAAATATTGAGTCTCGCTGAAAATATGATAAAGCTCAGTGGTGCAAAGGACATCGAAATAGTAGAGACGGGACTTAGGCCCGGAGAAAAGCTCTACGAAGAGCTCCTCATAAAGGATGAGAAGATAAAAAAGACAGAAAACAATCTCATATTCATCGAAAAGGATGAGCCACTAGACGAGGAAGAGATAAATAATAAACTCAAGATTCTCGATGGTGTTTTTAGAGAGAATATAACAGCAGAAGACGCCAAAAAGATATTAAGAGAGGTGGTTCCGACATATAAAGAGCCGGAGAGTGTCAACAGTAAGGTTGAGAGAATATAAGAAATAACACCTCCTCTTTTTTTAATCGTAGACAAAGAAGAATAGACTGAAGATAGACAAAGAGTCATCTTGATTGAGCTTCCTTTCTTTAATAAAGCGGTGATGGCCTATACTTAACATTATTTTTGGAAAGATTGATGATTGTGTATATAACACATCACTCTATTTCAAAAATCAATATTCAATTGAGTGGATTGAAGACGAGTTTGTACAGGATATGATATTAGATATAGACTCCTCTAAGGTTTTGAGCTCACACGCAATTGAGAGTCCCGTCATGGGAATAATTCCTCCTACTTCTCTTTCTGGAGGAGTCAAAACCTTGATATTGATTGATAAGATGCCATCTAAGCTTTTTAATGCATCCAATTGTGGTGATAACTGCGCTTCCTGGCTTTTGAAAATAGGCAAAGAAGAAGATGTTACAATCAATCTCAGGCACATTATGAACTTTGGAGAAAATGAATTTGAGATTCACGTAGTCAATACAGATGAGACTGTACATGATATGGCGTCACTGACTTTGATTGCAGGGAGGTATGTTTAAGGTTGAAAGGAACATATCAAGTTATTGTTAAGAATTGGTATCTGAATTGACAGCGAAAGGATTCTGACAGATACACGGGAAAAAAGAGGATGAATGAACCTATGGGTATAATTGAAATCATAGATTTTTCAGCTTGGTTTCCTTATGCGGGGTTTTCAGCCGGAAGTGGGAGAAGTGAAAAACAATGGCTTCAATCACCAGATGGAGAGATAGGTCTTTTCAAATATCCTAAAGTCGATCCTGTATCCTCAACAATAACTACGGAGTATGTTTCCGAACATCTACCGCACAAAATCGGTGAAATCATCGGAGTTGAGACAGCAAACGTTAGTATAGGGACTTATAATAAACGTATCGGCTGTATGAGCCATCTTATCAACAAGAGCGATGAAGCGATTGTGGAAGGAGCCGTTTTTATTACCGGCAAACATCCTGATTATGATTTGGATTTGATGCAGGAAACAGGAAGTGGAAGATATTATTGTTTAAATCATTTTTCTGGAGGTGAGTACAGAAGAGGCAATTCTTGAGAAGTGGATTGAAATGATGCTGTTTGATTATCTTATCGGTAATTCCGACAGACATCAGAATAACTGGGCTATTCTCTTTAAAGTAGATGTAAATAATAAGAATCTGCATTATCGCTTCTGTCCTCTTTATGACAATGGTTCCTCGCTCTGTTCTTATGTCAAAGAATCTGATATTGACACAATATTAGGTAGAGATAAAAACCGTTTCGATGCATTATGTGACAGAAAATCAAAATCAATGATTCGTCTTGATGGTTTTGATAAGAAACGTCCAGCACACCTCGATGTCGTGAAATACCTGATAAGAACATACCCGTATGCGGGATTATTTTCCGAACATGTCATCAAAAAGATGTCTGATGAGACGATTTCGTCTTTACTCACTTCTTATTCGAATTTGATATCTAATTTCGTATTAAACTTATTGAAAGTTTCTTGGGAAGAAAAGTTCATATGCTTAACAATGTATTGGTAGGGGGTAAATTATGAATAGCCATAGTTATTTGTATATTATCTGGAAAACCCCAATACTAAAAGAAACTATATAGTCGGAAAACTGGATAGAGCAGAATCTGGATATTCATTTGAATATTGTGATGAATACCTGGATGCATCAAAAGCAGGCTGGAACTACATTGCATCTTTCCCCGAGGATAAGAAGTATGAAAGTGATGAGCTTTTTCCTTTTTTTCAAAGCAGACTTCCTGATAAGAAAAGAAAAGAAAAGATCTTCCTCTTATTCTACATAGTTATGGTCTTGAAGAGTTTGACGGCTATGAACTTTTGAAGAAGAGCGGAGGTAGGTTACCTATAGATACATATGAATTTGTAGACCCTATTTTTGATGATGATAAAACAATAGAAAGGTCTTTCTATCTTGTTGTAATCTACGATTCATCTCTCTGTAGGGGCGTTGATTGTAAAGATAGGCCGCATTTGAAGGCAGGAACGAAACTTGTTCTTCAACAAGAGAAAGATAATATCTCTGACGTAAATGCCGTACAAGTGAAAACTGAAGATGGACAGTATCTTGGTTATATTCCGCGTTACTATAGTAAAAGCGTTTCCGACAGGCTTGACAAAGGGATGACCTATGACTGTTCCGTCTTGGAAATTGACACAGAAGGAAACTGTGAAGAGTGTCTGAAAGTAAAGTTGGTTATGCCTAGAAAGGAAGGGTAATGAAGCTTAGACGATGGAAAAGGTAGTCTGGGCTAATTTCTTTTTTTTATAATAAAATAGCAAAGCAGATGCCTCTAAGAAAATTTTACACTGTATAAAAAATGGAGGGAAGGCTGATAGAATGGATGTGCAAAGATGATGAATGAAGTATTATATATGGAAATTAGGTTACTTCAACAGTTTTGTACAAAGTACAATATGTCTTCCTTGAGAGCCAACCAGCTTTTTAAAGATTGTGCTATATGGAGTTTTATTGAGGATTGTTATGATACGCTTCATATGAACGGTGATGAATATGTATTAAATGATATTACGCAGATTGTAACGGCCAGAGGAGTACAGCTATGATTTTGAAAGATGGAATGTTGCTGTATCATGGCAGTTATATTGCAGTAGAAGCAATAGATTTAAACAAATGCTCTGACGGGAAGGATTTTGGTAAAGGCTTTTATCTGTCAGATAATAATGAGCAGGCAAAAGGGTTCATAATAACTTCTTTAAAGAAGGCAATCAATTTAGGACAGGTTCCGGTTAATCAAAATTATGGATATGTATCAATATTTCGGTATCATAATCCAAAGGAAACAAATGTAATATACGAATTTGAAACCACAGATAGAGAATGGCTTTGGTTTGTATCTATGAACCGGCGCTCTTGTTTGGCAAATAGATTCCAAAAAAAGCTTGATAGAAAATTGTCAAATGCTGAAATCGTGGTTGGTAAAATTGCGAATGATACTACGAATCCGACAATTATGGCTTATTTAAATGGCTTGTATGGTGATGTCGAATCAAATTCAGCAGTGAATTTTGCGATTGCACAGTTAATGCCGGACAGGCTAAGAAATCAGTATTGTTTCTTAAGCCAGAAAGCAGTGGATTGTCTGGAACTGGTCGAGGTGATCCGATATGAGCAATGATAAAAAAGTGTGTACTGCAGATATGATTTTGACTGCGACCATCGAGGATTATGCAAAAAAAACGAATCAGGATATAGCATCTGTTAGGGATCAGATTATAGGATCAGGTGCTTATGATGCACTCTATGATTTTGGCACGGGCCTATGGTCACAGGGGCCTGATTATTTCGCTTCTTTTTTCCAAGAAAAATTAAATAGGAAAAGCAGGGAAAAATGAAGAAAAACCTGAGAAAATGGTTTATTTTAATAAGTCTGTGGATGATTAATGTAACATAAGTAGCATCTTGTATGTGTAAGGCTAAGGTAGGTTAGAAAAGGGTATAGGGAGTCTAAACTAAAACCTTACAATATAAGAAAATAAGAAAAGAGGCTGTCTGCCCGTGAGAGGCAAAAATAGCACTGTCTATATATCAATCTCAGGGTGATTGAGACAGCATGGAAAATACCCCATCAGATAGGTATTTTAGAGGTAAAAAGGCCGATTTTGAGGGGTTTGGGCAGTCAGGATTAAGGTGTTAGTGATAGGCTGACAATACGGGTGCTGAACAGTAAGTGAGTAACGTAACTTGTGTTAGTATAAGGAAAAACGAGGTTGCGGGCACCTTCTTGTCTATATATCAATAATAGGTAGATTGAGGTATCTAGCTTTGACCGACTGTG
>CAVFXW010000054.1:0-10204 GCA_963626675.1 Clostridium sp. CAG:452 | reverse complement strand
CAGAGAGAATATTTGGATATATGGAATTGCATTCTACAAGAAGAGATGCCGTGTTAAGGGAGAGAAACTTAAGTTATAAACTACAACGCTCTTGACTCATAACATTCTTTTGCTGGTACTTTTCTATAAGGCTTTCTTTTTTCTTCTCCTAATAAGTACAAGCAAAAGGATAACCATTAATAGAGGAAAGATAAGGGATCCAGCAATACCGATCTTGAGGTTGTCATTGAATAGGGATGCAACAAAACCTGTCACGGTTGGTCCAAGTGAGCATCCCATATCACCAAAGAGGGCAAGGAACGCAAACATCGCAGTTCCTCCGCGGGGAAGATTTTCTGATGAGAGTGAGAATGTTCCGGGCCACATAATCCCGACACCAAAGCCGATTGAAGCCATAGCTAATAGAGATATTATAGGATTAGACGAGAATACAAGAATTAGGTAGGCGCTAACAGCAAAAATGGCCGATAGCAACATGAGATGATCAAGCCTTTTCTTGCCGCCCTTTTTTGCATAAGTGAGTCTTGCTGTTCCCTGTAAAAAAGCAAAGATTGCTGGGCCAAGTAGATCTCCGAGTGTCTTTGATATATTTAAACTCTTTTCGCAAATTGTACTCGCCCATTGTCCGCAAGCGTGCTCAGATGCGCCAGAGGCAAGCATCATGAATGCAAATATCCAGAAGAGCTTATTCTTCAATAACTCGTGTATTTTCATTCCCCCTTTTTCATCTTCAATAAGAGGTGCAATCGGGACCTTTGTGAAGACTATTCCGTTTATAAGTGGAATAAGAGCCCATAAACAAGCGAGGATTCTCCAACTTTCTTGACCGAATATATTGAGAAAGAGTGTTGTAAATATTATGACGCCGGCACTTCCCCAATTGTAGAAAGAATGCAGTAGGCTCATAACGCTTTCTTTATTATCTGTAGGACAAGCTTCGACTATCGGAGAAATGAGAACCTCAACAAGTCCTCCTCCTACAGCATAAATTGATATTGCGATAAGAAGACCGATGAACGGGGAGGGTAGGATATTAGGGAGAACAGAAAGAAGTATCAGGCCTAGTAGCGTTGACCCATGGGCGATGAGGATTGATGCTCTATATCCAATTTTATCAATAAAGACGGCCGATAATGAGTCAATAATGAGCTGTAAAGAGAAATTGACTGTTATGAGAAGTGTAATTTGAGATAGAGGCATCGAATAGTCGCGCTGATAAATTACAAATAGTAAAGAAACAAAGTTATTAACGATTGCCTGTATGATATATGCAACAAAGCATGCTTTGATTGTGCTATTGTAGGTTAAGGATAGACTCTTTTTCATGAGTGGCATGATAGCATTATTGAAGAATGTTATCCATTACCTGAAACGAATAGCGTGGTATGAAGTAGTTTCTTTCCCTTTTCTTTTTTTATGATTTCTGTTAAAAGAAGGTGGGTTTGAAAATGGAAAAAGATTTAACCAAAAACAGTGTATTAAAAAGTTTAATTAAGCAAGCACTGCCTTTTTTTGCCTCATCTCTTCTTCAAACATTATATGGAATGACAGACCTTGTCATTATCGGACACTATGAGGGCGTTAAAAGTACTGCTTCTGTTGCTATTGGAAGCCAGGTTATGCACATGATTACGGTAATAATAGTCGGTCTTGCAATGGGAAGCGCTACTCTTGTTTCATCTAACAAAGATAAAGACGAAAGAAGACTGGAAAGAAAACTAGGCGTAATTATTTCTTTTTTCTCACTCATTGGGGTTATATCGACAATTTTTCTCTTTCTTCTTTCGGGGTATACTGTAAAGTGGATGGGAACCCCATCTCTTGCTGTTGAGGGGACGGAAGCCTATTTAAGGATATGTTTTTTGGGTATTCCTTTAATAATTGCATATAATGTCATAAGCAGTATCTATCATGGGCTAGGAGACAGTAAGGCGCCTTTTTTCTTTGTGGCTATTGCATGTATTGTGAATATTGTTCTCGATATAGTATTTATGGGTAGAATGAATATGGGTCCCTCCGGAGCCGCATTGGGTACAGTACTCTCACAAGCCGTGAGTGTTATAACAGCATTCATCCATCTAATAATTACAAAGAAGAATATCAGACTTAGGAGAGGTGATTTCTCTCTCGACAAAGAGACAATAAATGAAATGATGAAAGTCGGCGCTCCTATTGCTACTCATGATGGTCTTATACAGCTAGCATTCATACTCATAACAATGATTATGAATAGGCGCGGCATCATAGACGCAGCAGCTGCGGGCATTGTTGAAAAGATAATTTCTATTTTGATTCTCGTACCCTCTGCACTCTATTCATCTGTCTCTGTATTGAGTCGAATAGCAATAGAGAAAAACGATGAAAAGAAGGCGAAAGAGACGATGTGTTATGCCTTGGTTATATCTGTAATTCTTGGTCTTGTTGTTTCTCTTCTCGTTCAAGCATTTGCTCAATCATTTCTTTCTTTCTTCACTAACGATCCTGCAGTTATAAGAGAGGGAGGAGAATATTTTAAGGGATATGTGTGGGAGACAATATTTGCTGGTATACATTTTTCTCTCTCCGGATATTTTACAGCAAGGAATATGATTGGGATTCCTTCTGCGCATAATATAATATCGATTGTTTTTATGAGGATTCCCGGAGTTTATTTTATATCGCTGTTGTATCCTACAAATCTATTTCCTGTGGGACTTGCATCTCTCAGTGGTTCTGTCCTCAGCGCAGTAATATGCGTCTTTGTATACATATATATTGATAAAGTTAATAGGATATCTCCTTTCTTGGAGCGAGAATGAAAAAAGATTTAACAGAAGGAAGCGTACTAGGGACACTACTTAGTTTTTCTCTGCCGTTTCTGTTTTCATATTTTTTGCAGACACTTTACGGTATGGCAGACCTTGTGATCATTGGATGCTTTGAAGGCGTAGAGAGTACGACAGCTGTTTCTATCGGCAGTCAGGTAATGCACATGATTACTGTTATGGTAGTAGGACTATCGATGGGTAGTACTGTTGCCGTTTCTCGTGCAATAGGGGCAAAGGATTATAGAAGGGCCGGAAAAGATATCGGTGGAACTGTTATAATATTTTCTATTCTTGCTATTCTTTTAACTGTAGTCCTTTCCTTTTTTACAAAGGGTGTAGTAAGCATCATGTCGACGCCTGAGGAAGCTGTAGAGGGAACAAGGAAGTATCTATTTGTTTGTTTTCTAGGTATCCCATTCATAATTGCATATAATATCATATCGTCAATATACCGCGCCCTGGGAGACAGTAAGACACCTTTTTTCTTTGTTCTCATTGCATGCATTCTCAATATAGGGCTCGATATATTATTTATGGGGCCTTTTTCTCTTGGCGCGATGGGGGCCGCTCTTGGTACTGTGACATCACAAGCCTCGAGTGTCCTCATAGCACTTCTACATTTAAGAAAGAAGGGCAGTGGTATAGAGATTGAGAGGAACGATTTTGTTTTTGATAGAGCAATTGTTGCGCCAATAATGAAGGTTGGCCTTCCAATCGCTCTTCAAGATGGACTAATACAGGTTGCATTCATAGTCATAACAATTATTATGAACAGGCGCGGCCTCAAGGACGCCGCAGCAGTCGGAATAGTCGAAAAGATAATCTCGTTTTTGTTTCTTGTGCCTTCATCTATGCTATCATCTGTATCTGCCCTTATAAGTCAGAATCTTGGCGCGAAGAAGGAGAAGAGAGCGAGAGAAACGCTATATTATGCACTTCTTGTTGCTGTTCTCTTCGGCCTAATTGTAAGCATTCTCATCCAATTCATAGCTCCATGGACGATATCTCTCTTTACGAGCGATGGCGAAGTAATAAGAAGCGGGACACAATACCTTAGAGGATATGTCTTTGATACTATATTTGCAGGAATCCATTTTTCTTTCAGCGGTTATTTCTGTGCACTCGGGCTATCTGGCATATCATTCATACATAATATACTTGCAATAGTGCTTCTTAGAATTCCCGGAGTATATATCCTCTCTTCCCTCTATAGTGATAACCTCTTCCCGGTTGGATTAGCGACGGTCTCCGGCTCGGTACTTTCGTCTCTTATATGTGTGGTAGCATACCTTATAATTTCTCATAAAAACAATGTGAAAAAATAGACAATTATAAGGCTATTCTACACTTTCTGCCTTTTCTATTACCTTTTTGTATGGAGCGAGCATCCCTTCATCCATAATGGATTTGTTTTTCTTCATGAATTTTTTGTTCCTCATTAATGAACCGACAAGGCATAGAGAGAGCATTTTGCCTCTCTCCTTCTGTGGAAAATCATAGAAGTTATTCTTCTTGTAGAAGATATGATCGTCTTTCATGATTCCTCTCATTACCCATATAAGATCGCGGAATATCTTCATACCACCGACACCGTAGAATGTACGGGGCTTTACATATTTGTTTTCAAGAGCATAGCTCATATTCCATACAAGGTTCTTTATTCCTTCCTCGTCTTGAGAGAGCCATGTAAGATAATTTCTTCCAGTATCACTTCTTGCCTCAAGGATTGTTTTGAGATTTCCTTCCTCTTTTAGATTTCCATCGATTATATAACCAACAGGTTTGTATTGTGATACTGTTCTGTGACCGTTATAGAACCTTCTGTCGTCATAATTCTTGAAAAGTGGCCCCATTGAATGGTCGATTATTGAGAATGCATATATCACACCATCTGAAGAGAGGATCTCATCCTCAAGAAAACGCTCAAAGCCGTCGTTATATACACACTTACCTAAGAGTGCGCACTTGAGGCAACCCAAACATCCTCCTTTGAACGAGAAGGATGAAAGATCCACAAGGCGTGTCTTATATGGAAAGAGGGAACAAAAATAATTGATCATACTTTCAAGCCTCTCTTTGTTGTATGTATAGTCGACAACTATGGAGACTGTATAATCCTCTTTCTTTGTAATTTGCATATTTTCCTTTTCAAGTGGGGGTAGTTTTTCTCTCTCTATTCTCTCTTCTCTTCTCTTAAATATCTTGTTATCTACGGCATGTAGAGTTCTATTGAAGAATGAGATGAGGTTTTCCTGTCCCTCTCTTTTGAGTAGATCCTCCATGTCGAGCGAGAGTCCTTCAATATAATTAAAGCCGAGATCGAGAAGGTTCTCTTCAAGGTATGTGTGTGCTGTCATGTCATAAAAGTGTTTACTTGTTGTGATAAGAGTGGCATTTTTGTCAGGGAATGTGAGATTCCTTTCCTTCAAAATCCTTATAAAGTAATGGAGCTGGCTGGGAGCTAGGAATGTATAAACGGGGAAGGAAAAGATAACGAGGTCACTTTTCTCTAATGCATCTAGAGTTTCTTCGAGATTCTTCTCGTTTAAAGCCCTACCTACTCCTATATGTTTATAAGAGAAGGTATGGGAGGGAAATACCTTTTCAAGATAGAGTGCTGACTGAAGCGTAATTGAGGATTTTTTCTTAGGAGAAGCATTTAGGATAAGTATTTTCATAACTGAATTATACTTCTCTTATATCAACTCCTCAATGTGGTAGACATATTCAAGAGTTGAGAGTGCAGAAATTATCTCTTTATGTGTTTTGAAGGCTTTGAGTTCTTCACTTAATATTGTTAGGGTTATTGTATAAACGGAAAGCCCTGAGCCACGGTATGAGGGATTGCTCTCTATGTCATCTATCCTAAGGCCTAGCACTCTGCATACTGAGACATAGTCTTGAAGAAAGAGTGGATCTTTGAGCTCTAAGTGTACCTCAAAGTGGTTAGATCTGTTCTTAAGGTATCTTTCAAATTGTGGAAAGAGTGCGACTATCGAAATAAGAAAGATGAATATGATAAGAGTGAGAGTGTAGAGTCCGTACCCTGAGGAGAGTCCCATGAAGAGGGTCGCCCAAAGACAGGCAGAGGTTGTAAGACCCTTTATTTGGCTCCGAGAGGATAAGAAAAGAGAATTGATGCTGATTGACGCAACTGCAAGTATCGTAAAAGCAGATAGAAGAGGAAAACTGGGCATCAAGATAAGATCAAGAAGTGCGGATAAGGTTGATGCAAATGAGATAAGAACGAAGGTTCTGAGTCCTGCAGAGTGACGCTTCGAGGATCTCTCACATCCGAGTGCGAACGAAAGTATAAGGGAGAGGGAAAGTCTTAAAATTACGGAGAAAACTGTGAGTTCTCCCGCCCAGGGTCCCAAAAGTATTGCAATTCTATCTGTTTTAATAATTTCATATAGTCCGTTCATCGTCTGATCCTCCTATTGGACAAGGAGAGTGTACTTATTCCCTCACTTTGATATGCTCCCTCAGAGAATGCATCCTCATCCTCTTCAAGTGGTGTTTTGTGCTTAGGAAGTTCATTCTGTATTTTATGTATGCGCTCTATCAAAAGCTCAAGCTCGCTCTTTCCTGTCGTATCTGAAATCAAAGCAATATCTTCAAGTTTGTTGGAGTATGAATGGGAGAGATAAAGCGAAAGCTTTGCTGAGGCCGGCCCTATAAGCTCATAGAGAACTGAAGACGCGAGAATAATAGTTTCTAGGTCTTCTCCATAATTTCCACCAAGTACTCTTCTCGATAGTGCGGCTAGGGCTATTGCAACTCCCGCTTGAGGAATTAAGGCAAGACCAAGAAAATTTCGTACTGTTTTATCTTTTTTTGTAATGAGGCATCCGATAAAAGAGCCCAGGTATTTTCCGACGATTCGTGTAAAGAAATAGATAATTCCTACAGAGAGCAGAGACAGAGACCCTATTCTATCTGTTGTCGAAAATAGGGACGATAGATTGAAGTTAAGTCCCGAGCGAACGAAAAATAAGAGAAGAATGGGTGGTGAGAAGTAATTGAGCTGTTTAAAGAGTCTCTCGTCACCCGTTATGTTGATGTAAACCATACCCATGCTCATACATCCAAGAAGAGGCGAGACATCAAATAGTGTACATAGTCCACAGAACGAGAAGAGAATGGCTATGGATACTATGAGCCTATTGTCTGTGCTTCTTCCATGAAGAAGGAGCTTTAACAATAAACCACATCCACCTCCTATGAGAAAGACAAGAGTGTTAGTTAAGAGAGGGGTGACTATATTCGATATCGAAATGCTTCCCGTTGTGCTTGAGAGTGCGAGTGATATCGCGACAGAAAATGCGATAAGCCCAACAACGTCGTCAAGCGCCACGACTTGAAGAAGAGTGTCAACGAAGTCTCCCTTTGCGCCGAGCTGTCGGATTGTCATAACAGTGCTTGCAGGAGCCGTAGCAGAGGCAAGTGCTCCTAGAACAAGAGAGAAACTAAGTTCGAGATGGAGAATATAGTATGTAACGATGAATACTAATAGGGAAGCAATAATTGATTCGAAAACCGTTATTACAACAACCTTCAATCCATTCTTCTTAAGAGTTTCGAATTGAAAGAATTCTCCCGTTGAAAATGCTATGAATGATAGTGCTATATCTGCTATGAAGTCCATCCCTGTGATGACGGAAGAGGGAATGACGTTGAGAACATACGGGCCGAGCGTGATTCCGGCAAGTATATATCCTGTAACGGAAGGAAGTTTTATTCTTTTTGTGATTCGAGTAAATAGAAATCCCATGAGAAGCATCAGGGAAATAGAGCCGATAATTATTGAGACAGGGGATGTTATATTCAACTTTTCAAAGAGCATCTTAAACCTCCTCATAGGATAGTGCTTCTCCACTTTCAAAGATGACTAGGAGAAGTAGAGTGAGCGTGAAATAATGTGTAGAGAGAAGAGAAAGGATAGTGAATATAAGCTCTCCTATTCTCTTCATGGACGTGGGTTTTATAAAACCAAATTTTATAGATAAGAGAAAAGTAAAGATAATTGCTAGGGCAAAGTAGTTCTCATCTTTATCTAAGAATCTCCATAGATAGATATCGAGAAAAATTGAAATAACGATAGAGAAGAAAAAGCAAAGAAATAGTGCAGTGTAGAGGCCCTTTTTCCCCTCCCTCTTTCTTATAGATAGGAGGAAGGAAGAGACTTGCTCATCTTCCAAATTGAGTGATCTGTATCTTTTGTTTTTTGGAAAAAGATGAAAGAGTTTGAATTGATATGTGTTTTTAATGATTTCTTTTGTATTCATTATCTCTCCTAGTGATTGACACATCTTAGAAGCGCAATATAATAAATGCAAATTATATTATTTCATGGTTACATAAAATAAAATTATGGAGAGTAATATGCTTGGCGTTTTGATGAATACATTTATGATTGTTGCAGAGAAGCAGAACTTTACAAAAGCTGGAGAGGCGCTTGGAATGACCCAGCCTGCGGTATCTCATCAAATTAAGCAGCTTGAGGAAGAGGTTGGCCACAAACTCATTATTCGCAACAAAACGGGATTAATTCTTACACCTGAAGGAGAAATTGTTCTTAAATATGCGCGCCGTATGTGTGCTATAAACGACAAGATGTTGCTTGAGCTTGCGGGTAAGAACAAGATTCTATCCCTCCTCAGAGTTGGTATTACACATACCTGCGAGAGCAATCTTACTGCAGCTTCCCTTGCAAAAGTCAGTAGTGAACATAAGGGGTTAAGAATAATATTAACTTCTGATACAATAAATAATCTTTATGATAAACTTGAATCATATGAGCTTGACCTTGCCATCATTGACGGCCCCCTTCTTGATAACCGTTTTTCGAGCATGATGCTAGATACCGATTATCTTGTATGTGTCATGGGACCAGATAATCCTCTTTCACGTAACAGTGTTGTGAGTCTATCAGAGCTCAAGAAGGAAAAGCTCATTCTACGAACTGCACAATCCGGAACGAGAACACTCTTTGAGTCGACGCTTGAGAGTAACAATGAATCCCTATCGTCTTTTGATGTAATTCTTGAAGTCGATAATATTGCTACAATCAAAGACCTCATAAGAAAAGACATGGGAGTCTCCATTCTTCCGCGGAGTGCCTGTCTTGATGAGATTAAGAAAGGGAAGGTTATAGCGCTTCCTATAGAGAACTTCTCGATGGTGAGAGAGACGAGAATAGTCTACAACAAGGATTTTTCAGAGAAAGAATTCTTGAATGAGATTATAAAAGTATATGGAGAAGAAACTTAATAATTCTTAATTTTTAAGTGAATAAAAAACGGAAAGGGGGGGATTCGAACCCCCGATGGCTTTTGACCATACACGACTTCCAATCGTGCACCTTCGACCACTCGGACACCTTTCCTTTAAAACAAAGAAGAGTTTATAGAAAACCGGCTTCTCTGTAAATAACCTTATTTTCCTTTCTTCATGCTGGCAGCATGATCCTTTATTGCATTGAAGGATTCATCGCTGAGTGCATGTTCCATTCTGCATGCATCTTTTGTCGCTGTAGCGGGATCAACTCCTAATGATATAAGGAGATCTCGTATTATTACATGACGCTCGTAAGTCTTTTCAGCAATTATTCTTCCTGTATCGAGAAGTGTTAAATCTCCATTCTTATCCATTTCGATGTAACCTTCGGAGCGGAGATTCTTCATTGCAACAGATACACTTGGCTTTGTTATTCCAAGATGCTTTGCCACATCAATGGAGCGTGCATGACCGTTCTTTTCAGTTATATATAGAATTGCTTCAAGGTAATCTTCTGCAGATTCTCTAATTACCATAACTACTCCTTATTTCTTAACAAATAATTTAAGAAGGAATTGGGCCGTATTCAAGAAAAAAAGAGAAATAAGATGAAAAAAAGCGGAAAGAGGGGGATTCGAACCCCCGAAGAGTTGCCCCTTGCTTGATTTCGAATCAAGTGCCTTCAACCTCTCGGCCATCTTTCCATCTCGGATGATTATAGTGTTTTTTTCTCTTCTCTTTCTAGTCCTCTTTTAATTCTCTTATACGAGAAGAACTCGAACAACCTCCGGCCTTTTTCTTTATGTAGCTATGCCTTTTATTTTACGAGACATTTATGTCTTGTATGTTGCTTCGAGTCTTCAACAAGGTAAAGAGACTAATGAGATGTTTTGCTTCCTTTAAAGGACAATGTTGGATGGAGCCGAGCGGAATCGAACCGCCGTTTATGCCATGCGAAAGCATCGTTCTACCACTGAACCACGGCCCCGTGGAACAATTATACGTTTTGTTTTAATGGATGTGAACACCCACAAATTTCACTCTTTTTCTAAACTATAACTCAAATCCTGACAAAAGGGGCCACTTATTGCGCTTTATATAAGGAGGCAAAATATGAA
>CAVFXW010000053.1:0-37029 GCA_963626675.1 Clostridium sp. CAG:452 | reverse complement strand
TAGACGAAGGATATTGTATGCTCCGACTGCATCCGCATTCCAACTCTTCTCCCCCTAAAGAGACAAAACTCTAGGTCATTCATCACGAATAACTACAAGTAGAAGCTTTCCTTTTTTAACCAATATTTCTGCCTCGTCTTCTTCGCATTCATTGCTTATGCCGTATTGAAAACCAGGCTCGATCTGCTTTCCCTCTAGATTATATTTTGCCCCTCTTATCCAGATATCCTCCGCTTTTCCAAAGAAGGCAAGAAGAGAAAAATACTTCACTCCTTTCTTAACGGTCTTTTTTCGAGATGAGACTATCTCGATATATGATGAGCCGTTCTCGATACGGCCAAAGAGTCCCAGTCTATCCAAATACTCAAGTAGATATATATTTCCGATTTCATGGTCTATTCTTCCTCCAAGAGCACCGAGAATCAAAAACTCCTTATATCCTCTCTTTATTCCTTCCTTTATACCACATAGTCCATCCGTATCATCCTTATTAGATGGGAACCTAACTACTTCTTTTATTGAATGAGGAACGCATGAATCAAAGTCTCCAACGGCAAGATCAACTCTAACTCCCAACCGAGAGCTATGAACGAGTCCTTTATCACAGAAGATAAAATAGTCGCTCTCCCTCAAAAAGGATCTTATTAGCTCGTAATTTTTTATTTCGCCGCCGAGAACAAGAACACATCTTGACATAGTTATCCCTACTTACTTATTTATATCTCTTTATATAGAATAAGATTATTCAACAGTGACACTTTTTGCCAAATTTCTCGGCTTATCAACATCAAGGCCTTTCTGAACACTTATGTAGTATGAAAGAAGCTGTAATGGAATTATCGCCAGACTCGGAGTAAAGTACTCATTCGTCTTCGGAATATAAATTGTGAAGTCTGCATTCTCCTCTGCTGAATAATTTCCACGCATCGTCAGAGCGAGTAAGTAAGCGCCCCTACTTTTGCACTCAACCATGTTTGACATAGTCTTTTCAAAGAGCTTCTTCTGGGTGAGTATCCCGACAACAAGTGTTCCGTCCTCGATAAGCGATATCGTTCCGTGTTTGAGCTCTCCAGAGGCATAGGCTTCACTGTGTATATACGAGACCTCTTTAAGCTTAAGCGAGCCTTCACTCGATATCGCCCAATCTATTCCTCTTCCGATAAAGAATACATCCTTTTTATTCACAGTTCGTGATGCAAACCATTGTATCTTTTCTTTCTCGTCAAGAAGGCTCTGTATCTTAAGAGGAAGTGTCATAAGTTCATCAATGTACTCCTTCTCGTCTTTGATTAGTCCTTTTACATGGGCAATTTTAATAGCAAGAAGATACATGATTATAAGCTGCGTAGAATATGCCTTTGTCGTAGCAACTGCAATCTCAGGGCCTGCATAAGTGTATAATACGTAGTCCGCCTCACGACTTATCGAAGAGCCCAACACATTGACGACAGCGAGGGTCTTACATCCCATCTTCTTCGACATTCTCAAAGCTGCAAGAGTATCGGCAGTTTCACCCGATTGGCTGATTAGTACAACAAGCTCGTTCTTTGTCAAAAGAGGCTCGCGGTAGCGATATTCAGAGCTCATCTCGACACGGCACGATGTAGATGAGAGATTCTCAAATATATACTCGCCTACCATCCCAACATGATAAGAAGATCCACACGCAACTATTCTTATTGCATTTATACCAGAAAGAAACTCATCATCCATGCCGAAAGAGGAGAAATCAATTATGTCGTTTTTAATATATTGAGTAAGCGTATCCTTTACAGCCTTCGGCTCATCATAAATCTCCTTGATCATGAAGTGCTCGTATCCACCCTTCTCGGCTTCGCTTTCAGACCACGAAATGTGGCAAAGAGGCTTTTCTACTTCGTCTCCATTGAGATCATAAAATGTAGCCTTTCCCTTTTCGAGTACAGCCATCTCAAGGTTATCAATGTAATATACATCTCTCGTGTACTTAAGCATTGCAGGAACATCGGAAGCAAGAAAACACTCGTCTATAGACTTGCCAACAACAAGTGGGCTGTCTTTTCTTGCACAATAGATTCTTCCAGGATAGTCCTTGAACATTACTGCAAGAGCATAACTACCTCTGACTCTCACCATTGTTTTTGCCAGGGCATCTATTGGCCCGATATTATACTTCTTGTAATAGTAATCTATAAGTTTAGTGACTATCTCTGTATCTGTATCGGAATAGAAGGAATAGCCCTTGTTGGTGAGTTTCTCCTTGAGTTCCTTGTAGTTCTCGATTATTCCGTTATGAACCGCAACTATGTTCATATCATCAGAGTGATGTGGATGCGCGTTGTTTTCGCTAGGCTCTCCGTGGGTAGCCCACCTAGTGTGGCCTATTCCGCATTCTCCTTTGAGTGTATTCCCGTTATCTGTTTTATCAACTAGCTCCTTGAGTCTGCCTTTTGCCTTTACAATGTTGACAAAACCTTCTTTATCAAGGACAGCTAAGCCTGAGGAATCATATCCTCTATATTCAAGTTTATTCAGTCCTTCCAATAAAATGGGTGAGGCCTCTCTGTGACCTGTAAATCCGACTATTCCACACATCTATAATTTCCCCCTGAACAATTACGAAAATAATAAAATTAAAGTCTACCATAAACAATAGAATTAGAGAAATTCATATATATTATCTACTTTTCATTCCCAAATAGGAATTATATTTTAGCTCTCTTCTTTCCATCTAGATTTTTTCTTCTTTTGGGAATGATAGGATGCCTTCTCCATAAGCATCTCTGAATCTTCATCTCCATATTTTTTCTCCCAGCGTCTGAGGCGACTATCGCCTTCTATTCTCCTATTCTTATTCTTTTCCTTCAAATCTTCTAAACCGTTTGCCATAGGAAAAATTATATTTTGAGAGACTATTTCTCTCAAGGAGATAGAAAATGGATTATTAAAAAAAGTAGTTATCTTTTTTTATAACGGGGATAGAATTGAGCTATGAAAGATATAAACATAACAATAATCGGAGGAGGAAGCAGACTTTGGGCTATCTCCTTCATGAAGGATCTCACTCTTAATAAAGAATGCAGGGGAAAAGTAACTCTTTACGATATAGACGGAGACGCAAGTAGAAACAATGTAGATGTTGGAGAGAGGATGCTTACTATCAATGGAGAGAAAGGACGATTTACTTATCGCGCTCTAGATGATATTGAAGAGTCCCTAGACGGGGCAGACCTTGTAATAATTGCAATTGAGCCCGGAAGAATCGAATGTAGAAAAGCAGATCTTCTACTTCCTCAGGATTATGGCATATTACAAACCGTAGGCGACACAACAGGCCCGGGAGGCCTTATACGGGCACGCCGTGCGCTTCCTCTATTTTTTGATTTTGCAGAGAAAATAAGAAAATGCTGCCCAAATGCATGGGTTATAAACTACACCAACCCTATGACGCTCTGTACTGCTGCTCTTTATAAAGCTTTTCCTAATATTAAGGCATTCGGATGCTGTCATGAAGTATTCCATACAGAGGATAACCTATGTCGCCTTGTTGAACAAAAATGGGGTGTAAAACCACACAGAAGAGAGCTCGATGTAGATATAACCGGAGTGAACCACTTTACATTCATGACCAGAGCCTATTGGAACGGACACGATTTAATTAAGGAAATCGAAAAAATCGTAAATGATAGCGAGACATTTAAAGATAGAACAGAGGTCGCGAAAGAACGTGAACGGAGTGAAAAGTGGTTCGAGTGCGACTCACTTATTGCGTATACATTTTACAAGACATTTGGCGTTCTCGGAGCTGCAGGGGATAGACACCTTGCAGAATTCGTTCCCTGGTTTTTAGAAGACGAAAAATACCTTAACTCCCTTGGAGTGATAAGAACACCATATTCCTGGAGAGAGAAAAATGCAAAGGAGAAGAGAGAAAAGGTCTTCAAAGATGACGAGCTCATCGCTTCTCCTAGTGGAGAAGAGGGTGTAGATATCATGCTATCCCTTCTCGGAGGAAAAGAACTTAAGACAAATATGAATATGCCAAACAAAGGGCAAATAAGCTATCTTGAAAAGGGAAGGATCGTTGAAAGCATGGGAATAATTACAAAAGACAAGGTAACACCTCTTGTCTCCTCTGATCCTCCTCTTGCCATACAGAGCCTTATAAAACGTATATCAGACGAAATGGAAATCGCACTCAATGCAATATATGAAAAAGATGATAATGCGCTATTTTCTGCATTCCTCATGGATCCTCTTATGCGTATTCCCGTAAAGAAAGCACGAGAGCTCTTTGATAAGATGCTCCAGGAGGGAAGACTCGTCTATTGAGTCTTCCTTTCTCTTGCTATTTCGAGAAAAAGAGGCCTTTCGTCATAGACTCTGCTTTTCCACAAGAATACTAACAATATTCTTCATGATCTTCTTTCATAAGAGAAAGTCTTCTTAAAAACGGAGTGAAAAGGTAAGATACAATCATGTTGAACGCCTCTAAAGTAAAAAGAAATAATAAATACTACGAAAAGATAAAGCTTCTCTACGAAAAATCTTTCCCCGAGAAAGAGAAAGTCCCCTTCTCTCGCTTGATGTTTTTCCGCTTCAGGCGTGGAACGCAATTTCTATATTTTGTAGACAATGATGAGTTTGTAGGGGAAGCATCCATAGTCCTTTATAGAGGGAGCGTTTACATATTCTATCTTGCCGTCTCATCTCATCTGAGGGGCTCTGGATACGGAAGCAAAATACTTTCTTGGATTAAGGAAAACTATAAAGGAATGAATATAATTCTTGATATAGAGGCCATCGATGAGAAAGCGCCAAACTACATAGAGCGATTAAAACGAATTGAATTCTACCGCCGTAACGGCATAATTGACACAAAATACCGTCTCTTTGACAACGGTATTCTATATATGGTACTTGCCTCCTCTCCCGCTTCTTTCTCTCCTATCGACATGACAAGATGCTGGAGGCGTTATCTTTTCGGACTATTTAAAGAGAAACTCTTCATAAGTGAATAACTACAATTTTTCGCTTCTTCCACTCTTAGCGCTGCGATAAATAGCAGAGATAACCTTAATGCTTTTTATCGCCTCTTCTCCCGTTACTAGAGGATCTCTTTTTTCGATAATGGCAGACGCAAAATCATCAAATGCACGCATATGGCCTATGTAGTTTATGTCAGTTGCACTGTTCGAGCCACCCTTTGAAGAAACAGAGCCGTATTTTGTCCGTATCTCTTCGTCCTCTTTTCTTTCATCTTTGAATTTCCATGTTGTAAGAGCCTCGTCCTCGAATACAGCAGTGCCGTCTGTTCCCAGCACCTCTATTCTTCTCGGAGCGCCGGGGTATATACTTGTGGAGCCGTTAATAATTCCGAGAGCGCCGCTACGGAACCTCAGCACTGCTACCGCATTATCCTCAACATCGATTCTCTCATGAGATAACAAGGCGGTATATCCCTCGACGTCTTCACAATCTCCTCCAAAATATAACAATAGGTCAATAGCGTGTATCCCCTGGTTCATCAAGACGCCGCCTCCGTCGATTTCCTTTGTTCCTCGCCAAAGAGCAGAATCATAATACGATTGCTCCCTGAGCCACTTGAGAGAGGCCTCAATCATCACAATACGGCCGAATCTCCCTTCTGATATCGCCCTCTTTATCAATCTCGCGCCGTCATAGAATCTATTTTGAAAGATTCCTCCGACAATGAGGCCTTTCTTCCGTCCATACTCAATGATCCTTTCGGCTCTTTCTTCGTTTATTTCTATAGGCTTTTCGATAAGAACGTGCTTAGCAGCATTCAATGCTTTAATTGCATACTCTTCATGCATTCCCGATGGAAGCGCAATAATCACAACAGATATTCTCTTATCACCAAAAAACTCATCTAGGCTATTATAGCTTGAGCATCCGTATCGCTCTCTATACTTTTCACCCTTTTCTTTGTCTGGGCTGTATACACCCGATAAAAAGCAAAGCTCACTTTGCTCTAATGCATAAGCATGTATCGCTGCAACATTTCCCAGCCCAATAATTCCAAATCCAATTTTTTTCATACTTTATTTATAAAATCGATTCATGTGTTATTCAATCTCTTTTGAAAATAAGATTGTAGATATGTTCGGCATCCTCGATTTTTCCGAGTTCAGGATGAAAAGTCAGCCCATATTGATTGAGAAAACGTACTCCTGTTATCTCTCCGTGAAAGGAGGAAAGACACTCGACTCCTTCCTTAGCCGATACTATTAATGGAGCCCGTATAAATGTCATAGGTACTCTTTGTAGATTAGAAAATGACCCAATAGTCGAGAAGGAAGAGCTCTGTCTACCATACGCGTTTCTCTTTGTAACTACAGGGAGCGTTCCCAAAACCCCTTCTCCTTCTCCCTCGATCCATTGAGACAATAGTATGAGCCCTGCGCATGTTCCTAAAACAGGTATTCCACTCTCAATAATCTCTTTCAGTGGCGTCGTCATACCTCTTCTCTCAAGAAGTATTTTCTGCGCCGTACTCTCGCCACCGGGAAGAACAAGAGCATCAAGAGATGATATATCCTCCCGTCTCTTGAGCTCTACCGTACCATATCCGAGAGCGTTTAGATAGTTTATATGCTCCCGAAATGCCCCCTGGAGGGCTAGTACTCCGACTTTCATATCACACTCCCCTCTCTGACATGATCAATTCCACTTCACTCTCGTTCAAGCCCACCATTGCTTCTCCTATATCTTCAGATACAGATGCAATAATATCCTTATCAAGATAATTCGTAACAGCCTCAACGATTGCAGAAGCACGCTTTTCAGGATTTCCAGACTTAAAAATTCCAGAGCCGACAAAAACCCCCTCAGCACCAAGCCTCATCATAAGTGCTGCATCCTGCGGAGTCGCAATGCCCCCTGCGGCAAAATTCACAACAGGAAGAGACGAGTTATCATGTACGTATCTCAATAAATCAAGAGAAACACCTAAGGCTTTTGCATTACTATAAAGCTCATTTTCATCTAGCGATGAAATACGTCTTATTTCACGCTGCATCGCCCTCATATGTCTCACAGCCTGGATGATGTCACCCGTCCCAGCTTCTCCCTTGGTTCTTATCATCGAGGCTCCTTCGCTTATTCTCCTCAATGCCTCTGAAATATTACGTGCCCCGCATACAAAGGGAACATTAAAAGCCCATTTGTCTATATGATTTGCATCATCAGCAGGAGTGAGAACTTCACTCTCGTCTATGAAGTCGATATCGAGGGCCTCTAGTACTTCAGCTTCAACAAAATGACCTATACGGCACTTTGCCATAACAGGAATAGATACAGCATCTTGTATTTCCTTTATCATTTTCGGGTCACTCATTCTCGATACCCCTCCCGCTTTTCTTATATCTGCCGGAATTCTCTCAAGAGCCATAACTGCCACAGCTCCAGCTTTTTCTGCCGTTCTCGCCTCATCCGGAGTCGTAACATCCATTATCACACCACCCTTAAGCATCTGGGCGAGATTTCTGTTAAGTTTGTACCTTTCTTCTTTAGTTATCATAACTACCTCCGATAGAGACAAGTTAAACCTAAACTGACCTTATTGAAATAACCAGATTAACAATTTATAATATATCCAGTTTTAGTATCAGAATATGCTTACATATAACTTGAAAGAGAAGAACGGACCGCTATATATTGCGCTCTACGAGGCAATCAAAGAGGATATATCAAGAGGACTCATCAAGCCGAACGAGAAGCTTCCTTCAAAGAGGGTAATGGCAGAAAATAATGGAGTGAGTGTCATAACAGTAGAGAATGCATACTCTCTCCTCCTTAGTGAAGGATATATTAAATCAAAATCGAGAAGCGGCTTTTTTGTTGACGATATTCCACACGAGGCACAACTACAGATAAAGGAAACTGAAAGTACAACAAAGCCCCAATATGAAGAAAGAAATATCATAATTGACTATTCAAAATCTAAAACACCGCAAAGTCTCTTTCCGTTTGACCTCTGGCTCAAAGCTACAAAGTCTATTATCAAAAATGAGAAGGAAAATCTTCTTGACACGGCCCCATCTGAAGGAACACTAATTCTACGAACAGCTATAAAAAACTACCTTAGAGAGTACAGAGGACTGAGCGTAGACGAAAATGCGATAATAGTCGGAGCTGGGAGCGAGTATCTCTACAGTCTTCTTATACGCCTCCTCGGGAGAGATAAGATTTATGCGATAGAGGATCCGGGACATATAAAAGAAGAGTTGATATATAAAACCGAAAATGTATCAGTGGTGCATCTTCCTCTCGACAAAAATGGGGTAACTCTAAGCGGACTCGACCAAAAAGGGGTCAACATTCTCCATATAACACCGTCGCACCAATTTCCTACGGGAATAGTAATGCCTATCTCGCGTCGCTACGAGCTTCTCTCGTGGGCTTCTAGAGAAGAAGATCGCTATATAATAGAGGACGACTACGACAGCGAACTCAGACTCAGTGGAAACCCAATTCCCGCAATAAAGGCTGCTGACACTACAGACTCTGTAATCTATATGAATACATTTTCAAAGACGCTCTCTCCATCGATAAGAATAAGTTATATGGTACTTCCACCAAAACTTGCTCTAAAGTACAAAAAAGAGCTCTCGTTCTACGCTTCCACCGTTTCCTCCTTCGAGCAATACACACTCTCTTATTTTATATCCTGTGGCTATATGGAGAGACACATATCCCATATAAGAACAACACTAAGAAGAAAGAGAGACCTCTTTATAAAAGCACTTAAATCATCCGAGATGAGAAATATCATAGAAATAAGTGGCGAAAAGGCAGGAGAATATTTTCTCCTCCACATCCGCTCAAATAAAAACGAGAAGGAAGTTATAAAAAAAGCGGAGGATATGGGAATTATACTCTCCCCTTTATCCTCCTTCTATCATTCAAATAAAAGCAAAGAGAACACCTTTATAATGAACTATTCTTCCCTCGACGAGGAAAAATCAGCCTTAACGGTTAAAGTGCTCTCTTTTCTTTATCTCTCTTAGAATTCGTAGAGTGCGCCAACATAAGGTCTGACGACAAAATTAGAGACTCTAGATTTCTCACTCTTAAGATACTTTGTCGTATTGAAGACCATCCATGATGCATCGAGACCGAGAGTCAATGATACGCTTTCATTGATAGAATATGCTACCTCTCCACCGCCATTAAGACCAATTCCAATGTTACTGCGGCTTGAGTTATCATTGCCTTTATCTTTGCAAACATAGCTATAAAGAGCCTGAAGACCACCGAAAGCAGAAACCGTTACCTTTCCGCTGAGGAGTACTATGTACTTTGCATCAATTGATGCGCCCACGGCGAGTCCTGAATTTTCAGAAAAATCTGAGGAAGAACCGGAATTATTGCTTACCTTTGCCTTTCCTAGATACATAAGTGTAACATTTCCTCTAAGAGACAGTGAATCATCGAGACTGTATTCAACAACCCCATTAAGTGCAGGTCCCGAAGAAAGATATCTTATTGTGTCGCTTCCACTTGTTTTTTTGAACATATCAAGTGAGTATCCGACATTACCTCCAAGGCTAACGGAAGCCGAAAGCGAGCATAAAACCAAAACTAAAACCAATGATAAAACTAAAAATTTCTTTTTCATATTAATACCCTGTAGAATAATAACCAATATTCCCCTCTCTTCCAATATCTAGCAAGAACCTAGAATAATAGATCAGATATTTCCCTTCAAATGAACATTATCAATCCGCCATGATTTATTGAGAGCTCTATAGGAAATAATAAAATTTACAAGCCATCCGAGAGGAACAGCAAGCCATACAAATCTAATCCCGTAACGCGGTGCAAACACTAGCGCAACAAACAATCGGATCATAAGGTTTACCATATTTGCAATGAGGAACGGTCTCATGATTCCGCTTCCACGAAGGACTCCATCTGTTGCCATCTTAATCCCCATGAAGAGAAAGAAGTAACCGAGCCATTTCATATAATCCCCAGCTACTGAATAGGCTAAATCTGTGCCGTCTTTGCCAAGAAATAGTGATGCAATCTGCTCATTGAAGTTTTCAATAACAAGAAAGGCAATAAGAGCAAAACACACATCCAACACTATTGCGGCATGGTAACCTTTTCTAATTCGTTCAGTTTTGCCCGCACCAAGGTTCTGAGAAACATATGGCGACAAAGCATTACCTATTGATACAAAAATCAAGGAAAAGACATTCTCTACTCTCATCGAAGCAGAATACCCTGCGAGAGCCTGTGTGCCGAATGGATTTACAGCTGCCTGCACTATCATCATTCCGATTGATACTGTAGACTGTTGAAGAATTGAAGGAACGGCAATTTTGAGCATGGAATGTAACTCCGATTTGTCAAACCAGCTGAAGCTATCCTTATATTCACGCATTCTATAAACAAAGATCACAAACGAAAATACAGCAGAAATTCCTTGTGAAATTAGAGTTGCAAGGGAAGCACCGAAGACTCCCAAGCCTAGTTCTCCAACCATCCATATATCCATAAAAATATTTAGAATTGAAGAGAAAATCAGAAGTCCCAGTGGTATTCTGGACTCTCCAACAGAGTTGAAGAGGGTAGAAAGAATGTTGTACATAAACAAAAAAGGAAATCCAAGAAAATAGACCTTTAGATACAATACCGCTTCATCCAATATGTCGTTTGGAGTTTGCAGTGCTCTCATCATCGAATGGGAAAAGAAGAAGCCCAATAGTCCAAGGACTATGCTTAGAATTAAAAAGCTAATCAACGATGTTGATACAATCGTTTTCATTCGGCCGTAATCTTTAGCGCCATAATAGCGGCTTACAAGTACGCCTCCACCCACACCGGCCCCAATTGCAACACATACAAATACAGTTGTGAGTGCCCCCGAAGCGCCAACAGCAGCAAGCGCAGCAGAACCAACGAGTTGGCCAACAATAATAGAATCAGCCATATTGTATACTTGCTGGAAAAATCCACCGAGAATCATTGGCAGAGCAAATACTGTCAATGCTTTAAAAGGCGTCTCAGTAAGTAAATATTCATCTTTTGAAACTTCCAAAGCTTTAATCCTTTAATTTATTATCTTTTCGAGGAGAATGAGAAGAATAAGAAATGTAAAATTGAAAGCTGAAAACTTCTCCAGGTATTCCTTCTTCCTCTCAGGATTTATATGTGTGTATTCACGGAATGTAATAAGAGAAGCCAAACTTGAAATAAGAGTTCCAACTCCTCCTATGTTGACACCAAGAAGTAGATTTTTATAGTCAGATGTAAACTGAGATAAAAGAATGCTAGACGGCACATTACTTATAATTTGACAGGAAAGTACTGAGAAAATAAGTGTGTCTTTATCGAGGAAGGATGAGAAGAAATTCCTCACACTCTCGATTCTGCCCATATTCCCCGCAAATATAAAGAAGAATACAAATGTCAAAAGAAGTGGGTAATCAACCTTTCCCAGTGCCTTTCTGTCAACAAAGATCATCGCCACAGTAATTATGATGAGCCCAATGTAATAAGGGACGATTTTAAATACTATTGCAATTGAAAAAGCAAAAAGGATTAGAAGCTCTATCGTTTTTCTCTTATCTAGCACTATAGCCTCATCACTTATCGTAATGTTCTCATTTTTGACGAATACAAAAACAAAGAGGGTGATCAGAAATATAGAGAAGAAAAAAGGAGGGGCCATAATTGACATAAACTCCCCGTTCGGAATATTAAACTTCGAGTATAGAAATAGGCTCTGGGGATTACCGAATGGAGTTAGCATTCCGCCGAGGTTTGCCGCTATATTCTGCATTATGAAGAGAAAAGCCATATACTTTTCCTTCTTTGTTGTTCTCAACACGAGAAAGCCCAGAGGAAGAAAAGTCAAAAGCGCCATATCGTTTGCAATAAGCATCGATCCTAGGAATGTTATATAGATGATTGCAAGAATTCCATATCGCGTTGTTTTAAATATGTGGGTTACCTTTCGTGCTAGAGAATAGAAGAAGTTTATATCCTTGAGTCCCGATACTACCGCAAGAACACAGAATAGGCACGTGAGCGTCCTGAAATCAAAATAATTTATATACTCTCCATCCGGGGGAACGATAATGGAGGTAAATAGCGCTAAAAATAGTGCTGTCTCCATCACAACGTTCTTTTTTAAAAACTCAACAAAAAAGGAGGAGTGGACCACACTCCCACCAAGCACTTTTTCACTCATACCGGAAGAAGTATAGCCAAAGTGAAAATTGAGTCAACTCATTAGATGGCCCCTTACACGATTTAACATTCTCTTTTCTTTGCAAGAAGTACAATTGTCTCTACGTTTTGAGAGCCCGGGAACATATCAACCGGTTGTATTTCAAGGACCCTATATGGGGTAAAATGTACTAAATATCTGAGGTCCCTCCCAAGCGTTTCAGGATTACACGATATGTAAACAATACCCTCGGCACCTACTTTTGCAGAAGCAGAGAGAAATTCCTCGTTTGATCCTGCGCGTGGAGGATCAAGGAAAATTACATCAAACTTCTCTCCTCTCTTAGATGCCGCCTTAAGATATTTAGCAGCATCATCTTTTACAAAGTTCACATTATCTATCCCATTCATCGTGGCATTCTTTTCAGCGTCCATTACGGCGCGTGGGTTATTCTCGACGCCGCATACAGATGCAGAAGATTTCTTTGCGGCAATCAAGGCTATCGTACCCGTTCCGGAGTAAGCATCAAGTACTCTGTCGCCTTCTCTCAGTCTTGCCATACTCACAGCTTTCTCATATAGAATTTCAGCCATAACAGGATTGGTTTGAAAGAAGCTCTTTGCACTTATATTGAACTTCAAACCGCAAATCTCTTCTGTTATATATCCCCTACCGTAGAGAAGAATCTCCTCATTCTTCTCTTCAATCACCATATTTGTATCATCATCGTTGATTATTTGAACAATTCCTGTCACATATTCATTCTTTTGGTGAATGGAGGAGACAAAGTCGCTCTTATGTGGAAAATCCTTTTTCCCTGTAACAAGAACCACAAGCGTCTCACCGCTATATCGGCTTACTCTTATAAGAATGTGTCTGAGATCTCCTTTTTTCATCTTCTCGTCGTATTGAGAAATATTGAAGCGCCCCGCCATTTGCCTGACTGTCTGCAGCACGGCTGTAGCATGCCCGTCTTCAAGAGCGCATGAACGCACCCCGATAAGTTTGTGGCTGTTTTTCCTGTACATTCCCGTAATGAATTTCCCGTCCCTGTCACGGCCACATACAGCTTGAACCTTCGTTCTAAAGTGAGTCAATTGAGGAGATGGAATGATTTTATTTACCTCTCCGAAGCGTGAGGTGTACTTCCTCACCACATTTTCCTTCTCTTCTAGTTCCAGACTGTAACTTGTGTTCGACCAGTCGCAGCCGCCACATTTTCCATAAAGTGGACACCATCTTTTATCACTCATCTTCTTTCCTTATTCCTTCAAATTGACTGAGGTAGAGCTTACGATATATTCCATCTTTCTTTTTCATCAAACTCTCATGATTCCCCATCTCCAAAATAGTCTTTTCACCAACTACAAATATTATATCGGCATTCTGAATTGTGGAGAGGCGATGGGCTACTATGAAACTTGTTCGACCTTTCATTAAAACCTTAAGACCATTTTGAACCATCTTTTCCGTTATTGTATCGACATTACTTGTCGCTTCATCAAGAACCAGAATTGCCGGAGACGCAATCAGCGTACGCGCTAATGCTATAAGCTGTTTTTGTCCCGATGAGAGAGAGGCGTCCTTAATAAGGGTATCATATCCAGAAGGAAGTGCTTCAATCATCGCCGTAAGGCCCAATTCCTCTACTCTCTTCTTCATCTCCTCATCACTTGCCTCTTTTCCATAAAGAAGATTCTCTCTTATCGTACCGGAGAAGAGCATGGAATCCTGGGGCATTACACTAAGGGAAGCTCTCAAACTTTTAAAGGATACCTTCCTTATATTCTGCCCATCTATTAATACTACGCCAGCAACTGGATCATAAAAACGCGCAAGAAGATTAATAATAGTAGTTTTTCCAGCCCCTGTAGGCCCAACAAGAGCTATACTCTGTCCGCCGTCTACATGAAATGAGAGATTCTCTATTATATTCACCCCCTCATCATCGGGATAGCTGAATGTAACATTTCTGAACTCTACTTCTCCCTTCTCGACTTTAAGCTCTATCTTGTCATCGGCTTCTATGATATCACTCTTTTCATCCATCATCTCAAATACTCTTGCTGCAGCAGAGAGATTGTTTATCAGAGTGTTGTATGTGCTTGCGATTTGCCTTATCGGCTGCCAGAAGTACCCTATATATGTAATGAATGCAAGAATCTCTCCGATAGACGATTCTCCTTTTTCCATCCAGCACACTGCACATAAAAAGAGCATCACATAGCCGAGAGCTTGGGAGACAGAGATAATAATTCCGAACGCATCACTTCGTCTCACAGCCTTTATCCAGGCATTCTTTGATTCATCAAGAAGCCTCTTACACTCCTTCTCTGTTTCTTTTTCAGCTTGAAAAGACTGAATAGCCCTTATTCCCGAATAATCTTCATGAATAAATGATGAAAAATTACTCTCCTTCTTTCTGAAAGTCTCCCAATTATGGTATCCCCTGATGACGACAAGATATGTAAATATAACCATGAAAGGGATTACTACAAAAGCAGAGAGCGCAAGAAAAGGATTCATTATAACCATCACGACCATAATTGAAATGAGAAAGACAAAAGACGGAACGAGCGTACTTGTAAGACTCTTGGTTATCTCCTTAAGTTTATCTGTGTCATTAATTACACGTGTAATTATCCTTCCAGAAGGCCTAGTGTCAAAGAAAGCGAGTGGAAGTGAAAGTATATTGTGATACGTCTCTGTGCGCACTCTGTAGACGCAGTCATTGGCTATTCTATTGGTAAGTCGGTCACGCACGACAGAAGCTATCAACCATATAAGAGCAAGTATTACTGCTGTAGAAATAGTCATAACAAGACCTCTTACATCTCCTCTCTTTATATCTTCATCAATTGCTTTTTCCGTCAATAGCGGTATGAGTGTCTTACTTATTGATGTAATAAGAGCAAGAAGTGAGATAAAAACTATCTCCTTTCTATATACCGAGCAATATTTCCAGATGCGTCTTATCGTCTCCCGCCGAGTAAGAGGGGCGCTGCTTTCATCTTTCTTATAATTCTGTCTCATACACACTCCTCGTCGGGATATTGTGAAATATAAGTCTCCCAATAGAGCCCCTTCTTCTTGATAAGCTCTTCGTGTGTCCCTCTTTCACGGACAATGCCGTTCTCGAGGAACAATATCTCATCAGCATTTCTAACGGCACTTATCCTATGGGCAGTTATTAAAAGACTTCTCTTTCCATTTTTCTCTATAGTCTTCTCAATCTCCCTTTCCGTCTCCATATCGAGTGCAGATGTTGCATCATCTAAAATTAAGAGCTGTGCCTTCTTCATAAATGAGCGCGCTATGCTGAGGCGCTGCTTCTGTCCACCCGAGAGTCCAACTCCCCTTTCTCCTATGACTGTATTCCAGCCGTCTTCTAGATTCTCGATAAAATCCGACGCCTCGGCACTTAATGCGGCAGCCTTTACTTCACATTCATCGGCATCACTTCGATTCCCAAGAGCTATATTGTTCATAACTGTATCGGAAAAGAGAAAAATATCTTGTGTAACAATTGAAGAAAAACCACGGGAAAGAGAGAGAGGAAGTTCTCTCATATCAACACCATTTATTGTGATTCTTCCTTCACTCGGGTCAACAAAACGAACGCAAAGAGATGTCAAAAGCGATTTTCCCGAGCCTGATGAGCCCATTATGGCAACTGTTTTCCCCGGTTCAATTGTAAACGAAACATTTTTCAGCAGCTCTCTTCCATTAGAGACGAACGAAACATTCTCAAAGGAAAGCGTTCCGTTCTCTGTTGAAATATTCCTGTTTCCATCCTTTATGAGAGGCTCTCTCTCCATAATCGCCTTCACCTTTCTCCAGCCGGTACGAGCAGATGATATCTCAATAAAAAGCCACCCTATCTCCATCATCGGCCAGCTGAGCTCATTTGTGTATTGAAGAGCTGCTGTAAGAGCACCTAGCGTCATATTTCCATTTATTACCTCGATTCCTCCAAATAGAATCGCAAGAGGTACCATCAACAAGCTAATCGCGCTCTCAGGAGTACACCAATGGACCCATAGATAATCAAACGAACGCGATAGAGATGAAAAAAGTGACGCTTCACGAGAGAATTTTCTCTCTTCCTTATTCTCCTTTCCAAAGGATTTAACGGTTCTTATTCCGGTAATAGCCTCACTTACAGTGGCATTGAGGTCCGATCTCTTGTCGCTGATAGCATCCCCTATTTTATCGCCCTTCTTTTCACTCTTATATGCAAGAAATGCTATGATAGGAAGAAGAATTAGTGGTACTAGTGCCATACCTGGACTAAGAAGAAAGAGCGCACTAAATTGAGATACCACAAGTATGATAATCTCAATTAGGAATATACCGCAAAACCCGAAGAGAAATCCAACGGAATCTGTATCAGATGAGGTGCGACTCATAAGGTCTGCAGGAGTACGGGAAGAAAAAAACTCTCCGTCCTTAAGTGTTATAGATGAAAAGAGGTCCATCCTTATGTCTAGAGTGACAGTCTTCGATATAGTGTCGGCAACAACTTCCTCTACATAGCCCAAAATGCCAGCGAAAATATAACAAAAAGCGACTGAGAACAACAAAAACGGAAATAGGCTATAGCTACCATCTCCGATTACTTCATCGACTAATCGCGCTAGAAATCTCGGAGCAAGAACTCTTAGAGTAGTCGCAGCGATAAGACACGAAAACGAAATAACATAATTTTTAATATTTCTACGGGCATATCCCAATAAACCAATTTTTTTCACACTTCCCTCCCCGGGGAAAACATTCATTCAGCTAATTTAAATTAAGCTTCTGTTATGGAAGCAGAGGACACTTGTGAACTCCTTCATTTAATGCTCATCTTTCCTCTCCACTATCATTGGGACACTCTCTTTTACCACATAAGAAGCAAAAGAAGCAACTCTTATAACTTTTTTAATAACTTTTTTACATTTTCCTTTTTTTTGGTTTTACAATAGGTAAAATTGAATGTACTGAGTTAAAATTGAATATAGGAGGCTAACTATGAATAGAATTGTTACAATCGGACGCGAATTCGGTTCGGGTGGAAGAGAACTTGCGCGCCGTCTCAGCGAAGAACTGGGTTATGCCTACTACGACCAGGAGATCCTGAGAGAAATAGCTAAACGCACGAAATTGAGTGAAAGCTACGTCAGAGCCATCGTCGAACATTCGCCCCTGACAAGCTATCCCATACATGTTGTAAGATCATTCCATCCGGTTTTGTCGCCGATGATGGACCAAACCAACAAAGTCTGTCAGGAGCAGACTGCAATCATTAAAGAGCTCGCGGAGAAATCAGATTGTATAATCGTCGGAAGATGCGCCGACTATATACTAAGAGATTTCAATCCATTAAGAATCTTTGTATATGCAGAGATGAGCGAGAAAATTAAAAGATGTAGGGAAAAAGCAGGAGATGCCGAGACACTCACAGACAAGGAGCTTGAAAAACAAATCAAGTCCATAGACAGGAACAGAAAGAAGTATTATGACTTCTATACCGGTCAGGAGTGGGGAAATAGAAACAACTACGACATACTTCTCAACACCACCTACATACCTATTAAGAATGCCTCATCCGAGCTTGCGGCTTTGATAAGAAACATACATTGAGACTAAGGTGGGAGCACTTGTTTCCACCTTTTTTAAAGTGCTATCGTAGAGCTATGGAAGAAAAGAAGAAGAAACAATCAAAAAAACTCGTAAGAAAACCGAGTGGATTTCTCTATTGGATCGTAATCGGTGTTTATCAACTATACATTAAAATCAGATTCAACCTACACCACACGGGTGTAAAGCCGAAAGGCCCTGCTTTAATTCTTTCCAACCACACATCCAACCAGGATTATAAATTTGTAGCCTCCTCCATCTGGCCAAGAAGAATTACATTCGTTGGAACGTATCATTGGTTTACATTCAAGAAGCTCAATTTCTGGCTTAAACGTATGGGAGTTATACCAAAGTACCAATTTGCTCCCGATATGGCCTCGATGAAGATGATTCGTTACGCCCTCGACAGAAATAAGGCCCTTGTATTCATCGCGCCTGAAGGAACTGTCTACGGCTCCGGAAAATTAGGTTATATCTCCCCATCCATCGCAAAGACAATTAAAGTCTTCAGAACCGCTGTCTATGCTTCCCTCATAGAAGGCGCAGGACTCGGGAATGCCAAATGGTCACTTTATCCTCATAGAGGAAGGACCGATGTAAAAACAACATTAATCATTACAAAAGAAGAATCAGAGACGCTCTCTGTCGATGAAATCATGAATAGAATAACATCGGCGCTAAGCTATAATGATTACGCCTATCAACAGGAACACAACCTCCACGTAAAGGGTAACAATAAACTAGAAGGCTTCGATACAATGTTCTACAAGTGCCCTTCCTGCTCATCTGAGTTTACTCTTATAAGTAAGGGAAACAGTGTAAAGTGCACGCACTGCTTAGCCGAAGCAGAGGCGGACGAGACATTCCACTTCAATTGGAACAAAAAGGATGAAAACCTCTTCAAAGACTACGTTTCATGGTATGACTGGCAGTTTAATGAGATGAAGAAAGAAGCTGCGAAAGAGGATTTCGTAATGGAAGAGGAAGTTGATTACGCAATCGATAAACCCGGTGTAGACAACTACGTAAAGGTCGGACACGGATTGATTAAACTCACACATTCCGGATGGGACTACAGGGGAACATACGAGGGAGAGCAAATAGAGGAGAAAGATGACATAAGTGATGTTTTTCTTGCCACTCTAAAGATAGGAAAGCATTTCGAACTTCCTTTCAAAAAAGGTCACTGCCGTGTCTTTTATCCTGTGAAAAACGGAAAGACAAGTATGAAATGGCACCTTGCATCACGTGCTCTGACAGAACTCAAAGCTGAAGGCAAAATTTAATGAAGAAAATTCTGAGTGATGTGAGTATATTTACTCTTGTTCTTCTATTCTCTTTCCTTCTCAGCATCCAATTCTCCTCACTCGATATAGAAGAGCACATATCGACAATATTTACATTCGCCGTCTTTCTTATATCACTCTTCACTTCTTCATCCGCCTACGGCATTATTGCCTCCTTTTTCTCCGTTGTTCTTATCAACTATGCCTTCACATACCCCTATTTTGCATTCGATTTTATTAGTCCAGTCAATGCAATATCGGCATTCGTCATGCTTACCATTTCCATCTTAACAGGGCTTCTCGTAACAAAAAGAAAAGAACAGGAAAAAGAACTCAGAGAGAGCGAGAAAGAAAGAGTCAGGGCCAACCTCTTGAGAGCCATATCACACGATTTAAGAACACCGCTTACAACAATTAACAGTGCCTCAAGCCTCCTTCTGGAAGAAAAAAACCTCACACCAGAGCAGAAAGAAGCCCTCTTAAGGGGAATAGAAGAAGACTCTGCATGGCTTACAAGGATGGTAGAGAATCTGCTCTCAATTACTCGTATTGGAGAGAATGAACTCGGCATAAGGAAGACACAAACGATAGTCGACGAGCTCATAGACTCGGTAATCAATAAATTCAAAAAGCGACATGGTGATGAGGCCATCTTTGTCTCTCTTCCAGATGAAATAATAACAGTCAATGTGGACGCTCTTTTAATAGAAGAAGTTCTCCTCAATTTATTAGATAATGCCGCAGAGCATGCCACTGGACACACTAGAATCGACCTCGTCATCACTACAGATGAAAACAATGTAACATTTACAGTAAATGATGACGGCTCCGGCTTTAAAAAGGAAAGTATCCTCCTCGAGCCAAAGGATGGAGACAGACTGAAGAATGAAAAAAGATTCGCCGGAATAGGACTAGCTGTATGCTCCACTATTATAAAAGCTCATGGTGGTACTATAATAATGAAAAATAATCCCGGTAAGGGAGCACATTTTAGCTTTACGCTAGAGAGGGAAAACAGTGACGAACAACAGAAATAAGATTCTGATTGTCGAGGATGACTATAATGTAAGATCTGTGATAAAGACTCTTCTTGAAAGCAATCTTTATCAAGTAATCAGTGCAACCAAAAACGAGGAAGGCCTTCTGCTTTTTCTCTCCCACCACCCAGATCTCGTTATATTGGACCTAGGTCTTCCCGACAGAGACGGATGCCTACTCATCGATGAGATAAGAAAGACAAACCTAACTCCGATTCTTGTGCTCAGTGCACGAGGAGATGAAAATGTTAAGGTATGCGCACTCGACAGGGGTGCTAACGACTATGTGACAAAGCCCTTCTCTTCAGCCGAGCTACTAGCCCGAATACGCGTGCTCTTGAGAACAACACAACACAGAGCTGAAAGTGGAAAACTTCCTTTTGGAATCTTCAAGGAAGGACCACTTACTATAAACTATGATGCGCGGCAGGTATTTTACAATGAAAAAGAGATAAAGCTAACACAGACGGAGTACAACATACTTACCTTTCTTTCAGAGGAAATGGGAAAGATGATGACGTACTCCTCTATAATCAAAGGGGTATGGGGACAAAATGATGACGGAAGCATCAAGAAACTCCAAGTCAACATGGCGAACATACGAAGAAAATTCGGATTCAAAATTGGAGAAAGTTGGTTTATATCCAACGAACTCGGTGTAGGATATAGGTTCGACAGTATATAATCTTTACCGTTTCTTAATTATATGTAAGGTAAACTGAGAAATAAAGGCATAAGCTTAATAAATAGACAAGGGAGATTAGGTCAAATGAAGGAGTTATATTCCTTATCAATCGAAGATACTCTTAACGAGGTCAAAACCACTCAAAAAGGGCTCAATAGCGAAGAAGCTGAAAAGAGAAAGGCCCAATTTGGAGAAAACAAGCTGCTTCAGGCAGAGAAACCAAGCATGATCGAACGTTTCATCGAGCAGCTCAAAGACCCGATGCTCATCATATTGATGATTGCTGCTGCGGTGAGTGCCATCACAGGAATGGTATCTGGAGAAGGCGAATGGACTGAAGTCATCATCATAATTGCAGTTGTCCTTTTAAATGCCATTCTCGGAGTTATACAAGAGAGCAAGGCAGAAGCTGCAATAGAGGCCTTACAGACTATGACGGCCGCAACGTGTAAAGTAATAAGGGATGACCATCAAACGACCCTGCATTCGTCCGAACTCGTTCCGGGAGATATAGTTGTACTCGAAGCAGGAGATGCAGTTCCTGCCGATGGAAGAATAATTGAATCAGCTTCTCTTAAAATAGAGGAAGCGGCACTTACAGGAGAGAGTGTTCCTGTCAACAAGACTCTAGATATTATCGAACCGAAATCAGATGGTTCTGTTCCTCTCGGAGACAGAAAGAACATGTGTTACATGGGTTCCACTGTTGTATATGGAAGAGGAAAAGCTGTAATTACTAATACAGGAATGTCCACAGAGATGGGAAAGATTGCCGGCGCTCTTTCAGATACAGTGAGTGAAGAGACACCACTACAGAAAAAGCTTGATGAACTAGGAAGAATGCTCTCGAAGATGGTTCTCATCATCTGTGTATTCATATTCCTCTTCAATCTCTTCATGGCGCGCTCAGAGCTTGGAGAAAGCGGACATACACTTACAGTAATTCTTAAGACCTTCATGGTTGCAGTCTCTCTTGCAGTTGCTGCAATACCCGAGGGGCTTGCAACAGTCGTTACAGTCGTCTTGTCAATCGGTGTAACAAAGATGAGCCAGCACAATGCTGTCATAAGAAAGCTCACTGCGGTCGAGACTCTCGGATGCACAGAGGTTATATGTTCCGATAAAACTGGAACTCTCACTCAAAACAGAATGACAGTCGTAGACTCCATAGGAGATAAAGAAGAAGTTGCAAAGGCAATGGCGCTATGCTCGGATGCAAATCTCAACTCATCAGACAAGGCCGAAGGTGAGCCGACGGAGTGTGCTCTAGTGAATTTCGCTTTCTCTCTCGGACTCAGAAAACAGGACCTAGAGAAAGAGGAACCGAGAGTTGACGAAGCACCGTTTGACTCGGGACGAAAGATGATGAGTACAGTTCATGCGCTACCCTCAGGCTCATTCGTGCAATATACAAAGGGAGGTCCCGATGTAGTTATATCGAGATGTACGAAATATCTTGAAGACGGAGTTGTAAAAGAACTCGATGATGAAAAACGTAAGTCAATCATGGCTGAAAACAAGGCTATGGCAGACAAGGCGCTGAGAGTGCTCGCATCGGCAAAACGCGAGTGGGCGCAAAAGCCTGAAAGCAACGACCCCGATTACCTTGAGAAGAATCTTATCTTCCTCGGACTATGTGGCATGATCGACCCGGTAAGACCTGAAGTGAAGGCTGCAATAGATGAATGTAAGAGTGCGGGAATCAGAGCCGTAATGATTACAGGTGACCATAAAGATACAGCAGTTGCAATTGCAAAGGAACTTGGAATAATAAAAAGTGCAGACGAGGCTATTACAGGATCCGAAATCGAAAAACTCAATGACGAAGAACTAGCTCAATCTATAAAGCACTACGGAGTCTATGCACGTGTACAGCCCGAGCATAAAACAAGAATCGTAAATGCATGGAAAAAGAATGGCTCAATAACTGCAATGACTGGAGACGGCGTCAATGATGCGCCTTCAATCAAGAGTGCAGACATAGGAGTCGGAATGGGCATAACGGGAACAGATGTAACAAAGAATGTTGCAGACATGGTTCTTGCCGATGACAACTTTGCAACAATCGTTTCCGCCGTAGGAGAAGGAAGAAGAATATATGACAATATAAGAAAGGCCATTCAATTCCTACTTGGGTCAAACATGAGTGAGGTACTTGGAGTCTTCACATCAACTGTCATGGGATTTACACTTCTCAATCCGGTACACCTCTTATTCATCAACCTCGTTACAGATTGCTTCCCAGCTCTCGCTCTGGGACTCGAAGAGGGAGAAGAAGATATAATGAAGCGTCCACCACGTTCATCCGATGATGGAATCTTCGCAGGAGGCCTCTTGGGAGACATAATCTACCAGGGAATACTTGTAACAGCACTTACAATCATTTCATACATAATCGGAAATTCAATAGAGTGTGGACACTTCGCTCTTCCTAAGGGAGTCAGCGAACATGGCATGACAATGGCCTTCCTTACAATGAGTATGTGTGAGATATTCCACTCCTTCAACATGCGTAGCCAACGTAAGAGCATATTCACTCTTAAGAGCCAGAATAAGGTCCTGTGGATAGCAATGTTTGGCTCTCTCGTGCTGACTACAGCCGTCTTGGAGATACCACTTTTGGCAGATGCATTCGGCTTTACACCTGTTGGTTTCAAGGAATATGCAATCGCGCTTATCTTAGCGTTCCTCGTAATACCAATCGTCGAAATTGTAAAACTCGTTCAACGAATGATATCAAAAAAGAAGAAGTAAGTTTATCCACCGGCCTACCCGGTGGATTTTAATCATCCCAATTAAGCACATTTTTGAGATTAGCAAAATAATTCAAGTTGGCTGATGCCATTTTAATATGACAAAAAAAGAAGATGCGAACGGCCAGGATTGAACTGGCGACCCCTTCCGTGTGAAGGAAGTGCTCTCCCACTGAGCTACGTTCGCATTATGTAAAAATATATTCTCTCTCGCTTTCTTTGTCTAGATAAGAAGACTGCCTGTAGTTACCGCTAGAGAGAGAATTATACTCACTATCATCGGCATTCTCATCCTTGAGGAGATAAATGCAGTCAATACTCCAATTAGGCCTACATACCATTGGCTATCAAAATCTGTTAAGACTCCAGGGAATATCAAGGCACCTAAAGAGGATAGAGGAAGGAGTCTCATGCACTTACGTATTCTCTTCGGAAATTTCTCCGTAAAGGAAAGGAAATATGGAATTGTTCTCGGTATTTGTGTAACAAGTGCCGAAAGAATAATTATCAAAAGTATTCTACTCATTTATCCCAGCCTCCTCATCTGTATATATGAATGAAGCAAGTATCGAGCCTATAATCATTGAAATAACTATGGAGTATCCAGATGATAGATTAAGAACGAGTAAGAGAATACTGCTAAGAGAAGCGCTAAGAAAAAAGACAATGTAGGCTTTTCTATTGCGTCTGCTTTCTCCACTAAAGAGGGAAGCAAACATTGCATATACTGTTATTATTGATGCCCTCTTCACTTCTAACGGAAGTATGTCTCCTAGTAAGGCTCCTACTACACTTCCACTCCACCAGCCACTCCACGATGTAAGAGATAGTCCCATTAGATATTTCAGACTTATTCTTTCGCCTTTAAACGAGCAAAGTGCAAAGACTTCGTCTGTCGTACTGAAACCTGCAAAAAGACGCCCTAGAGAGGAAAAATTATCTAGCTTTGAAGAAAGAGACGAAGCCATAAAGATATATCTCGAATTTATGAAAAAGACTGAAATTACAACAGCTAAGACTCCCGCCCCGCTTTTTAGAAGGGAAAGAATAAGAAACTCGGAGGAGCCCGCATAGACAATGAATGACGTAAGCCACGTTTCAAAAAGTGTGAAATCAAGCGAACGCGACATAAGACCAAAAGCCAAAGCAGTCGTAAAATATCCTATGAAAATTGGAATACCGTCGAAAATTCCTCTTTTGAGAGTCAAATCACTCCCCATATATCCTCCGCGATTCTCTTTGCACTCTCTTGACCATCGATGCAAGCACTTACAATTCCCCCAGCGTATCCTGCCCCCTCACCCGAAACATACAAGTTGTCTTGAACAGCGTATCTATCGTTTCTGACAATCCTTATGGGGGAACTTGTTCTTGTTTCCGAGGCTACAACAACGGCCTCATCAGTTATGAAACCACCTCGTGTCATTCTATTAAAATCGAGAAAACCCTCTTTTAAAGATGAAGAAACAAGAGGCGGAAGAAAATCAAACAAGTTGGCCTCTACACATCCCGGTCTATATGTCGAGTACGGAAGACTGGAGGAACCCTTTCCTTTAACAAAATCAGAAAGCCGAGATGAAGGAGCCTTAAAGTACGGCCGGAAACTTCTTCTTTCAATATCCTCAATATAGTCCAAAATACCCCAAATGCCACGCTTGGGGACATCACATTCTCTTATCTGGACGACAAATGCGGCATTTGCATATTTTCCACTCCTTGATTGAGCACTCATTCCATTCACGACGAGCATACCATTCTCTGTCGATGCGGGGACTATTGAGCCTCCAGGACACATACAGAATGAATATACACCCCTCCCTTCAACCTGGGTAACGAATGAATAAGTTGCAGGTGGAAGATAGCGTCCCCTACCGTTTTTATTATGGTATTGCATTCTGTCAATTAAGATCTGCGGATGCTCAACCCTTACTCCAAGAGCACATTCCTTAGCTTGAAGTTTAATTTTGCTTTTATCAAGAAAACGATAAACATCCTTTGCACTGTGACCTGTTGCAAGTAGTACCGGAGCGATGAATTCCTCTCCACTATCGGTTTTTACGCCGATAATCTTATCTCCCTTCTTTATGAGGGAGGTAACTGTAGTGTTAAAATGGACTTCACCACCCGAAGCAATTATCCTTTTACGTATATTTTCGATGACAACCGGAAGCCTATCAGTCCCTATATGTGGATGAGATTCATAGAGAATATTCTCTTGAGCACCATGCTGCACAAAAAGCTCTAATACCTTTCTTACATCCCCACGCTTTACTGAGCGTGTATATAGCTTTCCGTCAGAAAATGCCCCGGCTCCTCCTTCCCCAAACGAGTAATTGGAGTTCTCATTTAAAATCCCCTTCGTAGAAAGAATGGCCGTATCCTTCTTTCTTTCATGAACATCCTTCCCTCTTTCAAGAACAATCGGTCTAATTCCTTTCTCAAGGAGCGTTAATGAAGCAAAGAGTCCCGCAGGACCTGAACCGACAATTACAACTATTGGAGACGATTCATCAAGAATAGGGAAAGTTACCTCCTGCCATAGATTAGTTGCATCTTCATCGATGAATGCTCTCAACAGAAGATTTATTTTTATATCGATACGTCTTGAATCTATACTCTTACGTACATATTTTATCCCCTTTATGCGCTCCTTTCTTATATTGAGAATTGAAGCTACACGGGACTCTATATACTTTTCATCACATGCCTCCTGGGGAGACAGAACGAGGTTAACATCTTTAATCATCGATTAAATAATATTAATGAGAGTAAAGCTGTTCAACTCATTGAGCTGTTTTTTCTTTTCTCTTTTCGGTATTATCAAGATGTGAATATTCTATCAATCGAAAATCTTGAAAAGACAGTAAAAGACGAGCCCTTGTTTGAAGGTGTGACACTAGGCCTCAACGAAGGAGAAAAAGTTGGCATAGTCGGAAAGAATGGAGAAGGAAAATCAACATTTCTCTATACTCTTTTCGGTAAAATTACTCCGGATAGGGGGAAGGTATCAATACGAAACGGATGTCGTATTTCATTCCTTGAACAAAGAGTGGCGCACAAAGATGACGCTACTGTACTTTCCTTTCTCTATGAATCTGATGACCCTAATATAACAATTCTCAAACGATATTATCACGCCCTAGAGACCGGAGACGAAAAGGAAAGTATAAGAATAGGCGAGATAATAGAGAATAATAATCTTTTAGATATTGAACGAGCATATAAAGCGAACTTAACAAAGATGGGTGAGAACTTCACCGGAGAAGAGAAAATGGAACATCTCTCTGGGGGAGAAGCAAAGAAAGTTGCACTAAGCAGAGTAATGGCATTAAATGCAGAGCTCATTCTTCTTGACGAGCCTACAAATCATCTCGATATAGAGACAATTGAATACCTTGAGTCCTGGATTAAGTCAACAAAAAGTACCGTCATCATAGTAACACATGACCGCCATATCCTCTCATCCGTCTGCTCCACCATCTGGGAACTCGACAAAAAACATTTCTATCGTCACCCTGGTTCCTTCACCGAGTATCTTGAAAGAAAAGAAGAAAGACTCTCAATGGAAGAAAAGGAACAAGAAAGACTTAAAACTATCCTAAGGCGTGAAATGGTGTGGCTAATGCGCGGGCCCCAAGCAAGGACAGGGAAAGATAAGGGAAGAAAAGAGAGAATTGAGGAGATGGAAGCATCCTTAAGAAGAGTCAGAGATGAAAAACAAAAGGCGTTCTCGTCCCTTGAAAAGAGACTGGGAAAGAAGATCCTAGATATAAAATCACTCAAAGCATCATATGGAGAAAGAGTACTCTTCTCTGATTTCACGTACTCGTTCACTAAGGGTGTAAAAATAGGTTTGATCGGTCCAAACGGAAGTGGAAAATCCACACTTCTCGATATACTCGCAGGAGTGAGAGATAGCGACGGCGGTACAATAGAAAAAGGCGTCAACACAGTCTTCGGCTACTATGATCAGAGTGGACGGAACCTTGACTCAAGAAAAACAGTTATTGAATATGCCCTAGACTACGGTGAAAGAGTACGCTACAGCAAAGGAGAAGACGTTCCAACTTCACGTTTTCTCGACATTTTCGGTTTTCCCGAAAAAATGCAACGGACTCCGATTGCCCTTCTCTCCGGTGGAGAAAGAAGAAGACTTTACCTCATAACCCGTCTTATCGCAAATCCAAACTTTCTTCTCTTCGACGAACCAACAAATGACCTAGATATCCCTTCGATGGAAAATCTGGAGGAGTACATATCATCCTTCCCGGGATGTGCTGTGATTTCAAGCCATGACAGAACATTTTTAGACTGTTCTGTTGATTATCTCTTTGTAATCAAAAATGGTCATATAACATTATTTCCGGGAAATTACACACAATATAGGGAGCAACTGGAAGGAGAAGAAACTAAAAAAGAAAATACAAAGAAATTAGATACTAGAAAACCCCGGGAGAAAAAAGGACTAAGCTACAAGGAGGAAAGAGAACTCGAGGAGATAGAAAAGGAGATTAGCAAACTCGAAGAGGAGATTACTCTACTCGAAGACTCTTTTTCTACTCATCAAGTAACAGAACTCGGGACACTGGAGGAGAGGACAAGAAAATACAATGACAAAAAAATAGCGCTCGATGAAAAAACCGAACGCTGGCTCGAACTTGAAGAGAAAAAAGGTTAAACATCCGTAGATGATACGTCTTCTGCATCCATAAGTTGTGCATTGGTCTTTCCCGGAATAACTCTTCTTATGAACGGAATAACACCGGAATATGTCTTACTGAATTCTTCTTCACTCTCCTTGAGGGCAGCCTGCCATGCAGCACCGAAACCTGGGGAGTTGATCGTGAGTCTATCTACAGCCTTCTGATAGACTTGCAGCCTCTCAACTTCTTTTCTGCCCGGCTTCTGGCTCATTGTCTGAAGGGAAACACGTAGATTTTCATTAAATTTCTTCAATTCTTCATTTTCGCTCTTAAGTTTGTTCACACCGTCGGACTCAATCTCCATACGCGACGTAAGCATATCTTTAAGCTTATTGACATCACTCTCACCTTTCTTTTTCGCAGAATGCAGTTTAATCATATATATAAACCAGATAATCAAAGCAACTACACACCCAGCAGCGAGTCCCATAAAAAAATCTTTCCAACTTGTCATAACAGTGCCTCCATAAAGATTATATGAAAGATAATTGATATTACACCAATAGCCAATATTTCTCTACTTCCATTTTCTTAAATAATTGGTTATGATTCTCTTTGACGCCAGGATGGTGGAATGGTAGACACTGGAGACTTAAAATCTCCTGGACGTAAGTCCGTGCGGGTTCAAGTCCCGCTCTTGGTATTTTTTTATTTTGTAACTTATTATATCTAAACGAATTATAAAACTAACCTTAAAACAGCAACTCTCCAAATCCATTAGAAAAGTGTACTTTTCAAAATCCCCCGTAAAAGCAGATTTTAAATCCGACACCCCTTATTTCTCCCGTTCTAAGGTTAAGGAATTTCGTTCGAAGGTTATAACGATACAGTTCTATTTTGTTCGAAAGTTGTAACGGAACATATAAAACTCAGCCTTCGTATATCTTTTTACATTTCTTTCCTGTATTTCCATTGTAGTATGAATATATGGAAAGCAATAAAGACACATTACCTTTAGCATTGACAGACCAAAATGAAATCAGAAACAAGATATACACAATCCGTGGAGTGCAGGTGATGTTGGACTCTGATTTAGCTAAAATATATGGGTACACCACAAAGGCTTTCAATCAACAGGTAAAAAATAATGCCGAGAGATTTCCTTCAGATTTCATGATTGAGTTGACAATGGAAGAAGCTCAGATATGTTCAAGGTCAAAAATTTTGACCTTGAACGAAAAAGCCGGAAGAGGAAGGAATATAAAGTATAGGCCGAAAGCATTCACTGAACAGGGCATATATATGTTGATGACCATTCTAAAAGGAGAACTTGCAGTCCAGCAGAGTCTGGCCTTAATCCGCATTTTCAAAGAAATGCGTGACTTCTTAAAGGGCAATGCCCCAATTTTCGACAGATTGGATAGACTTGAGATGAAGCAGTTGCAATATAAACTTGAAGCAGATAATAACTTCAAGGCAATATTTAAAGAGCTTAAGGGGCCAAGGCCGAAGAAAGCTGTCCTCTTCTTCCGCGGTCAGATGTTCGATGCATTCTCCTGCATAGCAGATATCATAAAAACCGCTGATAAGGAAATCATACTCATCGACGGCTATACAGATACGGCAACACTTGATCTCCTCTCCAAGAAGAAAGAAGACGTAAATGTCGATATCTACACATCAGAGAAACACTCAAAGCTGACAGAAAGTGAAATAGAGTCCTTCAACAAGGAATACCCTACCCTCACTGTAAAGCACACATCAGAGTTCCACGACAGATTCATGATACTCGACAGAAAGACTCTCTTTCATATAGGCGCTTCAATTAAGGACGCAGGGAAGAAGGCCTTTGAAATATCCCAAATCGATGACGAGAAACAGACAGAAGAGATTTTGAGAAGACTTTAAGGCAACATCTCTCACGCGAGCATATCCTGATTCTCTAGGAATACAGTCAAACTCCTGAATACAGTACGCAATCTCAAAGACAAGGATATTGACCTCTCCCTTCGAGAAGGAGAACGGCGGCAGTATATCAACGGAGGGTAAGCTCATGATTTCTCTCTTGTCGTCGTTTCTAAGGAAGAGTCACGCTCTATCAGTGAGAATGTAAGGAGGTCACAGAGATGCGCTTCAAGGAAGGTATCCCCGTCCCTTACCTCCTCTATGGCTATAAGTGGAACGGAAAGGATTACGATATCATCCCATAGAGGCTGAAGTCGTGAAAGAGATATATTCCTCATACCTTGAGGGAATGAGCCCGGATAGAATAGCTAGTACCATAGAAAAACGTAATATCTCATCCACACGTGGTGGAAAGTTCACGTATGGCCTTGTATGGAACATCCTGAGGTGTGAGAAGTATATATGGGACCCTATGCTCCAGAAAACATACTGTTGTAGGATGAAGTTCATTTTCAGGCGCAGACTACAATTACCAGATTATGGGCATTGAAGGGATCGGCACCGAAAATTATGTCTAAACCCGGGAAGAAAAATGAAATTATTCAAGATTGCCTTTTCGATATCGATAGGAATTGCTACAGACTCGATTTTCCCCGTCGGCTACAACAAGAGAACGGAAAGAAACGACAGAGTGAAGTCGCTCTTCACATACGTTCTGCTCTCCGAACTGGCAGTGAGACTCCTGGCCCTCCTCATCGTCGAAGTCTTCCTCCTCAACATAGTGGCCCTCTCAAGAGCCGCGGAAGAGAGCGCCTACTACACTGAATACGCCGTCAGATGTTTCAGGATATATCTCTCGTTGATGGCTCTTGCAACCGTTAACAAGGAAACCTTCATATTCCTTCAGACTATAGGAAAGGGAGCAGCACCGGCAATCATCAACCTCATACGGGAGATAGTCTTCGGCGTTTTCCTTCCCGTCATTCTCCCCATCTTAATGGGACTCGACGGTCTCCTATGGTCATTCCCGCTTGCCGACATTTTGAGTTCTGCTCTGACCCGCTTCTTCACCGCAGGAGTCTTCAGAGAACCGGGAGAAAGAAGCTTCAATAGAGGCGACAATACAGTAAATATTAAACCGAACTTCTCCACACAAAGCTGTGGAGAAAATATAGCATTTATAGTAAAATGAATACATGAAGAGAATAACCGTAAATGTACGTTCATTTGAAGACATGCGAACGAAAGGCGACTATATCTACGTAGACAAGACAAAGTATATTCATAATCTCGTAAAGGATGAGCTTAACAATTATTACTTTCTTTCCCGCCCCCGCCGTTACGGCAAGAGCCTCATGTGTTCGACTCTTCATGCGCTCTTCGAAGGGAAAAGTGAGCTTTTCAAAGGGCTCTATATAGACAATACGGATTATTCCTTCGAAAAATATCCTGTACTTCACCTTAATTTCGCAAATATCAATACAGAAGACTATGAATCATTTCTTGATGATTTCCAGATTGCCCTGGTGAAGGAAGCGAAGAAGAATGAAGTCAAAGTGAAGAAAAGCCGCCCTTCGACAATGCTTTCTTCCTTTCTAGATCAAATAGAGATGAAGGCCGTCATCATCATTGATGAATACGATTCCCCCATAATCGATTCGTACCTCGACAAGGAGAAGTGTGAGAGGATTAGAAATACACTCAGTACGTTCTACACGGTCATCAAGAACAATGACGACAAGGTAAGGTTCTTCTTCGTCACGGGAATAACAAAGTTCTCGAACATGTCCATCTTCTCGAAGATGAACAATCTCACAGATCTCTCCATGAATGACGATTACGCTGCGGCCTTCGGTTACACGCAGGAGGAACTGGAAGCTTATTTCTCAGCCTACATTGATGAATACATGAACAGAGATGCTAGGGAATACGAAACGAGAGAGGAGTTTCTCGAGGCAGTCAAGGATTACTATGACGGCTACCTTTTCTCTCCCGACTCATCAGTGAGGGTTTATAACCCTGTTTCAATCGGCACCTTCTTCAACAGCAAATGTCGCTTCCGCTCCTATTGGGTGAACACGGGAGCAAGCACGCTGGCAGTCAATCTTGCGAGGGACTACAACCTTAAGAGAATATTGACTGGAGATGTTGAAATAGGAACGAGCTCAATCGACACCTTCGATTACAGTTATTTGAGGGAAAAGGCACTCAAGGACGGGCAGGTACTGGCTCTGATTTATTTTGCAGGCTATCTCACAATAAGAAGTGGGAACAGCAATACCCTTCATCTGACATTCCCCAATACCGAGGTAAGAGTGGCTTTTACTCAGGATCTTGTAGAAAGATTTACTGGCATAGACACCTCAATCTTTGCCGAGAGGGCTGTCCAGGCCGTCAGAAGCGGGAAAGCAGAGGAAATAGCACGTGTCATGAATGCCTACATGAAAGAATACCAGTACGATACTCTCGACAAGGCAGAAAAAGGTTATCAGGAGATGTTCTTTTCGTTTTTTCTCATGATAGGAGGCGTGAGAGTTTCCGCCGAGGAGAGCACCCTCAACGGGCGGAGCGACATTCTCCTTACCCTCAAGAGAGATGTCTACATCATAGAGATGAAGGTCGACGAATCGGCAGAGAAGACCCTTGAACAAATACACGAAAAAGGCTACTACGACAGATACATCAATACCGATAAGACTATCCACCTCATCGGCCTTAACTTCTCATCGGAGAAGAGACAGATAGACTCCTGGGTTAAGGAGACTGTCGACAAGACGAAAGAACCAACATACCTAGGGTGACAATCTCTCTATTCAAGTACTGTGCCGATGAAATCACGTGCGCCGTTAATAAACGCATTGGCATCCATCTCCTTCTTCATCGTAAGCGTAAAACAAATCTTCCGTTTCTTTATAAGAATAAAAATTAGACTATCTCCATGAATGGGAGGATAGTCATGGACATAAACATCGAAGAATACAACATCTACCTTAAGATAGGAGAGATAGATCTTAGGAAGAGAGTTGAAAGCTTGTCTTTTTTAGTACGCATAAAAATGGAACTAGACCAACTTGAAAAGAGCATCTTCATCTTCTGCAGCAAGAACAGGAAAAGAATAACAGCAATAGTCTGGAATGGGGACGGATGGCTTGAGAGATCTGTTGTACGTTCAGTTAACACATTTTCTCCCACAGAAACCCTGAAGGTAACAGGGAGGAAATATGAGAGAGAAACACTACAACATACTCTCGAAGAAAGAGAACAAAGTGTTGCTATTCTATAAGTAGACAGTTACCTAGAAAAAAAATAGCTTAGGTTTTGTTGATTTCTGAAGGTTAGTAAACCAGAACCAGGGCTTTAAAGTGCATTGATTTGGCTACTTCTTCGGGTATGTACAACGACTGTCTGATAGGAGTAGCAGAGTGAATAGAGAGGGACGAGCAAGACTAAAGAGAGCTGCTGAGAAATTCAACAGGGAGAGTCGTTAGATCGTGGTGGATTTTACGCATGTGCTTGAGAATCTCCTCGAAGAAGAACAAGAGAAGTTGGACAACCTTCCTGGGCAGCTTGCATGTTCCATCAAGGGAGAGCAGCTGGAGGAGAGTCTGGAGAGTATTGAGGCTCTCCTATCAGGAGCAGAAGATATGGAAGAGACACTTGATAGTATTCTATCCGATCAGGGGTGGTCCTTCTCGTTTGTTCCTCGTGTGGAATCTGACAGAATGGAGAGCGAAGGACGCGGGGGAATACAGTTTCATGCCATCCTGCCGTCAGTACTGCTTCTAAGCTCAAAAACAAAGCTAGAGAGACAGGCTTGAACATGAATGAGATTGTATGCAGAACGCTTATGAAGGAACTAAGCTGCAATACCTAATCTAATATGTACAACAGATGTCTGATAGCCATTCATACTGCTTGAGAAGACGGAAAACAAAGGAAATACGGATCTCGTGCTACAAGTTGCGCGAGAATTTCGGGTACTATGAGCTTACGTTCTATTTCGATGTCTTCACAAAGATGATACTCGCATGGAGTCTCACTTCAAAGAGAGGCGACAGAAACCAATATATTGACGGGCTTGAACAGGTGAAGGCCATCATCGAGGCAAACGGTATTACCGAGCCTATTATACTTCACACGGACCAGGGGCCAGTCTATTCCTCTCAGGTTTACAATGACCTGATAAAGAGCTGTGATACAGCGCTCTATAAAGAGAGCAAGAAAGCCTAGAGATAATCCCGTCAACGAATCGCTCAACGGCTGGATAAAGGAAGAACTCTTTAATGACTTCAATCTCGGAACATCCCACTTTGTCGCGAAGACGATAGAAGAGTATGTCAATTATTATAACACCAAGAGGCCGGCTTACAGAGTTGGGTATGTTACACCTTCCCACTATCTAAAGATGTTTATGAACGGTGAGATAGAACATAAGGATACATTCAGCAGCCGTGAGCTTTCAGCGATTTTGAAGTTCGTAAAGAAGAAGATGGAGGAAAAGATCCAAGAGGAAAAAATGGCTAAGGAAATGGCAGCTGTGTTCGGTAGAAATACCAATGAACCGTCAAAAGAGAAATCTCTTGAGACATTTCTAAAGGCAACCGAGGCATCTTCAAAGAATGGCTCAAACTAATTTCTTGTTCTTTAAAGAAATAGAACAACGTGTCTACTTTTGAAAGAAGAAAATTGAGAAAAATACACAGTTTGTAAACTTTTAAAAATGAGTAATGAAGGAAATATATTTTTTTGTTTACTTCTATTGACTAGTACAACTAGTACATTGACTAGTACATTTTCCCAAAATAGTGCAGTTCAGATTATCAATTTTTCCGATTTAGTGCAGTTTGAGCTGGTAATTTTCTAGAAATAGTGCAGTTTGATTTGACTTTTCCCTCGAAATAGTTCAATTTCTACTTATGAATCAAAGTACAATCGAGCTGATTCTGGCAGAACAGAAAGAAGAAATGGAAAGAAGATGTTCTCTCTCTTATATTCCGAGAAGAGAGGAATCTCTTATCGACCTCGAGAGCAACCTCGCTCAGATTGTCATCGGCGTCAGGAGAAGCGGAAAATCCACGATGTGCTTCAACTTGATTAAAAACAGCGGACGTAAATTTGCCTATGTCAACTTTGATGACGAAAGATTTGAGCGGGTTAAAGCTGAAGATTTAAATGGAATCCTTGAATGCCTTTATAAGCTTTACGGCGACTTCGACAACCTTTTCATGGATGAAGTACAGAATGTAGATTCATGGCATCTCTTAGTAAACAGGCTTTTAAGACAGGGAATCAAACTTTTGATTACCGGCTCAAATTCAAAGCTGCTAGGGGGAGAGCTTGCAACACACCTTACCGGGAGGTACATAAAAACAGAGCTTTATCCCTTCTCCTTTATGGAGTTCTGCACTCTCAACAAAGTTGATATAACTTTACTTACCACAAAGCAGAAAGGATTACTCAGAGCCCAGTTTGATAACTATCTAGAGGAAGGAGGAATGCCTGAACTTTATACAGAGAAAAGGAAGGTCTCCTACATAGATTCTCTTGTGGACAATATAATTACAAACGATATCGAGCAGAGATACAAAATCAAATACAAGTCAACATTTGAAAACATAGCCGATCACATATTGAATAATGTGCCGACAACAATCAATTACAGGAGGCTTGCTAAAATGTTTGATGTTGCATCGAATCATACTGTCGAAAACTATGTCCGTTTCATAAGCAATGCCTACTTGATTGTAGGAATCCATAAATACTCATTAAAAAGCCAGATAAGAATCCTGAAAGAGAAATTCTACGCAGTCGACCCGTCATTCATGAATATGAGACAAGATGCATTTTCAGGGAAGAACCTCGGCTGGAGGCTGGAAACAATCGTATGCATCGAGCTTCTGAGGTGCTGTCGTCCGCGGGGTCTGGATATATACTACTATGAGACCGAATCATATGAGGTTGACTTTGTCGTCTCAAGAAACCGGAAAGTGGAGAAGTTGATTCAAGTCGCTTATGACATATCATCGAAAAAGACACTGAATAGGGAAATCAAGGCGCTCGTCGCATCAGGAGAACAGACAGGCTGTAGAGATCTTACTCTGCTGACCCTTGCCGATGAATCAACAATACAACAGAATGGATTCGATATAAAAATAACACCCGTCTATAAATGGCTTCTTGAGCCTACTCTCGTTCTTTGACGATAGAATCTATGAATGTAAGGAACTTCTTCATATCGGAAGTGATGTACTTACCCTTCTTCCAGATGAAGCCTACCTTGACGGGAAGCGAGGGATCGACTTCCACTGCCGTGTAATCCTCAAGCTCGCTCTTTAAACTCTCGAAGAGGACTGCGCCGACTCTTCCTTCGTCAAGGAACTTTCTTATCATCATGAGCTGAGAAACATGCATTACGATATTCGCTCTTATGTTCAATGCTTCAAAGCGCTGTCTTATAAGAAAGAGTCATTTGTTGACATTTCAGCACCGTTACATTAATTTTTGAGTGTAGGATTTTATATCACTATACACCTCGGAGGTAGTGAGTATTGCACTTAAATGTTATCTGTTAACATCACCCTCCTTGGCAAGCCACCGAAACGGTGGTTCTTTTTCACCTCAAAACAGCTTCAATTGCACTTAATTTAGAATTTATGACGCTTCTGCCAGAAATTCTAAATAGATATTAACATATATCAATTACACCAGCAAACAACCTCAATAAAAAGAGATTTCAAATCCACCCCCATCTTGTGTTTCGTTCGAAGGTTATAACGAAACTAAATTTAAGAAAGCTTTCCTATTTTTTACCTTTCCTTTAGGAAAAAAAGCGGGAATCATCGGTAATTCAATTACAGAGATGAAAGCGTTTTATTTGTTTCAGAAATTATGGAAAGAAATGATCAATTATGATG
>CAVFXW010000052.1:0-18222 GCA_963626675.1 Clostridium sp. CAG:452 | reverse complement strand
TTCCATAGGAACTGTCACTGGTAATGTATATTCATTTACTAACGTATACAAGAGTGGTGATACTGATCCTACTTATTATATCGCCCCCGTTGGCGCTAGTTATGTTTATAAAATTAGTAGCTCTTCTGTAAGCTCTCTTTCTTGCTCAGCAATGGCAAATGTCGAAGTAAAGGCAATAATATCAGTTAAAGATGATAAGTATATAAATGTAATTACAGCTTCTGGCGGTAAGCAATGTATCAACATTTCTTCTAGCACAGTTGATGACGGCTGGAAATAAAATACGGGGTCTTTAATGACCCCATATATTTTGCGTTTGAAATAACTCTAAACTAATTAGTCCTCACATATTTCATGTAGGATGTGTTTTACTTCATCGTTTGTATAGATCTCTTCTATTTCATCATGTGTTAACCCGATGAATTCGTGGCATGTGTAATGTATCCAAAGGTAATCGTCTTTACTATTGAGAACATGCTTACGGCAGTAGTAATCGGGTTGTATTGGAAGAGCGGGTTTTCCATCCTTCCATTGATATAATGAAACCTTGTAGTCATATACTGCGACCTTTATATCTTCTCTTGGGATACCTTGCTTCATAATTGTGTCACAAAGAGAATTGACTGTGAGTCCTGTGTCGAAAATATCATCAACGATTAATACCTTCTGACCCTTTTTCAGGTTCTTCGGTGACCATGTCCAACCGTCTATATCGACCTTATTGGTATGTTCTACAAGTTTACCATAGGAGCGTGCAACGACAGCTGCATAGAAGGACGGCGTGTGATTGATTTTACTCAGCTGAAGCTTATAATACTCGCTGATAACGTTCGCTAGGTAAGCGCCACCTCTGAGGGAGTCATAGATGACATCAGGAATGAAATGGTCTTCTGTATACATCTTATGAGCTAGTATTATACCTGCGTCGCGAATCATATCACATGTAATAAAGTCCTTCTTCGGCTGCTCCATATTTATCTCCTATATTTCAGTTAATATTTCCAATCCGTTATCAGTAATGGCAACTGTATGCTCCCAATGGCATCCAAAGGAACCGTCGGCTGTCTTAACAGTCCATTCATCTTTAAGTAATCTATATTTAGATGATGGAGTCATCATAAGCATCGGCTCTATTGCAAAGACCATTCCTTTACGTATTCTGGGGTTTGCTAAATGGATGGCCGAATAATTGGGTATCTCGGGGTCTTCATGTAACTCTAGTCCGACACCGTGACCGCAATAATCTTTTAGAATTCCATAATGAAAACGGCGTGCATGATTACTTACTGCACTCCCTATATCGAGAATGCGTGCATTAGGCTTAGAGGCACTATCAATTCCTAAATAGAGGGCTTTACGTGTCTCTATATTAAATTTGTGTACTTCGTCTGAAACTTTTCCTATCTCGTATGTATGAGTACTATCAGAAATGTAGCCTTCTCTATCTATACATACATCGACAGAAAGTAGGTCACCATTTTTCAATATTTCACGTTTATTCGGAATGCCGTGAATAATTGTATCATTGAGTGAAGTGCAGCTTACATTCGGGTATCCAAAATATCCCTTGCATGGTCCCTTTACATGGTGGTGATGCATAAAATCTTCACAGAGCTTATCTACATCCCATGTGCTCATCCCCTCTCGTATTTTTTCTTCAATACTACAAAACATCTCAGCGAGCAGCTTACAAGATGAGCGAATCATATCTATTTGATAATCATCCTTATATTGTATCATCTTTTCCCCTTCACATATGAATCAAGAACTCCGTTAATGAATTTAAATGAAACATCATTACTGAGTTCTTGGGATAATTTCACAGCCTCATCAATGACGATTGTGGGGTGTGTCTCCTTATCGAAAAGGAGAGAAAAGAAAGAAATACGAAGGATTGCCTTATCGACTAAATCAATCATCTCTATTGGTCTATTAGTCGAATAGAGATTAATTAAGGAATCACACTCATCAAGGTGCTCAATTGTTCCCTCGATTAGAAATCTCGCATAAACCTTCACAGAAAGTGAAAGAGAAGCAATTTCATCATCATTTAAACCTTGGAAAAGAATCCAATCATCCCCTTTGGGAGGAAGATTGGAGACTAGATCTAGAGAGTATAAAGTCCCTATGGCAATTTCTCTTGCTCTATGGCGGTCTGATTTATTACTCATTGTTCTTTATAAAGTATATTAATCTTTGCTTGATTTCTCAGGTCAGCTAAAAGTGAATTATATGCGTTTATATAAGCATATTGACTATTTTGATATATCAATCCCTGATATATATAGTCATATACAGTAATACCATAATCCTCGATTGTATCATCAATAGCTAATACCTTTGGATCCTGGTGTACAGTACACTTAACTATACAATAGAGATACGGTGTTTCGAATACACCTTCTATGTCGCCAGCGTCCATAAGCATGACAGCATCTACAAATTCGTCTCCCATCGAGCTACGAGTATTCTCGTTGTCGCTCATAAAGCCCCAGTCACCACCTGTGGATTTACTTGAAGTATCTTCGCTGTAGTTCTGAACTGCTTTTTCAAAAGAAAGAATACCGGATGTAATTTGAGAATAAACATTATTGAGTGTGTTAAGTGTCTCTTTGTTCTTGCTCTCATCATCTGTCTTTTCTATTGCAATAAGAGAGAGTCTTACCATTTCCGGCATCATGAATGAAGATGAGTTCTGCCTGTACCATGTTCTGATTTCCTTATCTGTGGGCTCAGCAACGTTACCAAGTTCCTCACTCTTTACTCCGCTGACATACTTCTGTGTCATATATTGAGTCTTAAGGTAGCTCTTATATTCATCTACAGTTCCATAGTTCTCTTCAACAAGGCTCTTAAAGTCATCATCAGTGATACTTTCTCCAAGCTGGCTCTCGACAGAGCTCTTCTGCTCTAGATAAAGCTGCTCGACTTCACTGTCCGTGACAGAGTATCCATCTCTAGTAGCTCCCTGCTCAAGCAATATCTCATCAATGAGAGCATTAAGAACATCAAGCTTAGTTACACTGTAACCGAGAGAAGTATATGATGAATATTCACTGTTAAGAGTATCCATTGAGATAACTTTATTCTTAGTGAGATTGACTGTTGCAGCCGGAGACGAGATAGTCGCAGCAGACAAAGAAAAAGCGACTAAAAGGAGAATTGAAACGATGGATAATAATCTTTTCATATGATTTTAATAATTCCTTTCAATATTTAATGTTTCAATGAAAGATGAGAGTTCTTTATCAGACGAGAAAACTAAACTGGTCTTTAAAATCACACCCTCGCTTTCAATAGTTTTCATAAACGCGCTCATTGCACGTTGTTTAAAAAGCATGGAGGAAGTAAGAAGAGTTGCTGCTCTTTTTCCCTCTATCGGTCCACAATTTTTAAGAAACGTTTCGAGAGCGGGACTAAGCTTCCTTGAAAAGAAGGAAAGAGTTTCCGATACAAATATAAGATAATCATAAAGTATGAGTTTTTTATCTGTATCTTGTGAAGTATTTATGATATCAGAAGAATACCCTCTTTTAGAGAGGACACTTGATATTATCCGAGCTGAATTAATTAATTTGTTACTCTTTGATGATTTACCTGAGATAACAATTCCAACATTCATTATCAATACTCCACATAATTAGAAAAACCGACCCCATAAAGGAGCCGGCTTCAATCAAAATAAATTAATTGGATGATGTAGTTGTATCTGCCTCATCGCTCAGCCATGTTGTGCCCTCAACTTGAGTAGTTTGAGTAGACTTAATCATAGACTGAATCTCGTCTTCGCTTGACTTGTTGACAAGAGCAACGACAAGAGAGAGAACCATGAAAACACAAGCGAGAATTGCAGTCACCTTGGTGATGAATCCCGTCGTTCCACTACCGAAAGCAGAGTCTGAATTTCCACCGAAGACACTGCCGAGTCCTACACTGTCCTGTCCCTGGATAGTAATCAAGAAGAGAAGCAATAATGCAACTATACAAAAAACAACCAAGAGGACAATTCCTAAAACACCCATTTTTCAAATACCTCTAATTACTTGTTATAAGCCATGATTGGAAGGAACTTGTCGAGCGACAGCGATGCGCCTCCAACGAGTGCACCGTCGATGTTCTCTTTAGCCATCAATGCTTTAACATTTTCTTTCTTTACTGAACCACCATACTGTATTATCGTCTTTTCTGCAATATCTTTTGAGAATAATTGAGCTACAGTAGAGCGTATAAAGAGGTGTGCTGAGTCAGCGTCTTCAGGAGTTGCTGTCTTTCCTGTTCCTATTGCCCAGACTGGCTCATAAGCAATTGTAACAGCACTCATCTTATCGCTATCGACACCCTTGAGGCCTACGGAAAGCTGACGAGAAAGCACTTCTTCGAGTTTTCCGCTTTCTCTCTCTAGTAGTGTCTCGCCGACACACATTACTACATCCATACCATTTTCAAGTGCAAGAAGAACCTTTTTGTTAACAATTTCGTCGCTCTCGCCGTAATACTGCCTTCTTTCACTGTGACCGATAATTACTGTATTTACCCCGATATCCTTAAGCATAAGTGGGCTGACTTCTCCAGTATATGCACCAGAAGTATGATCTGCCATATTCTCTGCTGCTACTATCACATCACTGCCCTTTACAGCTTCAACAATAAATGGAAGATCTACAAAGGGGGCTGCAATCATAAATTTACAATCACAACCCGCCTTTTTGTAGGCTTCTAGTAGCTCTTTTGCATAGATTTTTGCTTCAGATGGAAGAATATTCATCTTCCAATTGCCTGCTATATAGATTTTTCTAGTTTTTTTTTCCAGTGCAGCAATTCCGGGGAGTGTCTTTCCTTCGAGGAACTCGAGGGATGCGCCACCACCTGTTGAGACGTGACTGATTTTGTCTGCAAGTCCAAACTTATTAATTGCAGCAACAGAGTCACCACCACCGACAACGCTGATAGCTTGACTATCTGCAAGAGCTCTGGCAACACTCTCTGTGCCTTTACTGAATGCATTAAATTCAAAGACGCCCATAGGTCCATTCCATACAACGTTCTTTGCATTTTTTAGTTCGTCGATAATCAAAGAAACAGTCTTCTTTCCGATATCGAGTCCCATAAGTGTTTCTGGAACATCAACAGAGTCGCAATATACTGGTTTTGCATTCTCATCAAATTCCTCTGCACATACATGGTCAACTGGGAGAATAACCTTAACACCCTTCTTCTTGGCTTCAGAGAGGAATTCTTTTGCTGTATCAAGATAATCGAGTTCAACAAGGCTCTTTCCAACACTGTGTCCGAGGACCTTTAAGAATGTATATGCCATACCGCCGCCGATTACGATTGTATCGCATGTTCTTAGCAGAGATTTGAGGACACTGATTTTGCTCGAGACCTTGCTTCCACCGATGATGGCAACAAAAGGATGCTCTGGATTTTCTAGTAGTGGAGCCATGAACTTGACTTCCTTCTCAATTAGAAATCCTGCATAGGACGGAAGATATTTGCTGACACCTTCTGTTGAAGCATGAGCGCGGTGAGCCGTTCCAAAAGCATCATTAACATAAATATCGCCATAAGAAGCAAGCTCTTTAGCATATCCCGGATCATTAGCCTCTTCTTCCTTGTACCATCTTACGTTTTCTAGAAGAAGAACATCTCCACTCTTGAGAGAATTTACTAGCTTCTTTACTTCATCTCCGATTACATCTGGAGCAAGAATAACTTTTCTTCCAAGTTCCTTCTCGAAAACAGAAGCAATAGGAGCCATCGAGAAATCAGGATTTTTCTCTCCTTTTGGGCGTCCATAGTGTGACATAACAACAAGACTAGCACCCTGAGAGAGAATATAATTAATAGTCGGGAGAGAAGCCTTAATTCTTGTATCATCTGTAACAACACCATTCTTTACAGGAACATTGAAATCTACTCTGATAAGGACTCTCTTACCTTTTAAATCTGCATCTTTAACTGTATTAAGTACCATAATCTACTCCATATTAGACAAAAAGGCCTGCTCATTGAACAGGCCTAATTGTGTCAGCGAACAAAACTCAGCCGTTAACTTTCTTCATGTGTGCGATGAGATCGAGAACCTTGTTTGAGTATCCGATTTCGTTATCGTACCAAGAAACAACCTTAACAAATGTATCAGTAAGTGCAATACCAGCCTTTGCATCGAAGATACTTGTTCTTGTATCACCGAGGAAGTCTGAAGATACAACTGCATCTTCTGTGTAGCCGAGGATTCCCTTGAGAGATGTCTCACTAGCCTTCTTCATAGCTGCACAAATCTCAGCATATGTTGCAGGTTTAGCAAGATTGACTGTAAGGTCAACAACTGAAACATCAAGAGTAGGAACTCTCATTGACATACCTGTGAGCTTACCGTTAAGAGAAGGAATAACCTTTCCAACAGCCTTTGCAGCACCTGTTGAAGATGGGATGATATTGCCAGAAGCAGCGCGTCCACCTCTCCAATCTTTCATGCTTGGTCCGTCAACTGTCTTCTGTGTTGCTGTTGTTGAGTGAACAGTTGTCATAAGACCATCTACGATACCGAAGTTATCATTAAGAACCTTTGCAATAGGAGCAAGACAGTTAGTTGTACATGAAGCGTTAGAAACAAACTGCGTTCCCTTTACATATGTATCTTCGTTTACACCACAAACGAACATCGGTGTGTCATCCTTTGAAGGAGCGGACATAACGACATACTTAGCACCAGCTTCGATATGAGCCTGAGCCTTCTCCTTTGTAAGGAAGAGACCAGTTGACTCAACAACATATTCAGCTCCGACTTTATCCCAAGCAAGCTCTCTAGGATCCTTGCATGCTGTAACTCTGATTCTCTTGCCATTGACAACAAGCTCACTCTTTTCACAATCAGCTTCAATTTCACCATCAAACTGACCATGCATTGTGTCGTACTTGAGCATATAAGCCAGATAATCGACAGGACAAAGGTCGTTAATTCCAACAATCTCAACATCCTTGCGGCTCATTGCTGCACGGAAGACAAAACGGCCGATTCTACCAAATCCGTTAATACCAACTTTCATCTTTTATTTCTCCTATAAATAGAACAAAGATATTCGATAATAAACTATCGTAAACAAGCATGTATGTTTTAACTTATTCTTTTCAAAAAATCAATAAATGAAAAGAAATAACAGAAAAAAAATTAACTTTTCTTTCTGAAAGAAAATAAGAGTTATTTTAACTCTTTAAGGATCCTTTCTTGCTCGATAAGCATGGGTTCAATGGAAAAATCATTTGTCTTATGGTCCATTCCCCTGAGGTGTAATATGCCATGAAGAAGTAGCCGCTCTAATTCATCAAGAAAATCGACATTGAATTCCTGTGCGTTCTTTCTGCACATCTCGAGTGATATAAAGATATCTCCCATTTCGTCCATAGATGAGGGAAAATCATCATCTCCGTCTTGAAGGCGAAAAGTGAGTATGTCTGTCGGAGCGTATATAGAGCGGTATTCACCATTAAGTTTTTCTATTTCATCATTTGAAACGAAATTTACAGAGAAATCACGCTTTTCCTTGAGGTATGATAATATCCTATCTAGCGCATTTACAACAAAATCATGATATTGAAAATCTTCTGGTTCAATTTGATACATAATTAATCCTTATCGTCATCATTATTGTAACTTATTCTATGGTGGTCACGACCAATCAAAATAGGAATGAATGCATCCTTGATTGCCTTGAGATCCTTAATAGTCAAACCTGAGTTATCAAGCTGTCCGTGTGCAATTTTATCAATCATAATTGAGCTTATGAACTTCTCATATTTTTGATGGTTCGGTCTCTTGATTGTTCTAGTTGCAGCCTCCGTACAATCGGCAAGCATTACAATTGCACTCTCTTTCGTCGTTGGAGGGTCTCCATCATACATGAAGTCCTCTCTCATGACGGTATTCTTCTCTCCTGCATTCTTCACAGCTTCATTATAGAAGTACTTTATGATGTCGTTTCCATGATGCTCAGATATTATATCCAATACTTCCTCAGGCAAGCCTATCTCTTTACCCTTCTCTACTCCGAGTCTAACATGGGACTTGATTATAGACGACGAGAGTTGAGATGATATTTCGTCATGAGCGTTCTTGTCCGATTGGTTCTCTACAAAATATTCAGGATGCACCATCTTCCCTATATCATGATATTGTGCACCAGCTAGAGCAAGAGAAGCATTGCATCCAATAGCTAAAGCTGCATTATATGCCAAATCTGCGACATTCTTTACATGGTTATATGTACCTTGAGCAACATAACTGAGCTGTGTCATTGTTGCATTATCTGTATAACTGATCTCAATAAGGCGTTGCCTGGTTGGAATGTTGAATATCTTTTCAAGAATAGGAAGTACGATTGAATAGAGAATAAAAGATATAATCACATTCAATACTATTCCCGCAAGAGAGAAAAGTAGGTTATAGAGCTTAGATGCTGTAAGAAGCGAAAATAGAAGAGTAACAATTAAAAGGATTACCGAACACTTGAGGGCAATTGAGATTGTATCGAATCTTCCGTTACTCTTGAGAGAGAAGTAGCTGACGATTATTCCTGAGACTACATAATATACAATCGAGAAGAATGTAGTATTCGGCCATAGTGAATATAGTATGCTCAATAGTATTACGTTTGATACTCCGTATTTTAATGAATTAGTAATACTGCAGCCAATAAGAGCTAAAAATATGAAGGGCATGAGAGAATCCGAGAGAGTAAAACCATGATCGATCAAACGCCAAGCAAAGAAGAATCCCAACAAAAGCGAAAGAAGCACAAATAATAGCGATATTATCGTGTACTGCGCTTTTCTATATTCATATTGAATGAGCCCGACTGAATAGTAAAACCATATAATGATAGCAGATAGAGAAATAACAAATCTTGGTAGAACAGATGAAAAGCTCATCGAACTGACTCTCTTGGAATTCAAGACTTCGATTGTCTTGAGTTGTTCTTCCGTTACAAGAGTATCGACACGGAGTATGTAATCCCCCTTCTCTATATTTACGACGACAGGCTCTACGCTGTTACGCGCATTTTCTATGACAGCTTCCGTATAGACTTCGTCGTAGAATATGTTGGCTTCAACTATAAGAGATATGCAATCAGCAATTATCTGCACTTCATCAAGTTCTAATTCTGGATAGGAATCGATTATCCATCGATAAGAGAGATTGTGAATATTACTATTCACCATCAAATCATCAACGCTTCGTGACATAGATGAATATGTGTATTTGAGTTCGCTCGAACCGTTGATATATATTGTATTGTATCCGTTTTCATACATGTACTCTATGTCTTTACTGCTGAAGACTCCCGAGAGGAGGAAAAACTGTACTCCCTCACGGAGTATGGCTGCGTTTTCTACTGTGTCGCTTCTTCCTAGTAAAGACGTGAGTATCACCTTAGCATCGTCAAGAGATGAGTCCTCAATACTACTACCTAGGACCATATAGTCATATAGACTTTGAGCTTTTCTGCTCATCCTAAGTGATGTGTTATATGAATAAGTAAAGTACGGAATTACACTGTTTTGAGCCTCCATACGGGCTTTTTCGGTTTCAATTTCATCGATGTATGAAAAACTTATCGGAGAGACAAGATTCTCGTCGCTGAGTTCTTTTACTGTATACTCTTTTGATGTACTAACTGAAAAAAGTGAATTTGAAGAAAGTAGTATGGGAATAGCCGAGGAAATAAGGAAAGTAAGAATAACCAATATTATAAATGTAATGAATTGTCCTCTTGAAAAGGATTTGAAATTTACACGCTTTAAATCCTCTTTCTTACTCATGGTTATTCTCCTCGATAGAATAAGCTCTAACAATATCTCTCACTAAGCGAGATCTTACTGTGTCACGACTAGTAAATCTTATCACAGAGACACCAGAAATTCCATCAAGAATCTTCAACGCTTCGTTAAATCCACTATCCTCTTTTCTCGGAAGGTCTATTTGTGTTGGATCTCCATTTACGATTGCAGTACTCGATTCTCCTAGACGCGTAAGAAACATCTTCATCTGGCCTTTTGTGGTATTTTGCGCTTCATCAAGTATTACGACGCTGTTATTTAAACTTCTTCCTCTCATATATGCCAATGGTGCTATTTCTATTGTTCCGTTTTCTTCAAGGCGCTTTATTTGCTGGGGATTAAGAAGAAGATCAAAAGCATCATATAAAGGTCTTAAATATGGATTAAGTTTCTGCGCTAGGTCCCCGGGGAGAAAACCAAGTGATTCACCAGCCTCAACAACAGGACGAGTAAGAACGATTTTGTTCTTTTTACCAGAAAGAACCATTTCGAGTGCATAAGAAACGGAAAGGAATGTCTTACCAGATCCAGCTGTGCCGGAGGCGAAAATCAATTGACTGGAAAAGAGTGCAGAAATAAATTCACGCTGGGCGCGGCTCTTCGGCCATACAGTCTTACCAAGCACATTTATCGATTCTCTCCCCTTAACAACTTCATCCTCTTTTTTTTCATCTATATTCTCTATACTCTCCTGTATCTCCTGAAACTCCATATATATTTCGCTTTCAGTAAGTGCGCCACGCTCCATAGAAACACTTTCAAGTCTCTTCATAAGGGGAATAAAGACAGGGCTATTACGCCAGACCATAATAGTATTGCCTTTTACTGTTATGTCTGAGCCAAGAAGAAGTTCAAGATATGACAGGTTCCTGTCATTAGGGCCTAGGATTAGCCCTTCATTATCGTCACTAAAGATATATGTTTCAGCCACTATTTCCTCGTCCATACGCCGGAGACGTCTTTCGACCAGCTCTCCTGGGCCTTTAAATCCGGCATCGTGTTCCATGATAAGTATACAGATATAGAGGGTTGAAGTGTATATACTGTTTTACCATTATCACTTCCTTTTACAAAAAGAGTCGAATATTCGGCATTCAAAGTCCAGTCTTCCATGTAATGCACGATATCAAGTGAAATATTTTGAAGAATGAAATTTGTTTTTGTTCTTCCGTTTCCTGTAAAGTCGAAACTCCTCTTTAAATCCTCATACATTTTGGAAAAAGAAAACTTATCACCATCATAATATTCTCCAAGCCTGTTGTTCTGACTCTTGAGAGAAAATTTTACATCAATAAACTCTGCTATACTCATTGTTATATTAGGACTTACAGTTAAATATGACTTGGTTTTATCCTGTTGATTTAAAAATACAATGCTCTCTAAGCCGAATGAAAAATAGACTCTACCCTTCCAAAATTGGAACGACTTACCTTTTAAATTTGTCGATAGGGAAATATTATCGAGTTCTATTTTATCGTTACTTTGGCTCTTATGTAAAACCGTTAGATTCATTATATCAAGAGAAAGACTAGTTTTAATTTGCTTGATGAAATTCTCCTCTTCTCCACTACCTTCTATACTCGTCTCTATATAGTATTTCTTGCTTTTATTTTGTAAACGAATTGTTGAAACAATAGAAAGCGGAGATAAATAATCGCCATTATCAAATAAGTTCTTCGTCTGATAATTCACATTACTTGATAGAGTTAGATAAGTAGAAGAATAAGATAATATTAATTTCATTATATCGGAGATGAAGACTCCCGAGTTTTCTTTAAATAGGAGGGATAAAGATAGAGAGAGGGAGTTCTTACTCCACTTTATTGATGGAAGAAGTGTACTCTCGAGAGGAGGAAGACAATACTCAATGTTCCCTGTGAATGTTCCATAATTTGTTGTAAATGATTTCGACCACGAGAGAGAGTGAGTCTTGATAAATTCTGTAGTAAAATCGAAATTCTTCTGCTCTATGGTCTTATTTTCGCTCTCGCTTTCAACTGTGTTGTAAATAATAGGTTTAATTGAAAGAGTATAGGTCAAAGAAAGAAATTGTGATGAAAGCTTAAATGTATTTACAGGATTGAGAGATGACTTTTCCCTCCACGTATTTTTCAAGTGATTCTTTGAATAAGAATAGATGAACGAAGTTGAGAATGAATTTGAAAGAGATATGATATTTCTTATATTCCCATTCATCTCCATTCTCATATACGTGGTAGAAGCAATATTCTCGTCTTCTTTCTCGCTTAGTGTAGTGTTGTTCTTAATTTTGTTAGTAAAATCTTCTGTTATTGAATATGTAAGACTAAGTGCACTCGAGGAGGAATTTGTACTACTATCTTTGGTCTTTGTATTTGAAAGAGAGTAGAGAGAAGGAAGAAGGATATCATTTTCTTCCTGTTCTATTTTGCTACTTTTTTCTTCTGTACTGTTTTCTTTATTGTTATTGGAATTTAGTGAAAAAATCGTACCTTTCATTTCAAAAGAAACTTCAGGCAGAGAATAACTTTCAATTACACTATTTTCAGTGATTTCTGAAGAAGTATTTGGAATATAGTAGTTACCTTCTATAGAGAAGTTCTTCAAAGAAAATGATGATACAAATGGAATCTCGGCAGTAGACGGAAGAGAATATGTAAGTACTACCGACCTTGTAAATGATGAGATACTCGATGAGTAATCGCTTTTAAATGTACTTGTACCTCCTAATAATGGGCCATACGAGAAGCCGGTCTGCCTATTTAAGTAGTGATACAAAACAGTTCTATCGGAGTAGTAGGGAAATTGTAGTGAAATATTAAGACCGTTTGAAGAGAAAGAAAGCGAATTATTTCCATAGTAACGAGTAGATGTACCAATCGTACTCTCGGGGGTAGCTAAGCCTGTAAGTATGTTTATCTTGAGTTTTTTTGAAAATAAATTGAAAACTCCATCCAGAGCAACATGCACTCCTCCCTTTTTTAATATCGTTGCCTTATTTCCTCCGGAGTAAGAATCAGCCATAAGTACGAGGTAACTCTCACTAGAGCGTGCAAAGCGCTCGATTCCACTTAGCTCTCTATCGCTTTCACTATAATAATAACCCTCACGTACTTCTTCGCCCTTCTTGTCCGTGCTCTTTAATAGGCTCGAGAATGATGAGGATTCGTCTGTTTCCTCAATTTTGGGATAAGTACCTATGATTTCAAAAGATGTATTTAAAAAAGCACCTTTTATTGAATCGAATCCGAACGAAGGATTGCCGAGTATCTTTGATCCGGGGAAGAAAAAGAAAGGAAGATAAAACAAAGGAACGCGTCCGATATTGAGCCTCGCGTTACTTATGAACATATCTTCTCCCGGAAGGATGAGAATCTTTGATGCAGAAATAGAAGAATATTTTGTTTTATTATTTGATGTTATGTAGCCTTCATCAAAAATAATTGCTCCTTCATCCAGGTAGTATAGTCTTTCACCTGAAGTGTAAAAATTAATTTTCTTATTTTCACTGTTCTTTCTCTCTGTAGTTGTAAGACCATCTGTTATGTATATATTACCATCTTCCCAGCTTACTGTGAGTATGTCTGCCTGGATTTCTTTTATTTGAGCGTTATCTGTACTATCTAAATATTTTGCGTCTCCTAGTGAGGTGATAATCTTTCTATCTATGTCGATAATAATATTAGAAGCCGATAGTCTTTTTGTAGATTTATCGTTTGAAATAAAATCTATAACTACATTACCACTTAAAGTAAATGTCGATTCATTTGAGGAAACATTTTCTGCCGATATTATATTCAATATATACTCTACATCTTCTTCCTTACTATTACTTAATGCAACGCTATCTTTATCATAGCCATAATAATCGTATAGGCGCTGTTTTATTTCCTCCGCGCTTCCCGATGTATCTAAATTACGAGCCTCTGCCATTTGTATTAGTTGAGAGCTATTTGCATAGTAAATTGTCTCGAGACTAAGCGCTTCGAGGGAAAATAGAATTAGTGACAATAAGAGAAGTGTAATTATTCTTTTCACTGTTTCTTCAAATATTTCTTTAAATAATATCCCGTGTAAGACGAAGAAGAAAGGGAAATTGTCTCCGGAGTACCGCACTCTACAATATTTCCACCCTCTTCTCCTCCCTCGGGCCCGAGGTCAATTATCCAATCTGCTTCCTTAATTACATCCAGATTGTGCTCTATTACTATTACAGTATTACCCTGGTCAACAAGTCGATTTAAGACTTCAAGTAGCTTCTTTACATCATAAAAATGGAGTCCTGTTGTAGGCTCATCAAGAATATATATCGTCCGTCCAGTTTGAACTTTACTCAATTCTAGTGCGAGTTTAACTCTTTGTGCCTCTCCTCCTGAAAGTGTGAGTGCACTTTGCCCGAGTGTAATATAATCCAATCCGACATCCATCAGCGTTTCGAGCTTACGCTTAATCTTGTTATGCGGTCCGAAGAAAGAGTACGCTTCAGCGACTGTCATATCTAATACTTCACTTATATTCTTTCCCTTATAAGTTACGCTGAGAGTCTCCTTGTTATATCTTTTTCCTTTGCATACATCACATTTTACATAAACATCCGAGAGAAAGTGCATCTCTATTTTTATCGTGCCGTCACCAGAGCAGTGTTCGCATCGACCCCCGGGAACGTTGAAAGAAAATCTCCCCGGCGTATATCCACGTTCTTTTGCCCCATTCATTGAAGCAAATAGCTCACGTATCGGAGTGAAAAGATCGATATATGTTGCTGGATTAGATCTAGGAGTTCGTCCTATCGGGCTTTGGTCTATTGCAACTAATTTGTCGATATTCTCCAAGCCTTCTATGCTCTCATAACCATCTTTCTTCTCACTCTTATGTCCGAGCTTACGTTTTATTGCAGGTTGCAATATCTCATTGAGAAACGTACTCTTTCCCGATCCAGATACCCCTGTAATACATATGAACTTTCCAAGAGGAAGAGTTACATCTATATTCTTCAAATTATTCTTTCTGCATCCTCTTACAGTAATAGTCTTTCCGTTTCCTTTTCGCCTCTTTTCAGGAACATCTATTCTAAGCGCTCGGGATAAAAATTGTCCCGTTATTGATTCTTTATTCTTTTCTATCTCTTCCGGCGTACCTTTTGCTATGACCTCGCCACCATTAACACCGGCACCTTTTCCCATATCGATTACATAATCGGCCTCACGAATTGTATCTTCATCATGCTCAACAACAATGACGGTATTTCCTAGGCTCTTGAGGCGCTGTAGAGTGTCGATAAGTTTTTGATTGTCTCTTTGGTGCAATCCTATCGATGGTTCATCTAGAACATACAATACACCGCTTAAAGCAGAACCTATTTGAGTTGCGAGCCTTATTCTTTGGCTCTCCCCGCCAGAAAGAGTATCTGCAGAACGAAATAGCGTAAGATACCCCAGCCCTACATTCTCGAGAAATGTTAGGCGCGAAATTATCTCCTTCAATATTTGACTAGAAATCATCTTCTCATTATCTGTAAGAGATAAATTATTAAAAAAGGAAAGAGACTCTTTAACACTCATCTTTGTTGCATCAATTATATTAAGTCCATTCACCTTTATGGAAAGTGCTTCTTTTTTAAGTCTCATGCCTGAGCATTCAAGACACGTAATTAAGCTCGTGTATTGGTCATAAAAGGTCATCATCCCCATACTCTCGGTCATCTTGCGTCGTCTTGTCAGTTCGGGAATTATTCCTTCGTATTCCTTATGTTGTATATATGTCTTTCCATTTGATGAAGAATAGGAATAATCGAGTTTATCGCCGCCTCCGTATAGAATTATATCCATTAGATAAGACGGTAATTTTTCAAATGGTGTCGCTAGATCATAGCCATAATGAGCGTAGAGAGCCTCTAAGCCACTTCGATATGTCTTTGCTTGTGGACTATGTGTTAGAATTCCTCCTGTTAGATAGCTCTCACTTTTGTCTGGAATTATCTTATCTACATCGAACTCTTCTTTGTATCCTAGTCCATTACATTTTGGGCAAGCGCCAATGGGCGAATTGAAGGAAAAAAGTCTTGGCTCGGGATCGGGAACAGCAACACCACACTCGGGGCAGCTGTTCTTTTGATTGTATAGTTCTCTTTTTCCTTCATCTAGATAATGCACAAGAACAAGTCCACCACTGAGTTCAACAGCCTTTTCTATTGCTTCACTAATACGTGTACGGGATAAAGGAGAGTTTTTTACCCTATCAATAACAATGGAAATATTGTGTTTAATATTTTTTTCAAGAGCTGGAATTTCGTCCTCTAAAGAATAAAGGTGTCCGTCTATCTCGATCTTAAGGTACCCTGTTTTCTTAGCATCCTCTAATACAGATTTGAACTCCCCCTTCTTTCCTCTTGCTATTGGGGAAAGTATTATGAGTTTACCGTTCTCGGGATGAGAGAATATAAAATCGATGATTTGGTCAATTGTAACTTCATCTATCTCTTTACCACATTTAGGGCAATATATCTTTCCAATTCTAGCCCATAGAAGTCGGTAATAATCATATATCTCGGTAACAGTTCCTACAGTAGAGCGAGGATTGCGATTAGTTGACTTCTGCTCTATCGCAATACTAGGACTAAGACCCTCTATGCTGTCGACATCTGGTTTTTCAAGTCGTCCGAGAAACATTCTTGCATAGGACGAGAGAGACTCCATGTACCTACGCTGTCCCTCTGCAAAAATCGTATCAAAAGCCAATGAGCTCTTTCCTGAGCCGGATAGCCCCGATATAACAACAAGACTATTCTTCGGAATTGTAATGTCTACATTCTTGAGGTTGTGTTCTCGAGCACCCTTTATGATTATGCTGTCACTCATTATCTATAACCTCGAATAGTGCTTTCTCTGCTTCTAATGGATCATCTACAGTTTTATAGAGTTCACCCTTCTTGTAGATAAAGATCTTTCTGCCGTTTCCTGTTACTGCATAGTCAGCATTATGGGCTTCACCGGGACCGTTGACAGAGCATCCCATTATTGCAACTGTTATATTCTTGTCAATAGATAATAACTCCCCCTGTACCCTCTCGAGGAAGGAGACAGAGTCGAAAGTGTGCCGCCCGCACCTAGGGCAAGCTACTATCCTGACTCCACCTTTTTTTAAACCTACAGTACGAAGAATTTCGTTAGCAGCAAGTACCTCGTCCTCAATTGATCCGTTGATAGATATACGGATAGTATCGCCAATACCTTCTTTGAGAAGATTACCTAGTGCCCAGGAGGATCTAACACAACTTGTTATGGCATTCCCAGCCTCTGTTACACCTAAATGCAATGGATAATCACTTAAAGATGAAAAAAGCCTATATGAGAAAAGCGTCTTATCTATGTCGCTGCTCTTGAGAGATACAACGGTATTATAGAACCCCCAACTCTCGAAATCTGAAATATATTCAAGCCCAATATCGACCATAAGGCGTGATTCATCTGTATTTTTATCGTGTCGTGGTAAAGATCCCGTGTTGAGGCCTATACGTATTGCAGCTCCCGTTTCTTTTGCTCTCTCTACAATAAGTTTAGTCTTCCACTTTTCCCCAATATTTCCGGGATTAATTCTAATTTTGTCGGCGCCACTATCAAGCGCTTCTAGAGCAAGCCTATAGTCAAAATGAATATCTGCAACAACAGGAATTGGAGAGTGCTTGGCAATATATGTAAAATTCTCTTTATCGAGAGACGAGACATAGCTGAAGCGTATTAGATCGCAGCCTTGAGACTGGAGCGAATAAATTCTTTTTACAACATTTTCTGGGTTGATGTGATTAATTGCGTCATCATACATAGTCTGTACTTTGACGCTGTTATCCCCACCGATCTTCAGATTTCTTATAGTAGCTACTTTTTTTGAAAACATACCTACACCCTCCAAACCTTTACATTTGCATTCTTGTCATTTCTTATGACATAAGGCTCTCCCGGAAGATATAGGACGAACTCACCCTTTTGAGCTCTCATGACGGCAAGAACCTCCCTATTGAGTTCATTTTCTCTCCAGCTAGTTGCAAAACTTGATTTTCCATCTTCAACAAAGAAAAGAGTTGTGTGTAATTTGTCACATGAAAAAGATTCTTCCTCTTTAGCAGATAGAAGAACTTCGTTTGAAAAGTCACGAAGCGAGTTATCTAAAGAATAATATTTATCTATGTTTTCTATTCTATCTTTAAGCACCCCGATAGTCTAACAAATTAGACTGATTTATCCAATTATCATATATGCTCTTACTATCGAATAAAATTGAAGTATACGTTTATCAATCAATTTCATTTTTTGATTTTATATCAGATTATTTTGTCTGACGAATCTTATCAATAGTGAACTACTCGGTAATAAATTACCAGAGCATCATGGCTGAGATTTCTCCCCC
>CAVFXW010000051.1:0-10056 GCA_963626675.1 Clostridium sp. CAG:452 | reverse complement strand
ACCTCGATTACACCCTGATGTTGGAAGGCGAAACCACCACTAAAGAATTTGACCCTAAAATTTGCGCTCTGACAAGCGGATTTCACGAATGTATTCTAACTGACGTTCAAAGTATTCATCCGTAAACATCGTTCCTTTCTTCAGGCGTTCAACATCCATTGTCCAGCCTTGAATAGTATAGTCTTTCACTATCTGTCCGGCCCATTTACGAAATCGTACAGCTCTTTCATTGTTGACTTTAAAGCCAACAGCAATGATTGCCTGTAGGTTGTAATGATTTGTCTGATAGCACTTTCCATCAGTTGCAGTTGTTAAGTATTTCTTAATAACTGAACTCTCAACCAATTCATCGTCATCAAAAATTCTTTTCAGATGCTGGTTGATAGCCGAGACAGAAACATCATACAGCACGGCCATCATCTTCTGCGTCAGCCATATATTCTCATCTTCATAACGCATTTCAATACTATCGCTCTGAGCCCCAACTGAGGCAACATATGTTAGGTATTCCGCTGCACTGGAGCGGATAGTTATTTCATCTTTTTTCTTTGTCATATATAGAGCCTCCTTCACAAACTAAAATGCATACTCACTATTGCATTTAACTGCTCTGCGATTTCTTTAAACGGCTTATTCAAGTCTAATGTTCTGACGCTAACTTGGTTTCCACTCATGTGATAAACATGCTCTGGATATACATCTTCATCAGTCTTTGCATACAGCAACATTCCATAAACCTTATGGCCTTTATCTCTCAGCTCATATCCCTTGTTCTTAACATAAGTAAAAATTTGATAAAGATTGTCCGAATGAAGCATATACTTGTCAAACTGTACTTGCGTACTATGCTGGTAGTATTTTGCATCGATAATAAGAACTCTATCATCTCTTTGGAGCATAATGTCGCTTTGCATGACCGGCAACATGGAGTTTTCTTCATCATCCAATTGCCACGAAATCTGTGATGCATTTGCAGTTATCTTGTTTTTGAATTCTTTCCTATAATATTCCAGTATGAACTTCTCATATAATCGGCACATGCGCTGCTCATCTAGAAAATCCATTAGCTTGGTACTTCCATCAAATTGCGTCTGCAATAATCCCTTCACTACTAGGTAGCAAACCGAAATCAACATACGGTAGGTCTGATTGTTTCGATTGTACCGGAAACTCCAATCTACCGTGTACAAATCAATAAGATCTACTTCACCAAAATACGCTATTAACTTCTTAAGCTTCTTCTTATACTGTTTCGATATATTCGAGCGAAGGAGAAGTTCAACTGTAGATTTGATGATTCGGTTCATAGTGTTGTTATGCGAGAACTCATCATATGTGCAGATTAGCTGTTTGCGTAGCATTGATTGCGTCTTGATGGACTCTGCAATATCAATTTTTCCTCTGAGAGAAGACAAGGCCTCCGTCTCTGGAATATATTCTTTGCCCAGTCCTCGCTTTAACTGAACCACGATACCTTTTTCTAAGATAGCCGCCATCAACTCAGCAGTATTATGAAATTGTTCTGTAGCTATATTCTTATAGCCTTGTTCATTCAATACCTGAAAAGCATAGGACAGCATATAGTAGAGGTTATGTATCGGTATCACCTAATGGCACTCCTTAGATTTTCGCTCCAATCTTTCACTTTCATTGGTTCATCAAACCAATATTCTTTCAGCAGTGGTATCAGCTCATATTCCACAACGCTATAGAGCCAATCAGCATCAATTGTATCAGACTGCAAATTGCAGAAGTAGCTGTGGCCGATGCAGAATCCTTCGCCCAGAGATTCATCTGCAGAAATCACTTTATTCAAGCTCTCTACGCAGTTGATCAGCTTATTGAACTTCTCATTATCTAATGCCATTCGATATTCGCGGAAGCCCGGAGTAACAAACCCTGGCTTAATATCAAAGAAAGCGAATCTTCTGCGAAGAGCATAATCCAACAACGCAAGACTTCTGTCTGCAGTATTCATCATACCGATAATATAGACATTCTTCGGGACCGTAAACTTCTCATCAGAATACAGAAGCTGCAGTGCATTTCCACGCTTATCATTTTCAATCAGCATAAACAGTTCACCAAAAATCTTACTAAGATTGCCTCGATTGATTTCATCTATGATAAAGAAATACTCGTTATCACTATCTACCTCAGCCTTCTTGCAGAAATTGTAAAATACTCCCTTCTTCAACTCAAAACCCGTACTAGATGGCCGGAAGCCCATAATGAAATCTTCATAGGAATAGCTCTGATGAAACTGTACCATCATAACACGCTCAACGTCTTTTACTCCCATCATAGAATAGGCTAGGCGCTTGGCCACATACGTTTTTCCTACTCCTGGAGCTCCCTGCAAGATAATATTCTTCTTATTTCTAAGTAAGCCAACCAATCTACAATAGTCATCTTCAGACATGTACACATCATCGAGAAAATTCTCAACTGTGTACTCCGGATAGGTAACTTCCTGCTCATCATCAACGATATCATCATCCTCAAATAAATCCTTGATCTCCTGCACGAAGTTGCTATATGGAGTAATATCAGTCAAGGTTTTCTGTGGAGACTGGTGATTAATAGTCCAATCGCCTTTATTGGTCCAATTCACCTTTCTGACGTTGGAATACTCATCTGCACGATCTATGTCGTATTCATAGTCAGACTCAACAATTCCCTTACCAACGATGCCATTGTTGCCATTCTTGGCAAATACAACGTCACCAATCTTAATATCGTGAACGAACTGCCAGACAGCATGAGCAGAATTCGTGTAAGAGCTGCTGCCGCCGTATACTTGCTGCATCTGCTTTTTCATTTCATCCTTAGAGCTGAATACTCTTAGGTCTCCAATCTTCCCCCAGCCTAGAAGCATATATCCATTCTTATAGCATTCTTCCCATTTATCAGCTTTCTGCCCCGGAGCATAAAGCCAGTAATGAACCGTGTCGACATCCCTATCAGCAAGAGCATCACTATCACTTGATTTCCTACGCTTTGCATCGGAGACACCTTTTTTGAAAATGTCAGATGCCATTTCTGCTGTTAATTCCACAGTCTTACCAGCTTCAGTAAGAGACCATACACCTCTTACGCTCTTATCAATATAGCCTGCTCCAACAAGATAGTTTCTGGCAAAAGCAACTTCATTTTCAAATTTGTTAACTTTCGACTTGCCTCTGGTTTCGTTTATCATCTCATCCGACAGATGCTCATTTTCTATGATTTTCTTTCTTGCATCTGCAGGTGTTGCGGCTCCTCCTAAATCTCGAAGTGCCTGCAATAATGGCATAAACCACTTAAGGAATTCCGCCTTAGATGTCTTTTTCTCTTTTTCTGCTGATTTCTCCTTGTTTACCTGCTCCGAGACAACCCATGCCGTATAGGACAAATCCGGAAAGTTCTTGTACTTGTATTCACCCGCCTCCAGAACCTTCTTGCACAAATCTCTTATCCTAAGATATGCTGCGGCATACGGCACTTTCTTAAATGTATTTTCAGCAACGACAACAAACTCGCCAGGCATATTCTTGGCATCGGCCATAAACCAGCGATTTCTAGAATCCAGATTGATAAAAGTGTAAGGACGAATCCAATAGAGGCCCATCGTAATGTTCCAACGAATGCAAAGCTGATCATGAACCTTGTCATAAACCTCTGAAAATTTCTGACGGTTTTCCTCTGTATCATCGTCCGCAAGTATAAGCGCTGTCTCAAACAAACTCCATAGGTTATCAATGTCGTCTACCTTTCTATCATCCTTAAAACCGTAGAACATAGCCTGAAGATTATTAAGAACCGGAATACCATCAAAATTACTAGGCACTGCTGCAGAGACTCCGAACTCTGATGCAATTCCGTTAAGGATAGCGATTCTATTAGCGTTTGTGATTCCTTTGTTGAATGTGCCAAAGATTGTAAACGGGTCGATATCAATAATCTCGTCGCTACTTTCAAGCTTAGGAATGCTAATCCCTGCAATGTCATATACAGCATATAATTTTTTAACAAGAGGCTTTCTATCCAACTTAAAAGCTAGTAGTTTTGTTGCAAACTCCGTATAAAAATCTATCCAATCGTATTGCACTAATCATCCCTCCTATAAGCAACTCCGATGTTCACTAGAAAACTAACCAACATCTACTCGTACGCATTTATTCTGACATTTAGGCTAAGACACTTGTCAATAACAATATGAAAATATTCATCTTGTCCACACTCAGACCTCTTTTGCCAATTACCCATCACCAATCTTAATTATTCTGTTTTCCAAGGGTGTGTGCTCTATATAAAGTGCACCAATATCGTGTAAAGTGGTGTGCATAATTAAACGTTATGTGTTTTGATATCTATTCACAAACTTCCTACAATTTAGGATTTGTTAGCCTTCCTTACACTCTTAAACGATAGCCTATATAGAAGTCTTTAAGCCTAATATCATTGTTTTAGGGTGTGTTCATACCATCGGCATTAAGATGACTGTCTCAATGTGACTTGAGACGACAGTATGTACTTTAGAAATATTTTTTGCACGTTTAAACGATAGTCCGGAAAACACACATCCGCATGTTATAAAAGATGAGCACTAAACAATAATTTCAAATAGTATCCAATTGTTTTTTCTCAAACTCTTTTAAATTAAGTTCTCTCCTAAGCTCTTCCTTTGTCGGCATGTACGGAAGATACTTTGCGGCAAAGATCTGCTTATTCCCCTCAGGAAGAGTATATTCCACGAGAGTATCACTCTTATCAGCACATAGAACTATTCCGATTGGGGGATTATCACCTTCATTCATAAGTTCACGGGTATAATAGTTCACGTACATCTGCATCTGTCCCAAGTCCTGATGTGTCAATTTTCCGATTTTCAAATCAATCAGGACAAAGCACTTAAGAATATAGTTGTAAAAAACAAGGTCAATATAAAAATGTTCGTCATCAACTCTGAAATGTTTCTGTCTTGCGACAAATGAATATCCTCTGCCCAGTTCAAGAAGAAACTTCTCAAGGTGGTCTATCACCGCCTGCTCTAGTTCAGACTCATAAAAATGTTCATTAGGAGGAAGATCCAGAAATTCAAGCACATACGGATCTTTGATAATCTTCTCATACTCACTCTTCTTCTCTAGGGTGTTAATCTCATTTCTAACAACATCTTTATCTCCACTCTTAAGAATCCTCTGATAGTAGAAAGAGTTAATCTGTCTCTCAAGTTGCCGGGAACTCCACCCTGCCTTTACTGCCTCATCAAGGTAAAAATTGCGCGCATCCTCGTCTTCAACACGCATCAAGAGCCGATAATGAGTCCAGCTCAATTCGCTACGCAGTGCGTAGCAATTTGGAAATATGAGATAGAATTGGCGCATATTTCTCAAATTGCCTGCTGTATATCCCTTACCGAACTCTGCAGTCAATTTCTGAGATAGATACTGCAGAAGCTGCTTACCATATCCCGCCCTATCGCTCTCATCGCTTGTTTCATAAATCAGTTTCCCTATATTCCAGTAGGCTCTAACCATCGCCGAGTTAACAGCAGAATATACCTGCCTTTGAGCGCTGATGATATAACTGCGTACGGAAGAATATATCTCACTCTGAGGTAAAGAACTTGTACTAATTATCTCCTCTGCCATTTCTGCATTCTCCTTGGTTATTTTACCTATGAAAAGATAAGACAATTATAAACTGAGCAAAAACGAATCGTAAAGGTCATCAGAAAGATTCGAATGCAGAGTCAGATAAACCAGACCCACTTTATTCTATATACTCAAGGGGTTTGAATCCGAATAAGAATGCAAAGATATTTGATGGGAATACAGTAACTGCATTGTTGTAGGAAAGCACATACTCTCCATATTCTTCACGTGCTTTGAGAAGATCCTTCTCTACATCTTCCACTTGAGAAGCAAGACTTATGAAGTTCTTATCAGCTTTGAGTTCCGGATACTTTTCTTCAAGTACCAATATGATATTATCCAGTCTGGAGGAATCAAACTGTCGTCTTTCTCTGATTACACCCTCAAGCGTTTCCTTCTCGTGTTTGCTGTACCCTTTTGTGATATCGATAAGGCGAGTAAAGAGCGAATATCTCTTCATAAGGTGCGCCTTTATTACGCCCCTTGAGGCGTCACACTTGTTTTTGAGACGTGTAAGCTTATTGAAAAGAGAGATTCCAACAATAACAAGAATTGTAATCAGGCACTCGATAAGAATAAGTACAACCTTCATACTCTGCTATCCTTAAAGAGAGAAAACACTGGAGTAGAAACTCTTGGCAACATCCGTCCCATAACGCTCGAGCACATATTCCTTCACCGTTTTCCCGTCAATCGACTGAGGAATTTCTGAGCCAAGATTCACGAGCGTGCTCACTTCGTTGTGTTTTGCCGTCCTTACCACATACTCAAGTGGAAGATATTCTCCTTTGTCGATATCTTTGTCGACATTACAGCCTGCAACTACTGCAGCATAGAGTATCCTGTAGTTCAGGCTATGCTTTACAGCAACACAGAATACATCGTTTACTTCGTCAATCTTCGTATCTACATCTGCACCGAGGGAGATGATGTATGGAACAAACTCGGTCTCAAGATCTAATAGATACGATTCATTGGCGCACAGCTTCATGGCCGTTGTGATAATAAGTGGCTCAGTATAATCGGCACCTGCAGAAACAAGTGCCTTAACTATTGTGATATCTTTATAACGCTCGTTAAGTTGTCTCACAGCCTGGGCAAGAGCAGAATAGCCGTTAATCTCCATATTTGGATTAGCTCCGTCATTGAGAGCTTTCTTAACTCCGTCCCTATCGTTGTTGATTATGGCCTCCTTTAGCCTCTCATCGGCACTTTTCCCTTCAGGAAGCACCAGGACGACAAGAACAACAAGAAAGATTAAAACAATAACGGCTGTCCGAAATGTGTTCCCGTATAACACAATTCCAAAATCAACTCTGAATTAATTATCCTATAAACCAGAAGCCAGTCAGAAAGAATATGACATTCGCGTAGGCCAGTATATTTTCCTTTGAGAATATGGTCTTTATATTTAGCCTCAAGTTTTTCTCCTTTTAACAATCTTGAAACAACACTATCCAGCAGAGAAATATCATAGCCCCGCTTTTTCATGAGAAGATAATCTTTCTTAAAGCTCTTTGTGATACGGAGTTTAAGCATTTAACCAGGCTTTTGCTTCTTCCATACTATTGAAAACAGGAGAAAGGTTACTCTCGTCTTCAGATTCCTCTACCCTTTCTTTTATCAGCTGTTCTCTAGTCTTAAGTTTGGTACTAATAGGAAGCCCTTCCTCCCTTATGGCAGCTCTGAGAAACATATTAATTGCTGCCGACATAGAGATTCCAAGAGAATCAAAGATTGCTTCAGCATTGGTTTTAACTTTTTCATCTACTTTACATGAAATTGTACACATTTAATACTCCATACATACAAAGTAATACCTTAGCTGGCAAAAAGCAATATTTTTCATGTCATTTTGTCACATCTATGATAATAATCGTTAGGAAATCAATTTATTCACCCCAAATGCATAAATATTCAGCTTTCAAGGGGTGTGTGCATCTATCTAAAGTGCACCCATATCATAAAGGGGTGTGCACTTTCAAACGTTATGTGTTTCGATATCTATCCACGAACTTCCTACGATTTAGGATTTGTTAGCCTTCCTTACACTCTTAAACGATAGCCTATTTCTAAGTCTTTATATATAAACCCTTTACTTTAGGGTGTGTTCATACCCTCGACATTAAGACAACTGTCTCGATGTGGCTTGAGACGACAGGATGTACGTCAAGCCCAGTTTTAGTACTATTAAACGATAGCCTAATAGTGCACCCATATCGTTTATAAAAATTCTTGCTATCGTTTAATAGTGCATAAGAATACAAATATCTTATTTATGCCGCTATAACAATATCCATTGCGAAGAATCACTCCAATTCCATATCAATTCTTTTCAGTCTCTCAAGCCACTTAGAGATTGCCCCATCCTCAATGAAACCAAGAAGAGCACCATCACAAAATCTATCTGCTCTGACAGCTCCCACAATCAATGCAAGAACACACTGTGTATCAAGCTTATCAACATCGGCAGCTTTCATTGATCTTGTACCCCACTCGATAGAATTATCTTCAAGAATTTTAGAGTAGTTTTGCAGCTCTTTATGCCTGTCCACAAACTCGTGTACAGATTTGATGAATCGGCTAACAACTTCCGAGTAGCATACATGAGGAATCTCCCTGGATATTCCATCATATTTTTCACTCACAATCTTTCCAAAATCTTTGTTTCTAAACTCTGCCAAGTACCTAGTTAAGCTCTCATACATTACATTGATTCTCCCTCTAGCTGTTTCTTCCATAATAAGCGACAAACTTCTGATAAAGCAAACAACAATATTTATCAACAGGGGGCACGCTGGCATACCCTAATATCATCCCTATCGTTAAAAGAAAAAGAGATAGACCATACTATCTCTCAACACACCTAAACGCTCATATTGGTAATTATCTCTTAATCTCCACCTCTACTCCAGCCTTGAAGATTACCTGGAAGTGGTCGTCGTAAATCTCAATCCCCTGGATGTAGCTTCTCACCATGCCTTCATCGTACTGGGTGGGCTTAGTACTCTCCTTCGCTAGGAACTCATCCATTCCCTTGATGCGTCTTTTGGTGCTTTCCACCTGAGATTTCTCAACAAGCACCTTCTGCCTCTGGGCTCTTAGTTCGTCCAGTTCGTTGGCAATGGATGAGTAGTCCTTGTTCTGCCTGGCAAGGTTCATCAGCTCCTCTTGCTTGGCAGTCAGCACCTTGTTCAAAGCTTCAATCTTCTCGCTTGTCTTGTCTCTGCTGATAACCTCTTCAATATTCGCTTTCAAGGTATCACGCATGGTGGAAGAAGAGTGAACCACCTTGTTGATAGCCTTCACTGTAACCGCCTCAAGTTCCTCTTCCGATATTGTCGGAGCATCACAGACCTTTGGCCCATTCTGGAGTCTTGTAACGCAGCGCCAGACTGTGGATTTCTTTCCTCTGTTGTTCCATGCGATACAGCGATATAGATCACCGCACTTGGCGCATGTGCAGATACTCGAGAGAGCATACTTACTGGAGTACACACGTCTTTTCTTGTCCTCTTCTCCGCTGAACATGTTAGCCCTTCTCGCCATCTCCTCCTGTATCTCGGTAAAGATATCCTTTGGAATGATTGCCTCCTGGCTGTCTTTTACATAGTACTGTGGAACGGATCCGTCGTTCTTTATCCTTGTCTTCTCGATGAAGTCCGTGGTGATTGTCTTTTGCAATAGTGCATCCCCATATACTTCTCATTAGTAAGAATTCCCTGAACAGTGCTGACATGCCACACATTCCTCTTTCCACCAGTTTTGATTCCGGCTCTCTCGAGTCCGTTCTTGATATCCCTAAAACTTGATCCGGATAGATATTCTCTATAGATGCGTCTGATAACCTTCGCCTCCTCTTCGTCTATTATGAGGTTTCCATCCTTGTCCTTCGTGTATCCAAGGAAGTGGTTGTGGTTTACCTGTACCTTTCCGTCCTGGTATCGGAACTGAAGTCCCATCTTCACGTTCTGACTGAGGAACTCTGACTCCTGCTGAGCAAGGGATGCCATGATGGTAAGAAGAAGCTCACCGCTTGCTTCGAGGGTATTAATATTCTCCTTCTCGAAGATGATTGCGATATTCTTCTCTCTGAGCTTTCTCACATACTTTAAGCAGTCCAGAGTATTACGGGAGAATCTGCTGATGGACTTTGTGATGACTCTGTCTATCCTTCAATTATCGCAGTCAGAGAGAAGTCTCTGTAAGGCTTCCCTCTTATCCATCTTCGTTCCGCTAATACCCTCGTTAACCTAAATCTTAGCTTCTCTTTCCAATTAAACAGAGACATCCTGTCATCATTGCTAGTGACAAAAATGTCACTTTGATGTACAACAATGTCACTTAGAAGGAATTGACACCATGAACCTTGGCAAAGAAACTGAGACACTGGAATTTAAGAAAACAACGGGAGAGT
>CAVFXW010000050.1:0-4631 GCA_963626675.1 Clostridium sp. CAG:452 | reverse complement strand
GGGGGGAGAAATCTCAGCCATGATGCTCTGGTAATTTATTACCGAGTAGTTCACACATGTAAAGTCTTATCGAAAGTAGCCACCTTTTCCTTATTTGGTGTAAACTAGAAAGAAAGGTTGTTCGAAGTGAGAGTATTCTATTTTTTCTTTAATCTCTTATGGGGTGATTTGTTTACGATTCCTCTTCCCGGCGGAAACAGCATGGGAATTCCACTACTTGTTCTTATTCTTATTCCACTCGGAATATTCTACACGATATATCTCAAGGGAGTTCAATTTAGGCACTTTCCACTAATGATAAAGCTTACCCTTGAGAAGAAAGGGGCAGGGGACGGAGCTCTCTCTGGGCTTCAAGCTCTTTTAGTCTCCACAGCAACACGTGTCGGCATGGGAAATCTTGTGGGCGTCGTTGCAGCAGTCTCCCTCGGAGGCGCTGGAGCCGTCTTCTGGATGTGGATATCTGCACTTTTAGGTGGCGCTACGGCGTTTGTAGAGGGAACACTTGCACAGAAATACAAAACCAAAGACAACCTCTATGGAGGCTTTAAAGGGGGGCCTGCTTATTACCTTGATGCAATCTATAGGGGAAAGAAGAAGAAAAGCATACTTGCTGTCCTTTTTGCTCTCTCGGGTCTATTATGCTGGTGCGGAATAAGCCAGGTCATAGGGAATTCAGTCTCTTCGGCATTGGATAATGCTTTTTCCATAGATCCACTTGTTTCAACGATAATCCTTGTTGCTTTATCGGCTGTGATAGTCCTCAGAAAGAACACGACAGTGAAGGTTGTTGATGTGATCGTTCCTATTATGGCTGTTCTTTATTTCTGTGTCACAATATTCATTATTTTGAAGAATATCACTCTGATTCCTATGGTCTTCAAGAAAATATTCCAGGAGGCATTTGGTATAAGAGCAGTCGTATCAGGAGGAATGGGCGCCGTATTGATGAATGGTGTCAAACGTGGACTCTTTAGTAATGAAGCTGGAAGCGGCAGCGCTCCTTGCGCGGCTGCTGCTGCATCTGTAAAGAATCCTGTCAATGCTGGCCTATTGCAGTCTCTTGGCGTTTTTATCGATACGATCGTAATCTGTTCATGTACGGCGTTCATAATGCTTCTTTCCCCAGAAGGCGTCATAGAGGGCAAAGTCGGCATGGATCTTCTGCAGAGCGCAATGAACTACCATATGGGATATATCGGTGTTGTGCTGATAGCAGTTACACTATTTCTATTCAGCTTCTCGACATTCATAGGGGTTCTCTTCTATGCACGCAGTAACGTGAGCTACGTCTTCGGCGAGAATTGGACAAGTCAGACTCTCTATAAGGTATTATGCCTTGTCATGCTCTTTATCGGAGGACTTGCTGAGTATACATTTGTATGGGACCTCGGGGATTTTGGAATTGCTTTGATGACAGTATTTAACATGTTTGCTCTTCTTCCATTAAGTCGGGAAGTGAAGAATATGCTATTAGATTACGATAAAGATTTATCGCTCAAAGCGTCCACAAATTAATTTAGCGTGATGTAGGAGCAACTTTTCATTGTCAGATTTTACAATAAAATTTCTTTGAAATATTTACCTTGAGAAGAGAAAACGTAATAATTGCGGCATGAAAAAAGCTCTTACGATATTGCTGTTGTCGCTTAGTGTCTTCTCGCTATTCGCTACAGATTATTATTTAGGCGTCGAGGGTGGAATTGCCTTTAATACAGTTGTTGCTGGAAAGGGGTACAGAAATTACAAGTACTCCGTTTCAAGGGGATATAAAGTATCAGTCCCCCTTACCATAATGTTTACAGAAAACTATGGACTTGATACAGCTCTCTCGCTATATGGTAAGAATTATAAGTATTCGCAGAGAGTTGCCGTATCGAGTACGATGAATCAAACCAACTTCAATCTTAAAATAGAAAACATCTTTCTAGAATTACCTCTTTCTTTTCGTTTGAACTTTCCCTTAAAATCCTTTGATCTTTATTTGTCGCTTGGAGGATATGTGGGATGGTGGCTTTATGGAGAGAGAAGAGGAAGCACAATAAACGGTAATGGTAATGGAGAGGCAGTAGATGAGGTAACAGATCTCTCGCTTTATAACAGAATAGATGCAGGCGTGAGTGTAGAGTTTGGGGGCGATATAAACTTTTATGAAAAATACCGTGCTTATATCGAGGCGGAGATTGCTTTTTCAGCAACAAGTATGAATAAGAAACAAAAGTATGGAGCCTACCTCACTCATAACGCCACACTCTCGATAACTCTTGGTATGAACGCGAGGTTTAATTGATGAAAAAGATATCCCTATTGATAATTTCCATATTCCTTCTCTTTTTTGTCTCATGTTCAAGCGAAGTAGAGGCTCCTGACAATTCTTGGGAGGATGTTTTCAAGCAATATTGGAATGTGATGAACACCGAGTATGTTCATTTCTCCGAGGATATGTCATATGACTGGGATAGAATATATGAAAAGTACCTTCCACTCTTCCGGGCTCTTGATTATACAAATAGTGAAGACTCCATCAAAGCCTTTAAATACTTTAAGGAGATAGCGGTAGGCGTTCACGATAACCATTACAACCTAACAGTTAAGGATGGACTCGGAAATACTCTTAAAACAAGCCCAGCACTTCTTAATAAGTATGCCTCTGCCGGTGGAGATATAATGGACTTTCCAGATGTAAAGGTAAGTGGTTTTATGGTGGAGGAGACAGTCACTATAAATAACCCTGCTGATTCGGTAGATGCTACCACAATGAGAAAGATTTATAAGACGGCCATCCCGAGTATCTTCGAAATCGATAATCTCATCCAGGGGAAAGATATAACAGAAGATGAGGATACTAATTCATCAAGCGGCGATGCGACGTACGGTTATTTTCATAGCACAGACGGAAACATAGCTTCAGAGTTCCCTGATGGAGCGTATTACGGTTATACATTAAAGAAATTTACAGAGAGAGAAATAGCAAAATTAGATAGCAATGAGGATCAATTCGTTGCTATGGAATGGAACAGTGTCGTTGAAGCAATAGGTGTAGGATCTTATTTCTTTGGTGTTAATAAGGACAATGTTTTCTACCTTTATTTTTCAGAATTTGGGCATCCATTTTATTTGATAGATATCATGACAAAAGAAACGCTTACTGAAGAAGAAAAAAAGGTAATCAATAGCAATAATGAGTTGAAAGATTTAAGAGAAAACACTCGCCGAATACTTACTGTAGACTATGAAGAGATAGTAGACCAAACATTCAAAGCTAAAATAGGAGAGGGAATAAAGGGAATCCTTGGTCTCCAGAAGATGTATGAGGCACTACTTTCTGTTACAGCAACTAATGAGTTTAAGTATGAAGTTACAGATGAAGCGAATACAACAACTACTAAGACAAAGCAAGTGGATGGAATCATTGTTGATTTAAGAGGTAATGGTGGCGGGGCTATTGCATTTCTCTCTGCAATATGGGGATCTTTCTTCTCTTCTGAGAGACAGTTCGGCTATGTAAGATACAAGAGTGGATACTCGCGCTATGAGTACACACCGTGGGTGAGCTTCAGCCTTGGAAAGGATTACATAAATGAGGACTTGAGCTCTGATTACTTAAAGCCTGTAGCAGTACTCGTCAATGGATATTCCGTATCGTGTTCTGAGCTCTCGTGTGTGATAGCAAAACTCCTTCCTAAAGCTGTAATAATCGGCCATACAACCTTTGGAGGAACATGTGCTCTCACCGATAGAACTATATATAACAGTGGACCATTTAGTAGTGAGCACCTCTCTATATATACGACAACATATCAATTTAAGGATATAAACGGTAATAATTACGAGACAATAGGTATCACACCCGATATTCCGACAGAGCTCAACCCGACGAAAGACGATGCATATATAGAAGCCGTAAAGTGGGTGAATGAGAATTGAGAATAAAAATACGAGGCAAAGAGGATTTGAACCTCCGACCCTCAGTTCCGGAAACTGATGCTCTATCCAATTGAGCTATTGCCCCAAACCACTAGTGTGATTTCAACACCTAGAAGTATTACGCGTTATTAGAGTCTTTGCAAGATATGTGATTATTGCCGAGTCTAATCGAGATAAATGAAGAAATGATAATTGCCGTGGCACCTAGCCATCCTAAAAAGATGGATTTCATTGACAACATCAATATTACGCTCAAGAACGAGCTTAAGGAGAAGATAGAAAAGGTTGAGCATTTGGATAATAAAAAAGTAATAAATAATCAGGTTGACAGTCAGGGCGACATCGTTATCTATCAGGCAGAGAATGGAGAAACAAAGACAGATGTGCGCTTTGTTGATGATACGGTGTGGCTTACCCAAGCGCAACTGTGTGAACTTTATCAAACAAGTAAATCTAATGTCAGTGAGCATATCAGGCACATATTTGAAGAAGGGGAGTTAGAGGAAACTTCAGTTGTCCGGAAATTCCGAACAACTGCAGTTGACGGAAAACTGTACAATGTAACTTACTACAACCTCGATATGATTATTTCTCTCGGATACCGAGTGAAATCCAGGATAGCCACATCCTTCCGGCGTTGGGCAAGTGAGAGACTGAAAGAGTACATGCTCAAAGGTTTCACAATGGATGATGAGAGGCTCAAGAAT
>CAVFXW010000049.1:0-29655 GCA_963626675.1 Clostridium sp. CAG:452 | reverse complement strand
AATTCCCCTGTATTTACTCTTTCAACTCTGCATCTACTTCGATAAAACTGCATTTACTTTTTCATTTGACGACAATAAAAAAAATGGCATGCAGCATAACAGCAGAGGCAGTTGTAAAGACGACTTCAAAGTGCGAGTCAAACGCGTCATGCCGGAGAAGAATTTTCAAGAAATTTTTGTATAGCTAAACCTAAAATTATTCAGAAAATGACGCTTTAAACTCATTGTTTTCTGCTACATTGTCGAATTCCGACGGCTAAAGATGGCGTCAAGTCATCGCTACTAAGCCATTGATCAAGAATAGCATCAATCTTGCGTCTAAAATACATCTCTATCTTCTTTTCTTATAATCTACATATATTATAAAAAAATTCGGAGCAACTTTTAGCTTAACTTCTTCTTTTCGATAATCTCGTAGTATAGTTTTTCAACTTCCAAACATACATCCTTCCAGGAGCGGTAGACAGTTTTTCTAGCATTATTACCTACGTAATCTCTTATTTCGGGATGATTAAGAATATAAACAAGGCGATCACAATAATCCCTGACTTCATTTTTAACTATGAAGCCGTTCTCGTTATCTGTTATACCCTCGTTCGTGCATGAGCCTTCGACTATAACAAGAGGAACAGAAAAACAAGCAGCTTCTATTTCGACAATGCCCGCAGTGTCATATAGAGATGGAAAGAGAAATAGATATGCCGATGCGTAGATATCACCCAGCTTTTCTCTGTCAGAAATTCTTCCAAGGAATGTTACACAATCTTCTAGATTGTTATTTTTTACATATTCCTCATAATGCTCTTTTCTATGTCCCTCTCCTACAAAGACCATTTTGAACTTATCTCCGCCGATCTTTGTCTTCAACGCTTTAATTGCTTCTAATGTCAGAGGAATATTCTTTTCGTCCTTATGCTGACCTACATATAAAAGAATCGGAGTGTCTATAGGAGCACCTATGAGTTCCCTACCCCTTCTTTTTCTCTCTTCAAATTCTATTTCATCTTTAGGAGGAATGAAGTCTGCACAATTTCTTACAACACGTACATCCCCTGTAAAATAGTATTCTCGCTCAATCTTCTTTTTACATGCTTCAGTTGGAGCCCATACTTCATCCGAGTTATAATAGAAGCTCATCCTTGTCTTTACGATTGTTTCTGCCATAAAGTGGGGAAGAAGCTCCATAAGGTCATCCTTAAAAAAAGTATGAAAAGTAGAAACAATCGGGATCTTCCTCGTCTTTGCGATATGCATAGCTAGGCTTCCGGAGAATGTCGGGCAGTGCGCATGTACGATATCAAACGGAATGGATTCAATAAGCTTTTTTGTTTCATGAGGGAATGTAGTAATTCCATAAGGTTTTATTTTACTTATTGGATAGTATTCTTTTCCTCTGATTGCATAGTTTATATTATGTTCCTTGTCATATTCATCACTGTCTTTATATCCCGGAACAATCGCATATGCCTTATGGCCCATTTTATTAAGTTCAACGCAATAATTATTCAATACGTTGACAACGCCGTCCATAACAGGCATGAATGAATCGTTGAATTCCCCTATCGTTAATTTATTTTTATCCATATTATCCTCTGTTAAATATTATCTCCTACCTATTTTTACAAATTATATAAAAATGTATTTTTCTTGTCATTACAGATTTCTAGTGCCAAAGAATTCCCATTTGATATAAACTTAACCCATGATTGAATATGACTACAAAGACGGAACGAACCTATCTGAATCTCTCGATAACCTTTATACAATAATTACACTACTTAGATCTGAGCTAGGCTGCCCATGGGATAGACTCCAAACTAATAAAAGTGCTCTCGAAAGCCTAATTGACGAGAGCTACGAATACCTTGAAGGTATCATCAAAAAGAATATCGAGTCAGAAAGGGAGGAAATTGGAGATGTTATGATAAACGTCTTCATGACACTCAGAATTCATGAAGAGAATGGAGATTTCAAACCCCAGGATGCTGTAAACGAAGTATGCCGTAAACTCATACGTCGGCACCCTCATGTATTTGGAGACAAAAAAGTAGACTCTGCAGAAGGTGTTCTTACGCTTTGGAATGAAGTTAAAGAAAAAGTAGAAGGGAAAAAAGACAATGAAGAAGATATCTTCTCTCATATACCATCATCTCTTCCTCCTCTAATGGAAGCATACGAAATACAGAAGAAAATGAAGAAGGTCGGATTCGATTGGTTAAATGTAGATGGAGTAATCGATAAAATAAAGGAAGAGCTAATTGAAGTCGAAGACGCTATAAAAGAAGGAGACAAAGACAAAACCGAAGAAGAAATCGGCGATCTGCTCTTTTCTGTTGTAAATCTATCGCGGTTCTTGAAAATTAGGCCAAACATTGCACTTAAAAGATGTGACGACAAGATAAAAAATCGCTTCCAAAAGCTCTTTGATAAAGCAAAAAAGGATAACATACCACTCGACAGTGACCATATAGATGTAATGAATAGGCTATGGGAAACAATAAAAAAGGAAGAAAAATGATCAAACGCAAGGGACAATTATATTGGTATGATGATAAATCAAATCTCTCTGAAAAACACATAGAATACATGATAAATGAGGGACGCGAAAAACTGTACAATAAAGCATTGGATTATATTTCATCCTTGAAGAATGTGCTTCCCCCGTTAGTACTCAAAGACTTTATGTGGGTGAAGACAGAATATACTGTTCCCTATTTTGTAGATCTAGCGTTCAGCTATAAAAACATATTATACGGCATATTATTCGAAGCTTATGGTGAAGACGGAATGTTATCTAGCGATCCCCTATGGCCGCTTATAAAAGACATGTGCAAGATGTATGATGTTAGGCCTTGTATTCTTCCTTTTGATAAGAGTGGAGAGTTGATTATAAGAGAAGGTAAACCCTTTCCTCTTCTCGATGCTGAAAAATATTATGAGGAAGGTTTAATTGTAGAAATCGATCCCCTCTCATTTTCAAGCGATGAAATGAGAGAAGTTTCCCTCTTTGAGATGCTCTCTAGTGCAGTTATTGCTGAAGTGGAGAATTTGATAAACAAGGAAAATGTTAAAGAAATTCTCTATCACACTTTCCCCGATGTATATCCAAATATCTTTTGGATTGATAAAAATAAAACTCTGAATTTCATGGTTATTGAAACGGTTAAAGAAAGGGATGATAAGCCCACCATGCCAAGAGAAATGCTAAAGACAATAGAAAAAAGCGGAGCATACGGCCACTACGCATTATGTGAGTTCTCTAATCCTTATGCAACAAATGTTTTTCCTCGTGGAAGCAAATTCGATTTGAGAATGGAGATTACAGATTTAGAATAAACGGCCCAATAAGGACCGTTTAATATAAAAACAGGTTTCAGATAAGCCGAGTTCTGTTTATGTAATCATCTATCTAGAACCTGGATTACTCCAGGCCTCAAGCGGTCCACCCGCAGATATAGCCGAACAAGCCACCTGCATACTTGACCTTGCTCCCAGTGAGGTTTACCATGCCTGGTCTGTCACCACACCAGCGGTGGTCTCTTACACCACCCTTTCACCCTTACCATAACGGCGGTCTACTCTCTGTTGCACTCTCTGTAGCATTACTGCTCCTGGCCGTTAGCCAGCACTGTGTTCTATGGAGCCCGGACTTTCCTCTATATTTCAAGCGATTACTTCTGAAACCTGAAATAACCTATTAGAATTCTTCGTCAGCGTCATCAGCAACGAGGATATCACTCTCGTCCTCAGCGCTCTCATCGACACTCTCACTACTCTTTGTAATATTCTTAATGATGTCGATATCATCAAAGACGTAGTTCTTCTCCTCTTCTGCAGTAAGGTTTTCATCGAAGTAAATCATCCTTGAGCAATACGGACAAGTATCAATTTCATCATTGAATTGCTTAAGCCTCAGGTCGATTACAAATTGCATTGGAAGAACGGTATTACATCCCATACATACCTGTCCCTTAACGGGTACAATTCCTTCTCCATCCTTCTTCTTTGCAATATTACAGAAACGATTATAGAACTCCTCAGAGATTACTCCACCCTTTATCTCGTCACATTTTGCATTAAGAACATTAATCTTCGCTTCAATCTCTTCAAGTTGTCCGTCTACAACAACCTTTGCTTCATTGACTTTTGTATTGAGGCTATCGACCGCAGCTTTCTGTTCCTCGATTCTTCCATTGAGTTCTTTTATCTGTTCGTTCTTTGCCTTTCTTGCTGTAAGAAGGCTCTTGGCCTTTGCTTCAACCTCATTGATTTGCTTATTCATGGCTTCAAGCTCTCTCATTGTGTTGAGAGACTCTATCATCCTCTGATATTCGCTCGATTGATGATCGGCATCACTGTATTGAAGAGCAAGGCTCTTCTCTTCGCTCTCAGCCTGTCTCAACTCTTCTAAAAGAGACTCGAGGATATTGTTAGCCTTTCTCAATAGCTCTTCATCCTCTCTCAGCGACATAGGAATTTGTTCCGCGTCATTCTCGAGACTTAATTTTTCTGTAATTACATCCTGAAGTCTGATCAATGTTTCAAGCTTCTTATTTTCTGCCATTTTTATCTACCTTCTCCAACGAAAAAATATCATATAAAATTTTGAGAATATGTTCTACTCTCTATTTCAGCTCCAATCCTTCAATTGTCTACTTCTCTTCGGGTGACGCAGGCGTCTTAATGCCTTTGCTTCAATCTGTCTGATTCTTTCCCTCGTAACATCAAAGTAGAGACCTACTTCCTCAAGTGTCAATGCATATCCATCATCGAGTCCAAAACGCATTCTCAATACTTCCTGCTCTCGTTCAGGAAGAGTTGAAAGGAGCTCTCTGATTTTATCCTGTAAAAGCTTGTAAGCTGTCTGATTTGCAGGATTCTCAGCATCCTTATCTTCGATGAAGTCACTGAGTACTGAATCTTCCTCTTCACCAACAGGTGTTTCTAGGCTTATAGGCTCACGAGCAACACTCTTGACTGTTTTAACCTTTCCTTCCGGCCAATCGAGTGCTTCTGCTATCTCCCTATCAGTCGGTTCTCGACCAAGTGTTTGCATCAAAGTACGGCTGATTTTTACAACCTTATTTATCTGCTCAATCATATGTACCGGAACTCTAATAGTCCTTGCTTGATCGGAAATTGAACGTGTTATTGCCTGTCTTATCCACCAAGTGGCATAAGTGGAGAACTTAAAGCCTTTGGCATATTCGAACTTTTCTACAGCCTTTATCAGTCCTATATTGCCTTCCTGTACTAAATCGAAGAATTGTAGGCCTCTATTTGTATATTTCTTTGCAATGGAAACTACAAGTCTCAAATTGGCTTTGATAAGTCTGTCCTTTGCCTGCTTGAGGATTACCTGGCCGTAAAGTATATTATCTACATTCTCTATAACCTTATCAGTTGAGCACTCAAAATCATTTTCGATGGTTCTAAGTTCCTTCTCAGTAAGCTGGAGTTCCTTTATAAGTTCTTTTATCTCATCACTTGATAGATTGAGATTTTCTTCAATAAGCTGAGCCTTGCTTCGTGTTGCGAGGTCACGCCCAAGTTGACGAAGCTCCCTAGAGGAGGAAATCTTCAACTTTTCCTCGATAACCCTCTTTTTCTCGTTACATTCCAAAATGGTCGCTTTTGCATTGATGAACATCTCAGTAAGAGCATCTATCTCCTCCATCTGTAGTTCTATCGAACCGACCCAATCTGTGACGGGTATGTACTTATTAGCTTCTAAACTCTCAATCTCCTTCTCAGCATCCTTGAATTTCTTCGCAAGAAGTTGGGAGACATTCTGGTTTTCCTTTTTTATCTCGTTATGGAACTTAAGGATAGCATTCTCTAGCTCCTGGGGCTTCATATCCTTATGCTCTTCTCTATATTGAGCATCTTTTTCCATTAGAGTTGCGCTTATAGATTCATTGCGCTCTTCTTCTTCCTTCTTGATATTAGCCTGGATTTGCCGGTTTTCGTTTATTGCCCAAACACGGGAAGCTTCCCTACAGTATTCAATCCAATCTTCCCTTGAGTCAAAATCAGATCTCTTTTTACCTTGATAAATCGGAGATTTCTCATTCGGGTGACCGCCGAGTCTATCTAGAAGCTCTTCCTTCTTCTTTTTCAGCTCCTGATTCTTCTCCCCTTCATCTCCAGAGAGAAGAAGCCTGCTCTTTGCCTCGTTGTACTCTGCAATCTGACGTGCAAATTCCTTTCCAAGAGCATCCTTATAATTGAGGTTATATCTCTTTTGAACAGATAGAAATTCTTTTATATCTTCAGGAGAGAGGGAATCCTCACTCTCTTCATCGATCTTTGTGTTGATATGCTTAATGACAGAAGTAAAGAAGCTAATTAGAATACCACTCTCCCTTATTACGGAAGATACAATCATGGCACCCTTCTCCATTTGCTTTGCTAGTTCAACTTCCTGTTCACCGGTAAGGAGTTTCTCATTGCCGATTTCCTTGAGATAAAGTCTTATAGGATCATCTTGAGTGGTATCATACTTACTCGGCGCAACATGACTAGTCCTATGTTCAGCTGAAGCATCACTGAAGGATGAAATATCGATAAACCTTTCACTCGCCTCTGCTTCTTCGTCTGTATCCTTCCAGTCGCTCATTCCATCTTCTGGAAATTCATCGCTCTCCTCGTCTTCTTCCTCTTCCTCGTCTTCTTCCTCATCCTCTCTCTTAGCTATTTTCTTATCAGGATGAAGACCGTCCTCTTCTGCGACTTCCTTCTCTATTTGATTGAGTTCATCTACCGTTGGGTCTACATCATCAAACTCATCATAGTCATCCTCAAGAGGGATGTCGTCTTCGTTGTTCTTTTCATTGAGATCCGCTTCAGTAGGTTCTTCGTCATATACATCGAGTTCATCTTCACTCTCGACATAGTTAAGGTTCTTTATTTTGAGAGCTTCTATAATGTCTTCATTACTGAAAGCCTTTCCATAACTCTTTTTAGCTGTAATGATATCGACCAAAGAGATGACTCCTTTCTCCTTCTCGAGTTTCTCCAGGTTAAGAAATAATTCACTGACAAGTATTTCTTCCGACATTTAACTCTTTACTCCTTACTCTGCTTAATCAACTTCTTAAGCTTTGCGATTTTATTATCCAATTCAAATTTCTTTGCCAAAAGTTCATCCTGATAGCGCTCCTCTCCAGGCATAAGCATGGCAATTTGACTGTTCAATGTGTTTCTTTTTCTTTCAAGTGAACGAAGAGAAATACGCTTCATAACTTCATCAACTGAGTCGCTCCTATCCTCTGTATATTCCTTAAGAGCAAAGGACGCACTCACATAATTTCTTAATTCTTCATCGTTTACATATGTTAGAAAAAGTGTATCAGATTGAACGTCATCCCTCATGGCATTTTCCAATGCCATATATAACTTTTGAGCATCTCCATCCTCGAGATCTCCGAAATTAATCTTATTCCTGTATTGAGGAAATAGATTACGGTGATTGCTTAGATAAAGCATAAGAAAGAGATCATGAGATACGCCAAAAGATATATTTTTCTTCTCCTTGCTCTCTTCTTCCTGCTCTTTAACAAAAGAATAACCAGACACAGTGGTTAGTCTTTTTAAATCCTCCTTGATAGCCTCTTCATCGAGTCCGAGCATCGTAGAGAGAGACAATATATAGCTGTCGCGTTCTACTTCACTAAGACAATTATTAAGATATTCTCCCAACGATTTTACAAGATCCGACTTTCCTTTGGCATTCTTTATATCATAATGAGTTAAAGCGTTTTGCACAAGGTATTCAAATCCCGATAAGGAGAAGGCAAATTCATCTTTAATTCCCTCTTCGCCTCTCTTTTCTAAAAGCTCCGAGGCATCCTTACTCGATGAAAGTTTATGTACTATCTGGCCCATTCCGTTTTGATTCAATATATTTATGGCACGAATCGTTGAATTCTGACCTGCTTGATCTGAATCGAAGAGCATATGAAATTGATCAACGCGTGGAAACCACTTCTTCATATTTCTACATTGCTCATTTGTAAACGAAGTACCGAGAGATGCTACAGCAGATGTAAAACCGGCTTGATGCATGGCCATTACATCAAAATTGCCCTCACACAAAATTGGAGCGTATTCATTATCGCTTATAGTCTTCTTCGCTTCATAAAGACCGAAGAAATTCTCCTTCTTCTGATATATAATTGTATCTGGTGAGTTGATATATTTCGGAGCCTTATCGGAAAATGATAAATCTCGGCCGGAGAATGCTATACACCTAGAGAGCCTATCACGGATAGGAAACATCAATCTATTTGAAAAAAGCGGCCATTTAGTATTCTTACTAGAAAAAAACCCAGAACGGGAAAGAAAGTCATCACTATAGCCTTTCTTCTTCAGAAAATTGTAGAGCCAAGAGGTATCTAGAGGGGCAAACCCAAGCTGGAAGCGCTCTATCATCTCATCGCTGACATGCCTTTTATTGAGGTATTCCCGTGCATCTTTTGCAATATCTTTTTCTTTAAGAATATAGTGGAAAGAAGCCATGACGCGGTCGTATAGATCATACATGCTCTCCTTCTCGCCTCTGCGAATACGGGATTCTTCGCTCCCATAAGTCCCACTTTCAATTTCAACGCCACACCTTTTTGCAAGCGTTTCACAGGCAGACGCAAAGTCGAGTCCTTCCTTCTTCATAACTAGAGAGAAGATATCACCTGAAGTATGGCACCCAAAACAATAAAAGGTTCCCCTTTCATCATCAAGTTTACATGAAGCTGTTTTCTCGTTTCCACCGCCATGAAAAGGACATTTCACCCATTTTGAGCCTCCTTTGTACTCTACATGGGCGTAGTTCTCCATAACCTCTGAAATACTGAGTTTATTTCTTATCTCTTCTATTGTTTTGTCAGAAAATCTTGGCAAACGACCTACTCCACTAATAAATATATACAAAAAGATTTAAAAGGAAAAGGAAATTACATCCTTTTAATCTTCTTCTCAATTATAAAAGGAGGATTTTCGTCTCCTCTTTTAAGATATTCCTCAATTTCCTTTTTCTGTATCTTCTTTCCTTTGTTGATTCCCTTACAATAATGAGCCTCTTCATCCCATTTATCCCTACTTTCCATTATGTTTCTCCAGAAAGGATAAGTTCGGCATTGCTCAGGACGAGATGAATATACACTGCAGCCATCTTTTGTTAGGAAGATACAATCATAGTTCTTCTTTTCCTTAAGCGAAACAAGATAATGTGCACCATAATCAACGAGCCTAGTATAGATAGTGAGAAACGTATCTCTATCTACCTCGAGGCCTTTTGAAAGACGATCTATATCCGAGTCAGATAAAAAGACATATCCAGGCTCAGTAGAGCAGCAATATAGACACCTCTGGCAGGAGAATTCAAGCCCATCCTTATAGAACATATGACCTCACAAAAAAAGTCCCCATTTAAGAGGACAAATTGGAGAGAGAAGGATTCGGACCTTCGAAGGCATAGCCAACAGATTTACAGTCTGCCCCCTTTGACCGCTCGGGAACCTCTCCAAACAACATGACTATTAAATATAATCCAGCCTCTTTAGTCAATAGAATTCATGAAAAAAAGAAAGAAATTAGAAGATAGAAAAATAACGCCAAATGTTACAAGAAATTACTGCTTATGATATTTTTCTAACAGAGCATCATTGACAGCTTTCGGTAATAAAGACGAACAGTCACACCCATATTTCAGCATCGTTTTAATTGACGATGAGCGTATAAAATCGTTCTCTAGGCGCGATTGAAAATAGACTGTTTCCACATTCTTACTAATAAAACGATTGTTTTTCTCCAGCTCTATTTCATATGAATAATCAAAGCTGTCTCTTAGTCCTCGGACAATATATCCTATGCCATTATTCAAAGCATACTCGACAGTAAGTCCACTATAGGAGTCAACAATACAATTATCATATATAGAAAGAGATGCTTCTATCATTTTTACTCTTTCGTTGAGAGAAAATAAACAATCCTTATTCGAGTTATCAGCAACAAGAACAACTACTTCATCAAATAAAAGAGAGGCGCGACTAGCTATGTCGAGATGTCCGTTTGTAAAAGGATCGAAAGAGCCAGGGAAAAGTGCTTTCTTCACTGTTTCAAGCTCTCCACATAGTTCTTTGTATTCTGGAATGCATCCTTATTCTCAATCTCTATCCTTTTTACAATTGAGTACTTGCCGTTCTCATCCTTCTTACATATCCCGAATGACCCCGAGCCAAGATAACTGAGGCTTTCGTTCTCTTCTAAGTGTTCCTTATTCTTTAGCGTATCGATTACACAATCAAAGTGTGCATAACCACCATTATAAGAAAAAGATGAAGTTATACTGTCAATTTTCTCGCCACATACGGTACATCTTAGATCGGGCTCTAATACTCTCTCAACAGGAAGAACGGGAATGGATGAATGATAGTGATGATATACCGGAGCTCCAGAGACCTCACTAAGAGTCGAAAAACCATTTATGGCAGAGTTCTTTGCTCTACCTTTCTTTCTATTCTTCTTGTTCTGGAATGAATAATTATCCTTGTTCTTATTCCTTGCTCCCCTAGAGCGTTTTTTATATGACTGTTCCACTTACAACCTCAGAAATTGAATTTATAACTAATACCAAGAAGAACAGTAGGTGCAAGTTTACTGTAACTGTGAGGAGCATACATTATTCCTCCCTCCCCGTAGAAGAAGAGATTAGAGACAATCTCTTTTTTGTATCCTATAGATAAATCACATAAGAATGAGGAGTACTTCTTATCATTCGATATGTCAAACTTATATCCCGCTCCAATCTTAAGGTAGATATTGTCATAAACATCAACTGACACATATGGAGAAAGAATAATATAAGAACTAAAGTCATAGCCGAAGTTAATACCAAATGAATAAGAATCAAATAGTGAGAACGCAAAACGACTAGTTAAGCTTGTTCTGAGTATATTGTGCTTTATATCATAATATAGAGATGGATTAACACCTACCGAGAAAGAGTGACGAGATTTGGCCTCATTTTTTACAGTAATATTTGTTTCTTTTACAGTTGTTTCATCCCCTGAAGGAAGATATACTCGCTCACTCCCTTGAGCTTCTCCTTCTTCAGTCGTATATCCCTCAAGGAGAGACAATAGAGAAGTATATTCCTCAAGAAGCATTTCGTCGCTTATAGAGTCGAAAGAGAGAATGAGAGCGTTATTCTCATTGTCGTATGTAATATTCTTACTACCCTTTATGTTGTCGAGTAGAAGCGCGACAAGAGCCTCTCTTTCTGTGTCGAGTAAAACTCTACTAGGCGAAACAAGGAGTTCCTCATTCGATAGAGTAATATAGAGGGTTACTCTATCAAAAGCTTTAACGTTAAATGATAATGAAGAACTAGTAGTAGCAGTAGTAGTAGTACTTTCTTCATTATTGAAAGAAGCAATATACGAGAGAATTCCCTTTTCAATATCTAATATATAACTTTTTATAGTCTCAATATTTGTTTTATCATAGTAGAGGAATAAGGTATTTTTCTCCTTCTTATAATCAAATGATTGACTAAGAAGAGTTAGAATTGCTGCTATATCTTCATCGCTTACATAAGACGGAATCTCCACACTCATATAAGAGTCATATGCATCAAGAGGAACGATAATATCGCCATAGTTAATTACATAGGAATAAAGTGGAGATGATATATTTGAATCCACCTCATCGAGATTGTCCTCTGATGTAAATATAGGCGTATCTGGAGTAGAAGTAGCTAGAGTCTCTGTTTCAACTTTCTTTGTAGCTTCTACAACAGTACTAGTACTACTCTCTTTAGATTTTTCCTCTGTAACTACATCTGAGTTAGAAGTAGTGTTATTGCTCAGTTCTACTTTTCTATCACCACTTTCAAGAGGCGCCGGAACGACAAGAAGAGGATTAGAGGCATTATTTTGAGAGCCAACAAGAGAAGAACTAATATTCTTACTAGTCTTCTTGCATGATGGAAACAAGAAAATAACAAGACAAATAACAAGCGCTATATATAAACTTTTCGATAATCTCTTCTTCATACAAATTCCTTTAATTGAGATATATTTATCAATAATTATATTCTTTAACCAATCTCTTCTCAACAATTAAGGCAAAAAAATACGGGCCATAGAATAACCCATAGCCCGCACAAAGACTTTTGTCTTATTAGAATGTGTATTTTCCACCAATTGTAAGACCAAGCTCAGCACCCGGATTCTTGATTGCATATGCAAAATCAAGTTCGCCGAAGAGAGAGATGTTCTCTGTGATATGATAATCAGCACCAATACCTGCAAGAACGAGAGCAGCTTCCCTACCGGACTTAGAAGCAACACCGAGGTATGCTCCACCACCGATAACACCATAGAGAGAAAGCTTATCATTAGCACACTTGAGGAATGTATACTTTCCATATAGGCCAAGAGCAAGATAATTACTTGTTTCGAACTGACCCATAATTCCAAGACCGAATCTAGAACCGAATTCAGCCTCAAATCTAGCACCAAATCCAACATGGAATGGAGATTTATAAGCCTTTGAAAGGTTGAACTTAGGATTAGCAGTAATAGCAACAGAATATCTATAGACCTTATCGCCCTTTTCAGTAACAGCAACAACTGGAGTGACAGGAGATACAACTGGAACAGCTGGTTCTTCAACAGCTTTTTCTTCACTCTTAGGAGCATCTGCAACAGCAGTTTCAGAGAGCTTATCTATGATAGCAATAGCATCCTTTTCAAGAAGAGCCAATGCAGTAACTATAGTATCGTCTGTCTGCTCTGGATAGTAAATGTAGAGTTCAGAACCGTCTTTCTCATAAGAGACCTGAGACTTATCAATATTGTATGATTCAACAACGAGTCCAGCTAGGTATGCGATATCTGCATCAGATACGCCTTCAGGAATCTCTATGACAGCCCAAGACGAGAATGCAATAACAGATGACTCATATCCCTTGTAGTCGAATGAACCCATGAAGACAGGATTAATAGCTTCTTCGCTTTGAACAGCTTCTTTTTCTGCTTTCTCAGCTGCCTTGACGACAATGTCGCTGACATAATTATCAATATATGCAGTTACAAATTCATCAGCAGCGCTAAGAGCTTCAAGCTTATAATATGTTCCACCCATGAAATCTGCTGAATAATAGAGAACAAGTGTGCCATCTTCTGGAACATCGTATGTGATATTCTCTGCCAGTACTGGATACTCTGCAGCAACTTTAGCCATGAATGCGTCAACATCTTCCTTGTAGATATACTCTTTTGGATAAGTAATTTCTGCATAAGTATCAGCAACAACAACACTAGCTGAAGCTAGTCCATGATAGGAGTATGTATCCTTAATGAGGTTTTCTTCTTCTGCCTCTTCTTCTGCCACTTCAACTGCAGCATCTTTGAGAGTATCAATAAGCCACTTTGCGTCATTAACAAGTACAGACACAGCTTCACTGATATATTCACCAGCTATCTCTGGGTACTCAAGAACAAGATTACCGTCTACAACAGAGTATGTAACTTCACTAGCTTCTGGATAAGAAGAAACCAAGAGCTCAGCAATAGCTTTTATATCGCCATCTGTCACACCACTTGGAATCGAAATTGTTGCGTGATCTTTATATGCACTAATACCAGATTTAATTCCTTCATATGAGAAGAGTGTACTAAAGAGAGGTGCATCCTCTACTGTAGCTGTTTCTGTTACAGTTTCAACAGGTGTTTCAACAACTGTTTCAACAGGTGCTTCTACAGGAGCTTCGACAGTTTTTGTTTCCTCAACCTTCTTAGCCTCTTCCTTCTCTGAAGTTGCTGCTGTAGCAGTAGTAGATGTAGTAGTTGTAGTTGTAGCAGCAGGTGTAGTAGCAGGTGTTGATGTTTGAGCTACTGTAGTCTCAGCTGTAGTAGATTTCTCTGCCTTCTTACTGCAGACACAGAGACTCAAAAGCATCATAACAGCAAGAATCATTACAATTGCTAGCTTTCCGAAACTCTTTCTTTTCATAATGTCGCCATCCTTATTTCCGAATAAACGGAATAATTTACTCATAAACCCGCATATAAGCAGGTAAGCCTTATATTTACGGCATAAGCCGAACAGCTTTATCATTGAATATAATTTAATATTTCAATAAAGAAAACCAAAAATCACTCTTAGACCAATTATTACACAGAATTTGAAAAGCATAAAATGGAAAATTCCTTTTTAAACTTATTTTTTCAAGTATTTTGTGTGAAGTCTGAATAAAAAACCCATTAAAAGAATAATAGTTACACCAATAAATTAAAAAATCCCTCCGAAGAGGGAGAATGTATCGAAAAAACTTAAGCGTTCTTCTTAATGAGCTCAGGAACCTTAGCTGCCTTACCGACTCTATCTCTAAGATAGTAGAGCTTGGCTCTTCTGACGCGTCCTCTTCTAAGAACCTCAATCTTCTCGATTCTAGGTGAATGCATAGGGAAGATTCTCTCAACGCCTACACCATAGCTGATCTTTCTAACTGTGAAGCTCTTTCTGATTCCGCTGTTATTCTTAGCAATTACAATGCCTTCGAATCCCTGGACTCTTTCGGTCGCACCTTCGACAATCTTGAAATAGACCTTTACTGTATCACCAACGCTGAAATTTTCAGCATTCTCTTTGATCTGCTTTGCTTCAATAGCTCTAATGATATCCATATCATTCCTCTTCTTTACTATAAATTTTCAATAAATCCTGTCGCTCTTTTATGCTGAGAGAGGCATGCGAGAGCAGATCCGGCCGGTTGAGCAGTGTTTTTTCCAGCCCCTTGAATCTACGCCATTCGGTAATATGGCTTTGATTACCGCTCAATAATACATCAGGAACTTTTTTATTGCAATAGACTTGAGGCCTCGTATATTGAGGATATTCAAGTAATCCGTTGGAAAAAGATTCATCCTCTAAGCTTTCGTCCGTTATCACGCCATCAATGAGACGAAAGATGGAATCTATCATTACAACAGTTGCGCTCTCCCCACTTGTAAGTACATAGTCCCCGATTGATATTTCATCTGTGACAAAGGTGTCTATCACCCTTTGGTCCATTCCTTCGTAGTGCCCACAAATAAAAACGAGCTCGTCTTCGAGGGAGAGTTCATACGAATATTTTTGATTGAATAGTTTTCCAGAGGGAGTCGGAAAAATCACTCTCTTCTTCTCCCCGAGCGTAGTAAGTGCGCTAAAGAGAGGAGCGGCAGATAAAACCATACCTGCTCCTCCCCCGAAAGGCTCATCGTCAGTCTTCTTATGTACGCCAGAGGCGAAGGACCGGATGGGGATTATTTCATATTCAATAATCCCCTTCTCTACAGCCCTCTTCATTATTGATGATGTAAAAAAAGGCTCTACCATTTCAGGAAAGAGCGTCAAAACAGTTATTTTCATCAATTCTCCAAGAGAGGCGGATAAATCAAATCAATTGTATTGTTCTCAAGTGAAACATTATCCACATAAACATTCAAATACGGCACAAGATATATCTTATTATTATCTGAACGTCTTACAGCAAGAAGAAAGGATTGTGAGCCATCAAGAGTATATTCAACTACTCCGACTTTTTTTCCATTTTGCATAACATCAAGGTTTACAAAATCAGCGATATAAAACTCCCCTTTCTTCAATTTTGGAGCTTTATCTCTTTCAATCAGTACAACAGATTTAGAAAGGAATCTTGCCGTCTCGGGTGTCCCGTATTCCTTAAACTTGATAAGAAGAAGGTCTCCTTTCTTCTTTACCTCTTCAACATGAAGAGTAAGCTCCTCTCCCCCAGGTGTTCTAAGTAGGCACGAATCCAATCTTTCAAGATGCTTATATTCTCCACTTAGAGAATAAAGGCGCAGATAGCCAAGAGTTCCGTGTGTCTTACCTATTACAGCTGTTTCGAGAAGAGGAGCCGCCATCAGTCAAGAATCTCCAGAGTCGCACGCTTACCGTCTCTTGTAGCAGAAGCTGAAAGAATTGTTCTTATAGCTTTTGCTATACGGCCTTGCTTTCCGATAACCTTACCAACATCTTCCGGTGCAACGCGAAGCTCCAGAATGGTAGACTTGCTACCCTCCACGACATTCACGCTTACAGCATCGGGGACATCTACAAGGCTCTTGACCATGAATAATACAAGTTCCTTTTCCATCTCGACTCCTTCAAAGCTTAAGCCTGCTTTCTGTCGAGCGTAATTCCCTTTGAGTTGAGAAGAGATTTGACTGTTGGTGAAACTACGACACCCTTTCCAATCCATGCCTTGACTTTGTCCTCATCAAGTGTGAGCTGGTTTTCAGCCTCTACCGGGCGGTATGTACCGACTTCATCAATTGTCGCAGAGCTAGTTGCGATTCTGCTGTCCTGTACTACTACTCTGTAGTATGGTCTCTTCTTTGTTCCCATTCTCTTGAGTCTCATTGTTGTGCTCATTGGTTTTCTCCTTATACTACTTGAAGACTCACATTCCGAATTGCTTCATCATCTGAGCCTGTAATTTCTTATTATTTGCAAGCTTCTTCATCATAAGCTTACTCTTTTCAAACTTCTTTAGTAATCTGTTAACATCCCCAACGCTTGTTCCAGATCCCTTTGCTATACGCTTTCTTCTACTCGGTCCTATTATACGATAGTTGCTCCTCTCAAAGCGTGTCATACTCTTTATGATAGCTTTCTCCATCTCAAGTTCTTTGAGATTTATGTCGCTCTCACTGATTTGTCCCTTAGCTCCAGGAATCATCTCGATAAGCTTGTCGATAGACCCCATCTTATTCACACTTTCAAGCTGCGTTAAATAATCCTCGAGGTCGAAGGTGTTTTTCGCCATCTTCTTCGAGAGTCTCTCCGCTTCATCCTTATCGAACGCCTCTTGAGCCTTCTCTACAAGAGAAACGACATCACCCATCCCCAGGATACGTGATGCGATTCGCTCCGGATGGAAGACTTCTATATCCTCCATCTTTTCGCCGGTACCTATAAACTTTATTGGCTTACCTACAACACTTCTGAGAGACAGTGCTGCACCACCACGAGTATCGGAATCAAACTTTGTGAGAATAACACCTGTTATACCGACCTTACTATCAAATTCGGAGGCAATCTCAACAGCACTTTGACCGGTCATGCTGTCTGCAACAAAAAGTTTTTCATCAGGTTTTACTGCTTCTGAAATTCTCTTTATTTCAGCCATGAGATCGTCATCTAGGTGCATTCGTCCTGATGTATCTATGATAAGAGTATCGTAAAGCTCTCTTTTTGCCTTCTCTACGGCCTTTTTAGCAACAACCGAAGGATCCTTTTCTCCAGGAAGTGTAAATACTGGAACACCGGCCTTTTCACCCAAAATACAGAGCTGCTCTATAGCAGCTGGCCTCACGAGGTCCGAGGCACACAGCATCACCTTTCTTCCGTCTTTTTTCAAAAGGTAGGCTAGTTTATGTGTGGCAGTTGTCTTACCTGAGCCCTGGAGACCCATCATCAATATTACAGAAAGTGTATCTTTCCCTTTAAGATGTAATGCAGTATCTTCTTCGCTTGACCCGAGAAGTGCAACCATCTTGTCATATACAATTTTAGTAAACTGCTCTCCAGGATCTACGGCAGAAAGGACTTTCTCACCCAGCGACTCCTCAATCGTGGAATTTACAAAACGTCTAACAACACGAAGATTACAATCAGCATCTAGGAGCGCTTCTTTTATTTCTTCTACAGCGTCACGTATATTCTTCTCGCTGATCTTGCCTTTCCCGCTGAGGGTTCTTACTATGGATGTAAACTTGGTGCTTAAACTGTCAAACATTCTTTATTCCAATTATTTCCAAGTTTCTTTTATACATTATTAATCTCTCATTGGTCAATTGAATTATTGCTCTTCTTTCTTCCTTCATCATCAAATTCAACTTCTGTCCCTTGATCATCGAGTATTCTAGCCTGCCCTTCGATTGATGCAATTCTGTAACTGACAGCGGTGCTGACGCCAGCTTCCATTTGAGAGACCCCGAGCATAGCATTTCCACCCGTTACTGTATGTGTATTATGAGTGATTATAATGAACTGGCTCTCACGAGCGAAAGACGAAAGCACATCAAGAAAATATCCGATATTTCTGTCATCAAGAGCAGCATCTATCTCATCAAGAATACAGAATGGAGAAGGCTTGACCATATATGTTGCAAATAGTAGTGCTACAGCCGTCATACTTCTCTCACCACCAGACAGAAGAGAGAGCGTTGACATGCTCTTTCCTGGAGGCTGCGCAAGTATTTCAATACCACTCTCGAGTACATTATCTGGGTCTGTGAGACTCAGTTCTGCCCTTCCACCACCGAACAGGCGTGTAAACATACTCTGAAAGTTGTTACTTATCTCCTTGTAGGATGAAAGAAACATCTCTTTCGACTTGTCAAGTATCTCATCGAGTACAGCCACCATGTCGCCTTTTGCCTTGTTATAATCATCGAGCTGCTTTGAATAGAACTTATACTGGTCTTCGGCTGAATCGAACTCGTCTTTTGCAGCATGGTTTATATTCCCCAGCGCTTTTATCTCATCGTTTACTTCTTCAAATTCTTTCTTGAGAGTAACTTCATCTGGCATTTCGGGAAGAAGACGCTCCGAAAATTCCTTGAGATTTCTTGCATATGTTTCATAGAAGTTTGTAAATATAGTCGCGATATCTGTCTGGCACTTCTCTTTATACATCTTGGCTTGTAGAGACTCGCTCTCCATTCTGTTGATTTCGTTTATGAGAGTTTCTTTTTCATTTCTTTTATTAGACAGATCCCTAAATGATTCCCCTACTAGAGCGTTTATTCTTTCGAGTTCTTCATTCAGCGACACAAGACTCTTTTTCTTCTCTTCTATCTCACTGTTTTTATCATTTATCTTATCTGCAACTTCGTAGAGTCTTTTTCTAGCAATTTCTGCGCCGTCTTTCTCATCCTCAAGATCAAGCTCTTTCTTGATAATGCTCTCCTTGAGGCGCTGTATATTCTCTTTATGGTTTTCAATTGTAGTTCGTAGAGACCCAAGAGATTCTTTTAAACTAGTCAAAGAAGACTGGAGTGAAATTGTATCATTTTCTCTACTCTCTATTTGAATACGTGCCGTATCTATCGCCTTACGGTTATTCAAAATCAAACTTCTGGCATTGCCTTCCCTATTTGTAATTCCCCTCTTTTTGCTCACTAGTCCCTCCGGAGAGAGAATTGTGTCGATGACAGGAGGAATAGAAGACTTATAGTCGCTATAATAACGAGAAAGTTTAGTGATGCTTTCCTTGATTTTTCCTAGGTCATTAATGACATTGCCTTTGGAGTAATCAACACTTTGAGGCATTGAGGAGAGAAAGGATATCCTTTCATCTATGGTTCCTTCTATCTTATTCAAAGTATCAAGTACGTTCTTATCTGCTTCTTGGTACCTAAAAAGAGAATATTCCTCACCCGTATTGGCATCGACCTCGTTGATGAGGGATTCAATTACATTCTTGAGCTCTTCGCTGAGTAATTTAAGTTCCTCGTCGAGATCTTTATTATCGTCCTCTGCCGTTTTTATGGTCTCATTGAGGCGTATAATCTCTTCTCTTGTCTCAGAGAGCTTTTTTTCAGCATATTCAATTTGGGCATTCTTCTCTTCCAGTCTCTCCTGAAAGACCATGAGGCTCCCTTCTAAAGAATCCTGCTCTTCTCTTTGTGATGCGATATCGCCCTCAATATCACGGCATTTTTTGTCACTTAATTCATATTTTTCAAGATATTGCTTGTAGTTATCCTTCAATACGGAGATGGTCTCGTTAATAGAGCTGAGCATGGCTTCAGTTTTTGCTATCTCAACTTCAATACTCTTCGATTTTTCTTGGTATTCATTAAGAACTGTAGAAGAAGAGGAGATTATCCCGTCATATTCACCAAGTTTATCCTTGAGCTCACGGCTCTTTTCTTCAGCTTCCTTCTCGCTTGATTCCCATTTCTCTCTGAGTTTAGAATACATATCGACCCGTGAGAGTTTCATGTCGACATCAAGATAGAATGACTTATCCTTGAGTTCCTGCCACTTAAGAGCCTTCTCGGCCTGGCTTTTGGTTCTATCGTATGTGCGCTTTACTTCTCTTAGCACACTGTTTATTTCGGCAATGTTCTCGTCAGCCTTTTCAATCCTATTTTGGGCCTCTATGCACTTTACCTTGAAACGCGAAATTCCGGCAGCCTCTTCGAAGATATATCTTCTATCTTCGGGCTTATTAGAAAGTATCTGGTCGATTTTTCCCTGTTCAAGGATTGAATACGCGCTCTTTCCGACACCGGTGTCCATGAAGAGTTCTTTTATATTCTTCAGCTTACATCTCTGGCCGTTAAGAAAATACTCACCTTCTCCATTACGAAAGAGACGACGACGAATTACTATCTCCGGTAAATCTGTAGGAAGATTTCTATTTTCATTATCGATTGTTAATGATACTTCGGCCATTTGGCTGGGCGCTCTTGTCTCCGTACCGGAAAATATGACATCGTCCATTTTGGAAGCTCTAAGCGTCTTTGTACTCTGTTCGCCGAGAACCCACTTAATAGAATCAACAATGTTGGATTTACCACATCCATTAGGCCCTAGGAGCGATGTAATTCCGTCTGTAAAATCTATATGAGTCTTATCTGCAAAGCTCTTAAAACCATTGAGCTCAAGGGATTTTAAAAACATTCTCGCTCCTTGAAAATTATTATTCCAAAGTATATAAGAAAAGAGATTATTATGGAAGTTGAACTTTTTGATGATATAGAGAAACGAAAATACATCATATGTGGAACAGATGAAGCCGGCCGTGGGCCACTAGCGGGTCCTGTTGTTGTCTCATCAGTCATACTTCCTGATGATTTTCCCTTTTCAATATTGAATGACTCCAAAAAAATGACAGAGAAAGAACGACAAGAGGCAGAACTAATCATCAAAGAAAAGGCAATTTGCTACTCTGTAACTGCACTTTCACACAGAGTCATCGATAAAATCAACATCCTTAATGCGTCTCTTGAAGGGATGAGAAAGACTTCCCTTTCTCTATACTCATCTCACCCATTCGACATACTTCTATGTGATGGAAATAAAATACCTAGCGTTCCTTTTTTTTCGCGTGCAATTGTTAAAGGCGACTCACTTATACCTGAGATAATGGCGGCAAGCATACTCAGTAAGACCGAGCGCGACAGAATCATGAAGCTTGCTTCTACTAAATGGCCCGAATACGGATTTGATAGGCACAAGGGTTATCCGACAAAAGAACATTATTTAGCTATCGAGAAATACGGGGTATGTCCAATCCACCGTTTAAGCTTCAAACTCTTTAAAAATACCAACTCGATAAAAGAACCGACTCTATTTTAAAGAAAATAATTAATCCTAGTTGACTTTTATTTCCCCTTTTGATTACCATTCTTTCTGTCATGCGACTGTGGTATAATGGCTATTACCTCAGCCTTCCAAGCTGAAGATGCGGGTTCGATTCTCGTCGGTCGCTTAGCTCCTTAGTTGGAGCATTTTTTTTGCTCTTTTCCCTCATAAATTAAAAGAGGAGATGGAAACTCCACCTCCCCTTATTAGATTGGGCTATCTTATTTATGTTCTTCTTCGAACTTCTTCAAGAAGTCTACAAGAGCACATACGCCCTCTTTCGGCATTGCATTGTAGATGCTCGCTCTTAGTCCTCCGACAGATTTATGTCCCTTGAGGTTGTCGTAACCTGCTTTCTTTGTTGCAGCAACGACTTCAGCATCAAGTTCAGCAGATTCTGTAACGAAAGGTACATTCATCAGTGATCTAAACTCTTTCTCAACTGTGCCCTTGAACATTTTCGAGCTATCAAGGAAATCATACATAACCTTAGCCTTCTCAATATTCATTTTGTTCATAACTTCTAGTCCGCCGAGATCTCTTAGGTACTTAAAGACCTTACCGCAGCAATACATAGCCCAGCAGTTCGGAGTATTATACATACTGTCGTTGTCTGCATGTGTTTTATACTGTAGGTAGATAGGAAGATTCTCTAGGTCATCTCTTATAAGATCTTCTCTTATGATAACAACAACCATACCAGCAGGTCCTACGTTTTTCTGTACTCCTGCATAGATGAGGCCGTAATCCGAGACATTGCAAGGGCGTGAGAGGAACATCGATGACTGGTCAGAAACAAGTATATGACCCTTTGTATTAGGAAGCTTATTCCATGTTACACCGTGAATAGTCTCGTTTTCACAAATATAGACGTAATCTGTATCTTCCGGTATATCGAGATTGGAGCAATCTGGTATATAAGTATAGTTCTTATCCTTGCTCGATGCAGCAACAATAACTTCTCCACACTTTTTAGCTTCATTAATAGCTTTCTTTGACCATGCACCTGTCTCAATGTAGACAGCCTTGCCGTTCTTCATAAGATTCATAGGAATCATAGAGAATTGAAGAGTAGCTCCTCCCTGAATAAAGAGAACCTTGTAGTTTGAAGGAATTCCCATGAGTTCTCTTAAATCATTTTCGGCGTTGTCAAGAATTTCCTGGAAGACCTTTGAGCGGTGGCTCATCTCCATAACACACATTCCGCTTCCGCGGTAATTCATCATCTCGTCTCTTATCTCTTCAAGAACAGGCTCCGGCATCATAGCAGGACCGGCTGAAAAGTTAAATGTACGTCCGTATTTCATTTTTTACACCTCTCTAGATATATTTGTATTAATAATGTCTCACATGTTTCAATACAATGCAACATTTCTTTTGTAAAACAAATAAAAATTTACTTTTTTTGATTGATACATTAAATATTTACTCCCATTTTTCTTATATGCTCATTATCAATATTAGATTAGCCATACTTGAAGAGGAATTCTCTAAGTATTATGATATCTAAAATCAATTACGGAGGGCCCATCATGGGAGAGCGCGGAGAAGTCTTTTCAACAAAACTTGTAAAAAACGACAGAACTTATTTTTTCAATGTTAAGGAAAATGTTTACGGAGACCTATATCTCAATATCGTAGAATCCAGACCTACAGACGTAGAAGGCAAATACCTCAGACAGTCAGTTATAGTCTATCAAGAGGACCTTGGAGAGTTTCTAAATGAATTCCAGAAAACTCTCGACTATGTCAAAGTCCATGGAACAAGAAAAGATAGATTAAAGAGAAAATAGATGGATAAATCCGAGTTCTATTCTAGGTATGCAGATTACATCCTCTCCTCGGCAATAAAATTAGAAAAAAATGATTGTTTGAGTATAAACACCGAGGAGAATGATTATGAGTTTGCGCGTCTCATCGCCCAGAAGGCAAAATTAATCACAGGTAATGGTAGTTATATCCAAAAAGTAAAAAACGGTAGGATTATCGAAGAGTTCGATATACTCTCTTCGTTTCCGTTAAATAAAAAGCCGACTGTTTTTATTTATTTATCATATATCAAAGAACACGGAAAGGTAGAAAGCGGCGTCATATATGAAGCGCGGGAGCTGCAGCGTTTTTCTCTTTTAGGAGATCCGATTGATAATCCTCTCCCATCCCTAGCTTTTGTAACAGTACCTCTTCCCTCTCCACTACTAGATAGTAAGACTAAAGAGAACGACTACAGCGAGTCATCTCTTTCACTTCTTTCATCAATATTGAGACTAGAAGATGAGAGGCGAGAAGAAGAGCGAGAAATAATGAACGAAAATCTCATCTACTTAGTCAAAGCTTTGAATGAAATGAAGTTAGTTGACGCAAGTATATACTCCGATGAGGGTACTGATTTAACATTTTCTTTTCTTCCCTCATCATCTTTCCACTCTTCAATTAACGTAACTACATCAAACAGAATGTTCTCCCCATACATTCTATCTAATGATATATTCCGCCTTATATCACCATACTCTCTTACAGGCTGGCTCAATATTACAAAGCCCATTCTACTCTGGGGTGAAAGAATAAATAACCTCTCTCTACTTTTTGAAAGAGGACTAGTAAAAGAAGTAAGTGCAAACAGAATAGTAGAGGAATTATTCAGACTTTATCTAGAGCAAGACGAGCATTCGGCAAGAGCAAGTATGCTCACACTCTCTGACCTATTCAATCCTCTTTCGGAAAAAGAGCTTACCTACATTCCACAATTTGATAGAATGCGAACTCCGTCCATTACACTCGGTAGTCCCCGCGGAGAGGCAGTCGAGAGCATAAATATTAGTGAGACGATCTCACCTCTGACTACTCTCACTCTTCCAATAGGAAGTAAGAGCCTTGTGGTAAACGCAATCGACAAAGACGGAAACGAAAGAACAATTTATTCCTACGGCAGAATCAACGAAGATTAATTGAGCTCTGCTATAAGCCCGAGTCCCTTGATAGTAATTAAGGGATCAAGTTCATCAATGCGAGGAATGATTTTCGATATAGTAGAGCTCAGTCCCCCTGTTGCCATTACATAAAGAGGTTTATTTATCTCTTTTTCAGTCTTATAAATCATCCTCTCGACTAGTCCCGCGTAACCAGCCATAATCCCAGCTCTGATACTTGTCATACTATCTCTTCCTAGAACAGTATCGGTAAGTTTCAATTCCACCTGCGGTAGCTGCGCTGTTGATCCAAAAAGAGAATTGACTGCTGTTACAAGCCCCGGAAGAATTGCGACCCCCAGAATTTCGCCCTTTTCATTAACAGTAGAAAAAGTAAGCGCTGTGCCGAAGTCGACGACCATAACGCTTCTATCCCCTTTGTGGTGATGAGCATAGGAAAGGTTACTCAATAGGTCTGATCCAAGCTCTGGAGGAATCGATGATTTTACGAGTCCTGTCTCAACAGAGTGTGTCACCATAATCGGATCAACGAGAAACAAGCGATGCATAATCTTCTCTATCGAACGAGTGAGAAATGGAACGACAGAACTGATTATGATCTTTTCAACATTGCTTTTATCAATTCCAAGTTCATGAAAGAGAGAAAGGAAGATGACATAATACTCATCTCCCGTCTTCTTAGTATCGGTGAAAACCCTAAAAGGTTTTGTCCATACCCCGTCAATATTTGCTGCAACAACTATATTCGTATTCCCGATGTCTACTACAACAACCATTATATTACAACAACCTCTTTTCTGCCTTCGTAGGCCTTGTCTCTCTTTTCTTTTACATCCTCGTCAACTAAATAGTCATCGAAAGACTCGATTTTATCGATTATACCTTTTGGAGTGAATTCAATGATCCTATTAGCCAAACTCGATACAAATTGATGGTCATGTGAATTAAAGAGTAGTACACCCTTAAAATCGATAAGTCCATTGTTGAGAGCCTGAATAGACTCAAGATCAAGGTGCGATGTAGGCTCATCAAAGATCATACAATTGGCACCTTCAAGCATCATCTTTGCAAGAACGACTCTGACTCTTTCTCCTCCAGAGAGCACTCCACAGTCTTTGAGAGCTTCATCTCCGGTGAAAAGCATACGGCCAAGAAATGATCTGACGTAATTGTCATCATCTTCCTTGCTGTACTGTTGAAGGTACTCTGTCATTGTAATTCCCTCCCCGAAGAGATGAGAGTTATCCTTCGGAAAATATGAGAGCGATGTGGTTACACCCCATGTATATGAGCCCTCATCACATTCCATTTCCCCGCTGATAATTTGAAAGAGCACGGTCTTTGCATAGTGGTTGGGTCCTACAAAGGCAACCTTCTCCCCAGGATTAATGACAAGTGATAGGTTATCGAGTACCTTTTCACCATCGATAGTCTTACTGAGATTCTTTATCTCAAGGACATTCTTTCCAATCTCCCTATTTGGTTTGAAAGCACAATACGGAAAGCGGCGTGATGATGGTTTTATATCATCAATCGTCAATTTATCAATAAGCTTTTTACGACTTGTAGCCTGCTTAGCCTTTGCAACGTTAGAAGAGAAGCGCTGGATGAACTCCTTGAGTTCAGCTATCTTCTCCTCCCTTCTCTTCTTTTCATCCTTCATCTGTTTTAAAGCAAGCTGGGACGACATATACCAGAAGTCATAGTTACCTACATAGAGCTGTATGCGTCCGAAGTCTATATCACAAATGTGTGTACATACAGTGTTCAAAAAGTGTCTGTCATGGGAGACTACAATGACTGTATTGTTGAAATTTTCTAGGTATTCTTCAAGCCAATGAATAGACTCTAGATCAAGATGGTTTGTAGGCTCATCGAGTAGAAGAATATCGGGATTTCCAAAGAGAGCCTGTGCAAGAAGTACCCTAACCTTAAGATTATCCTCAATCTCACACATCTTCTTTTCATGTAGAGGAACAGGAATTCCGAGTCCATCGAGCATTTGAGAAGCATTAGCTTCAGCCTCCCAGCCGCCGAGTTCGCTGAACTCCCCTTCGAGCTCTGCAGCTCTGATGCCATCTTCTTCGCTGAAGTCTTCTTTTGAATATATGGCATCTCTCTCCATCATTACATCATACAGGTGTTTATAACCCATAATAACAGTATCGAGTACTCTACAGTCATTATACTGGAAATGATCCTGCTTAAGGGTTGCAAGTCTCTCTCCCGGTGTAATTATGATCTCCCCTGTATCTGGTTCGATTTCACCGCTAAGAATCTTTAAAAAAGTAGATTTACCGGCGCCATTTGCTCCGATAATTCCGTAGCAGTTTCCACTTGTAAACTTAAGATTGACTTCTTTGAAAAGAACCTGTGTTCCATAAGACAGGGAAACATTGGAAGCTGTAATCATGCTTTTCGTCCTCCGAAAAAAAAAGACAACGAAAACGTTGCCTCTTAATATAGTCCCTAGCAGAATCGAACTGCTATTTAGAGACTGAGAATCTCCCGTCCTAACCGTTAGACGAAGGGACCAATTCCACTGGGATGGAGGGACTCGAACCCCCAAAGGCAGAACCAGAATCTGCAGTGTTACCGTTACACCACATCCCAATAAACGACAAAGAAAACAATATAGAAAAAGAGATAAAGTTGCAATACCTTTTCCAAAATTAGTCTAATTGTTTTTAAAAGCCTTTACTCTGGCATATGCGCTAAGGGTAGAATCATCTCTAAAACCGTCCAAGAGATACTTATACGCCAGTCCCGCGACCATTGCGCCATTGTCCGTACAGAGTTTAAGAGAAGGGAATGTAACTGTATAACCCCCTTTCTCGAGGTCTTTGAGTTCTTGTCTCAGAAGTGAATTCGCTGCAACTCCACCGCCGGCAGAGACTCGTTTTAGTCCAGTGTCTAGTAAAGCAAGCTTGACTCTCTTCATTAGTATGCCTACAGCCTGTCGCTGGAAAGAAGCAGCAATATTCTCTTTTGTTTTCTCGCTATTACCATTTCTGAATTGATCGAGCTGATTGATTACTGCGGTTTTCAATCCCGAGTATGACATATCATATCTGTGTTCTTCCCTATCAAGTTGTGGACCGGGGAAGAGGAATGCATTACTGTCTCCATTTTTGCTTAGTCTATCGATAACGACTCCTCCCGGATATCCCATATCATAGAACTTTGCCACCTTATCGAATGCCTCACCTATCGCATCATCTATAGTAGTCCCGAGAACCTCTACATCAGAGTATGATCTAACAATCGAAATTACAGTGTGTCCACCAGAGACAAGAATACCTAGGTAAGGATACTCGAGTTCATTCTCAATTTGAGACGCATATAGATGTGCTCTTATATGGTCTATTCCGATATAAGGAATACCCAGTCCTTCTGCAAACCCCTTTGCAAAGTTCACTCCTACAAGAAGAGAACCCAAAAGCCCCGGACGATTTGTAACTGCAACACTATCAAGTTCTTCCTTCCTAATTCCTGCAGTTTTGATTGCACTATCCACAACCTGGGCTATCCACTCAGTATGAAGACGTGACGCAAGCTCCGGAACAACCCCCTGATAAGGCTTATGAAGCTCAATTTGAGTTGCAATCACATTACTCAATATTTCATTGCCATCTCTTACGACGGCAGCCGAGCATTCATCACAGCTAGTCTCAATGCCGAGTACAATCATACTTCTTCTTCAACACCTTCCTCGTCGATAATATATAACCCGAATGAGGCCATATTGAGGATTGCATTTATCTCATCCCCCGAGATCCCACTCTCAAAGAGATAATCATAAACATTCTTGTTCCAGGGCATTCCAATAAGAGCCTTTTCTCTGCTTCTTTCAACTATCTCTCTAAAAGAGGCATTATTCAAATCAATTAAGCCTTCATTCAATCCGTCAATTTTAATTTCTTCCATAATCATAATAAAGATAAGTCAAAACTCATCTCACGTTAAATAAGAATAATCAAAAAAATCGTTCAATTAAAGTGGATAAACTAATTTTCCTTAAGCTACTACCAATTAAATCCTTTTTGAGTTATATTCCTCATAGCGCCAGAATAGCTCAGTTGGCAGAGCGACACCCTCGTAAAGTGTAGGTCATGGGTTCGACTCCCATTTCTGGCTTTAACCATGTACATCTTTAATACAATATATTGAGCCGTTAATGAGGCTTCATGTATAGTTGTGGGTAAATAGATAAATAAATCAGATATATACTTCTTGTAGATAAATACGGTTTAAAATCGTAGAAAAACACAGATTAAAAATGTCGAAAAAATAGGTTTGTCTTGAGCTTTATTCTAATTCATCATATAAACTCCTATGCTAGAATTAACAAGGAGCAACCATCCAAGATATCCCAATGGACGTCCTAGTCTACAGAAATACCGATTCCCTCAATCTTCAACAAACAGCATCGCTTGAAAACAAAATTTCAAGAGATGGAGTTTTACTGTATGCATCAACCTACAGTTCTTGCGCCATTTCACCTCAGCCCCAAGCTAGTCTCTAAAGGAAAATAAAATCTCTCTTAACTTCTACAGGTTCTACTCCAGAGTCCTTGTCTGTGTATTGTTCTTTCACATCTTCCACAGTTAGTGGCATGTCTATTTTATTAGATTCATTCAAATGAACACCAATACCCCATCTAGAAAAAGAATAAACATGCTCATTTGTTTTAATAACAAAACCAGCGTCAGAGAGAATTTCATCCTCTTTGTTTGTTTTAATATTATCTCTAACCAAAATGACTTCAGAAATCTTTTCATTCTTGAGAAATTGAACAATTTTACAACCTTCGGGATAATGTCGTTCATTTAGATCATATTTCGTTATTATAAAGCAATTCTCTTCATCCTCTATCAAATGGTCTGAACCCCAGAACCATTTAATAGCAACATAATCAACATAAAATTCAACAGCATATTGTCCAAGATTAAAACGAACAATCTCACTGAATTCTTTGCTTTTAAACCAATAATCCCCTTCAATAGACTTTAGAGTCTTCCCTTTCATTGAGGCCATGATTTCTATCATCTCTTCACTAATTGTCAAATCTACCATCTTTATGTATTCCTTTTAATAAAATGAATCTTGCGTTGCTTCTTTTCAAAATTGATTTTTACTTCAACCGCAGGACTTCCTTCTGTTTTAGGATAAGGCGTGAACTACTCGGTAATAAATTACCAGAGCATCATGGCTGAGATTTCTCCCCCATGGGTGCGTCCATGACACCGCTACTGCTATTGCTAGACAGCTACTTTGTATACATATGGCATTCGTATGTCTGCCATGTGTATTTGTTTACCCGTCCTCTGCCTGTATA
>CAVFXW010000048.1:0-18543 GCA_963626675.1 Clostridium sp. CAG:452 | reverse complement strand
GGCATACATTGGAAGAACAGTATGCAATTGAAATGCTGAACATCACCAAAAGGTTTCCGGGTATTGTTGCCAATGACAACATTACACTACAGCTGAAGAAAGGTGAGATTCATGCGCTTCTCGGCGAAAACGGAGCAGGTAAGTCCACACTCATGAGTGTCCTCTTCGGTTTATATCAGCCAGAAGAAGGTGTCATCAAGAAGGATGGCAAGGTTGTTGAGATCAAGGATCCCAATGATGCGAATGCTCTAGGCATCGGTATGGTACACCAACACTTCAAACTTGTTGAATGTTTCAGTGTCCTCGATAACATCATCATGGGAGTCGAGCCTACCAAATATGGGTTTCTACAAAAGAAGGAAGCAAGAAAGAAAGTACTTGCCCTATCCGAGAAGTATGGCCTGCATGTTGAGCCTGATGCTCTCATTGAGGACATCACCGTAGGTATGCAACAGCGAACCGAAATATTGAAGATGCTCTACAGAGACAATGAAATCTTAATCTTCGATGAACCAACAGCAGTTCTTACTCCCCAGGAAATAACAGAGCTCATGGAGATCATGAAGAACCTTGCAAAAGAAGGAAAATCAATACTCTTCATCTCCCATAAGCTTGCAGAGATTATGGCAGTCTCTGATAGGTGTTCTGTACTAAGAAAGGGAAAGTATATCGGAACAGTTAACACGAAGGATACGAACATTGAAGAGCTATCTGCAATGATGGTCGGGCGAAATGTCAACTTCCATGTTGAGAAAAAACCATGCACTCCGAAAGATGTTGTACTCGAGATAGACAACATGACAGTTGCATCCAAGATTCATAAGAACAATGCTGTAAAAAATGTCTCATTAAAAGTAAGACGTGGCGAAATTGTATGTATAGCGGGAATCGATGGTAACGGACAAACCGAGTTCGTGCACGGACTAGCGGGACTAGATCCTCTCGTATCTGGAAAAATTATTCTTAATGGCAAAGATGTATCTAAGTCTTCTATAAGACAAAAGAGCATTCTCGGATTAAGCCATATTCCTGAAGACAGACACAAGCACGGCCTTGTTCTTGACTACTCTCTAGAGGATAACCTTGTTCTACAGAACTACTTCGAACCGGAATTCACTACAAAAGCAGGTTTCCTGAAACGAGACAACATCCGCAAATATGCTGAAGATTTGATTGAAAAATATGATGTTCGTTCTGGACAAGGTCCTATAACTATTGCAAGAAGCATGAGTGGTGGTAACCAGCAGAAGGCAATTGTCGGACGTGAAATTGAACGCGCTCCTGAACTTTTGATTGCAGTTCAGCCAACTCGTGGCCTCGATGTCGGAGCTATTGAATATATTCATAAGCAGCTCGTAGGAGAGCGTGACAAAGGAAAGGGCGTCCTTCTTGTATCATTGGAGCTTGATGAAGTCATGGATGTTTCAGATAGAATTCTTGTCATGTATGAAGGCGAAATCGTTGGAGAATTCGATCCAAAGACTACTAGCCAAGAGGAACTCGGACTCTATATGGCAGGAGCCAAAAGAATGGAGGTGCAGGCATGAAAAAGAACATCTGGAAAACAAACGGCATGCAGTCTTTGATTGCTTCTCTTATCTGTGTAATACTCGGACTCTTCATCGGGTTTCTGGTACTTCTCATAATCAATCCATCGGGCGCTGCTGATTCAATATTTGCTCTTATAAAGAACTTCATGGACTACAGCAGTCATCGTCTCAGAATGAAGAACTTCGGTTCAACACTTGTAAAGACCGTTCCACTTTTAATGTGTGCGCTAAGTATTCTTTTCAGCTATAAAGTCGGTCTCTTTAATATCGGGTGCTCGGGACAATATACAATAGGCTGTTGCGCTGCCCTCTTTGCTGCCCTCAAATGGGGATGGAGCTGGCTTCCGTGTCTTCTTTTTGCATTAGTTGCCGGAGCAGTACTAGGAGCAATAGTTGGAGTATTGAAGGCATACCTCAATGTAAATGAGGTTATTTCGGGAATCATGTTGAATTGGATAATCCTATACCTCACAAACACAATACTCTCAATTGTGCAGGATCCTGCAAAGCCATATACGCTTGCACTTTCAACAACTGCACCACAAGCTATGCTTCCGACACTAGGATTAGAAAAGCTCTTCAATAACAACTATGTCTCAATTGCAATACCCATTGCAATTCTATTTGCTATTCTTGTTATGGTAATCTTGAATAAGACAAAGTTTGGTTATGAACTCAAAGCAACAGGATTCAACAAGAACGCTGCAAAATATTGCGGAATGAAGGAAAACAGAAACATCGTTCTTTCTCTCTTGATCTCAGGTGCTTTTGCAGGAATAGGAGCAGGACTACTGTATCTAACAGGTATTGAAGATTGGGAATGCACAAGAGCATCCGTTCCAGCAATGGGATTCAATGGAATTGCTGCAACATTCCTCGGAGGACTAAATCCTATCGGATCAATTCTCGCTTCTTTCTTTATCGAGCATATAACACTAGGTGGCGCAAACGTCGATCTTACGAAATATTGTTCTCAGATATCGGACTTAATATCATCGATTATCATTTACCTCTGCGCATTTGTTCTCTTCTTCAAACTCAAGATGAATGACATTATCTCACACATAGAGGAGAAGAGAATACAGAAGAAAAAAACCACAGAAGGAGGTAACAACTAATGCTATCAGTAGTTCTACTTATCCAATACACTCTAATATTCTCTTCAGTCCTTATACTTGTTGCACTCGGAGGATGCTTCTCCGAACACTCCGGCGTCATCAACCTAGGGCTGGAAGGAATAATGGTAATCGGAGCTCTTGGCGGTGCCCTCGCAATGAGAGCCCTTCCATTAGGTATTCCAGCATTCTTCTATATCCTTCTTGTAATATTATCAGCAATAGCTGCAGGAACTGCCTACTCGGCTCTTCTCGGCGTAGCATCAATAAACTTCAAAGCTGACCAAACACTCGTTGGAACTGCACTGAACCTCCTCGGTACAGCCGGAGCTACAGTTTTTGTTAAAGCTCTCAACACAGCATCCAGCAATGGAAACAACGTCTCATCAGATATTTATTACGTAGAGCCGAAGAAGAAATTCATTGAGAGTATTGGAGCATTTGAATTCAATTGGTTCATGGTCATTACAATCATTGCACTTGTAATTGCATATGTAGTTCTCTATAAGACACGCTTTGGCCTGAGACTCATGGCGTGCGGCGAGCATCCACAAGCTGCAGACAGTGTCGGAATCAACGTATATAAGATGCGTTGGGCGGGAGTACTTATCAGCGGCGCATACGGAGGACTCGGAGGCATATGTTACATTCTTGCAGGAGTATCGATGTGGAAATTCGAAAACGGAGTCGTAGGATTCGGATTCCTTTCTCTAGCCGTTATGATCTTCGGACAATGGAAGCCTCACAGAATCGCTCTTGCAGCACTCCTTTTTGGCTTCTTCCGTGCCCTTGGAAATACATATAACGGATTTGATTTCCTTGTTGCATTGAAACTTCCAAGCAATGTATACAACATGATGCCTTACATCATCTCTCTCGTTGTCCTTGCTCTCACTTCTAAATCGAGTAGGGCACCGAAGGCAGAAGGCATCCCATACGACAAATCTCAAAGATAATCTATAGATGCAACTATATAGGGCGGAGTTACTATCCGCCCTATAATTTTCTTTGTTTTTTACTCTTTTCCCCTTATATTTATATTAAGGAGGAAACGATGAGAACAAATATCATCATTCATTCTGTTTCAGGCAATATATATCTACTTGCCCTCGCACTAAAAGATAATTTAATCAAGAAAAATGTAGACGCAAGAATCTATCGTATCGACGACCAGGATTTACACGTTGCTGCAGCAAAAGACAACGAAGCGAACGAGTATTATGAAGATATAATATCTCTTCCATTAGCTTCAAACGAAAAGCTGAGAAAAGCCGATACTATAGTTTTAGCGTGTCCTTCTCTATTCTCTCTTCCTTCTTCTGAAATGATTACATTTCTCAACGGAACGCTAGCAATGAGAGAAACAAGAGACCTTGAAGGAAAAAAATTCTTTGCATTTTCTTCCTCACGCCATGGCTTAGAGGAGGGAAAGAGCACTATTACAGGACTTCAACTCTGGGCAGACGCAATGGGACTCGATATCATCAATGAGCCTATATTAGTCCATGATGACGGCACTATAGTAGCAAAGAGACCGGGAGTTGAGACAGACAAAATAATAGAAGAAGTAGCCCAAGCGATTATCGCTTAAACGATAAGAGGATTTCTAGTGGAACCTATCTAGTGCCTTAAAAGTCAAAGAGCCCGTAGAACACTACGAGCTCTTTTCTTTTTACCTCGGCCAAGCGGAGATTATCGTCTTTATAAGAGAAGTGAACTTCTCCTTAACTATTCGTCCTGTTTCGAGGACCTCTTCATGATTGAGACTGCGGTCGAGTATTCCTGCCGCCATATTTGTCATACAGCTTATACCCAACGTCTTCATGTTCATCTGAGACGCTGCAATAGCCTCGGGGACCGTACTCATACCACATGCATCTGCACCTGCAATGCGCGCGAATCTGATCTCTGCTGGAGTTTCAAAATTCGGTCCGCTCATGAACATATATACACCTTCTCTCAAAGTAATATTGTGCTTTTTGGCTTCCTCTCTTGCTATGTTCTGCAATTCTTTATTATATGTTCCCGTCATATCGAAGAAGCGTTCTCCGAGCTCGGGGTTATTTATTCCCCTACATGGGCTTTCTGCACAAAGTTTTATGTGATCAGTGATGAGCATCAAATCGCCGACAGACCAATTCTTATTGACGCACCCAGCAGCGTTTGTGAGAATTAGTGACTTTATTCCAAGCATATATGCAGTTCTTATAGGATAAACACACTCCTCCATCGAGTATCCCTCATAGAAGTGGAAACGACCTTGCATGCACATAACGCATCTTCCCTCAAGCTCTCCTATGATTAGTCTTCCCTTATGTCCCTGTACTGTAGATACCGGAAAGTGTGGTATATCCTTATAGTCGATTACTATTTTAGAGCTCACCTCTTCGCCAAGATCTCCTAGTCCCGAACCTAGCACGATGAGGATTTCCACCTTTCTTTCGTCAAGCTTTGATGCTATATAAGCAGCACTTTCCTTTAAATTATCAATTGTCTTACTCACATTGTTCTCCTTATTTTAAATTTTCAAATGCTTTAAAGAAAATCTTCCAAAACCTTTCTGTATCAACTGCAATACCGAATTTAGTTTTCTGATTTCTATCCTCTACTCCACCGGTTGTTTTACCATAAGTACTTTCGCCCTTTGTTTCAACGCAAATCGGACGATGACTGAAGGTAAACATATCTGGATCTGCTAGGTATGCTATACAGCACGGATCATGCATTGCGGGCATGTTTCCAGTCGCTTTTATTAGGGACGGAATATAATAGTTCATACTGTCGAGAAATATTTTCTTGTATGTAGAATCCTTTTGAGCTTTCACCCTATCCATTATCTCTTCCCTAAGAAGGACCTTAAGCGTAACATCAAGACCAAACATGGTAATAGGAACACCAGATTGCATAACAATCGATGCCGCTTCCGGGTCTGCAAAAACATTAAATTCCGCACTTCGCGTGGTGTTTCCCGGCGTGTCTACAGCTCCCCCCATGAGAACTATCTCTCTCAGTGAGGAAGCAAATCTCTCGTCAGCTTTTATGCATAGCGCCAAGTCTGTCCAAGGCCCAACAGAGACAAAAGTGATCTTTCCGGGATTCTTTATTACCCTATCTACGGCCCAAAGAATACCGTTTCCCTTTGACTCTTGCTTTTTCCGTGGCGGAAAAACAGGCCCATCAAAACCGCTCTCCCCATGTATTGTCCCGGCAACAACTTGCTTACGAACTAGTGGCCCGGGAGAACCAGCAAAAACGGGTGCATCTATACCGAGAGCCTCTGCCAAATTCAACGTATTATTAAGAGTCTTCTCCCTTTTTTGGTTACCCGCACATGCAATAAGACCTTCTATTTCGATTGTATCATCAAGGCCTTTTGCAAGTGCAATCGCAACAGCATCATCGTGGCCAGTATCTACATCAAGAATTATTCTTCTCTTCTCCATTCTCATATCCTATATTTCACCGTGTCGCTTAGGCCTCGTCTTACACGCTCTCTCGTCTCATCGGGATACCCAATAGCCAGAAGACATGAGACAACTTCTTCCGTCTCATCTAAGCCCATTCTCTTAAGGAGTTTCTCGTTATCGAAGCCTTCAATGGCACAGCTCTCGAGGCCGAGTTCTGCTGCCGTCAGCATCATAAATGATAGCGGAATATATGCCTGTGCCTTCGCCCATGACTCGAGTCTTCCTTTTTCAAGGAGGAAGTTGTAATACCCTCTATAGTCCTCGATATACTCTTCAATTGTCCCTGGAAACCTCTCTCCTCTTTCTTTTACAAATTCCCCCTCCGGATCATAGTACTTTTCACTCTTTACAGTCAGAACGAGGGTAATGGGTGCCGTCTTCATACTTTCTTGATAGAAGCATGCGGAGATAATATCAGAACTACGACATACATATATATCGAAATGTTCCATGCCGAATGCAGTTGGCGCAAGCCTCCCGCTCTCTAATATTGTTTCTAGGGTGTCTGAATCGATTTCTTTATTCAGGTATTTCTTACATGCAAAACGACGTCTTGCAGAGTCGAGTACAACACTACTTTTCATTTAAATACACCTTATAAGCTGTCTCTAGTGCAGCCTCTATCATCCGCCTATTCCCTTCCATCCGCTCTTTATTTTTAAAACTCTCACCAGTTACTAGGTTATCTGTCATTGTAAGAATGGAGAGTGCTCTCTTATGAGTATACGCGGCATTAGAATAGAGCGCCATTGTTTCCATGTCTTGAGCTAGTGCACCGAGAGAAGAATACCCGGTCCATACTTTTTCCCCAAGTGCATTGTACGAAGAGAAATAGTCAGAGGAGAATACCATCCCGGCGTGAAATGGGTATCCTTTCTCTTCAAGTGCCTCTACAGCTCTTCTGAGAAGAGAAAAATCACACGAAGGAGAGAAAGAGCCACTGAGAGAGTATTGCTTTGCCCATGAGGAATCCGTAGAACATGAAAGGGGAATCACTAAATCTCCAACATTTATATAATCCTGTAGGCCACCGGACGTTCCTATTCTTATAATGTTATCAACATCATAGTAGGTAAAAAGCTCATAGGAATATATTCCGGCACTAGGACCACCCATTCCAGAGCTCATCACAGATATTGCCATTCCCTTATAAAATCCCGAATATCCTAAGACATTCCTTACATCTGTAACGAGTCTAGGTTTTTCAAAATAGTTCTCTGCACAGAATTTTGCTCTCAAAGGATCTCCCGGAAAGAGAACAGTTGAAGCAAAATCACCCTTTTGAGCTCTATTATGCGCTGTCATCACGAACTCCCCTTTTCATATGGAATTCCGACTTCCTGTGGTGCATAATCGCGGCCCGAGAAGATGACGAGTGCAATAAGCGTTACAAGGTACGGAACAATATTGAAGACATAACTCGGAATCACCTTCAGCTGAGGCACCATCGATGAAATCGTGGAGAGAGCAAGAGATGCTCCAAATAGGAGGCTCGCCCCAGTTACCCCAAGTGGCGTCCAGCGTCCAAATGCAACAGCTGCAAGTGCAATAAATCCACGTCCGTTTGTAAATGTACTCGTGTACTGTATCGTCTGAGTAAGGACTGCGCATCCTCCTGCAAGACCACCGAGGAATCCCGAAGAGAGGACACCTATGTATCTTATACGACGAACATTTATTCCAACGCTGTCAGCAGCAGCGGGATGCTCTCCACATGCTCTCAAGTGCATTCCAAATGGTGTCTTATAAAGAACAAACCATGCCACAACCATAACTACAATTGAGATATAAAGAGTGGGATAGAAACCGAGTGCATCCTTTATCATACCAACCTTGAAAGCTTCAGAACGGTCTGTTCCGTATATACGCTGGCAGACAAATACTGTAATTCCAGTTGCTAAAAGATTAATTCCCGTACCACTTATAGTCTGGTCAGATTTAAGGTCGATAGAGGCAAGCGCATGTAGGTATGAAATTAGACATGAGACTATGCTTGCTGCAAGGAGCGCCGTAACGATGGAGAGCCCTCTTGAAACGCCCTGTGCCTCCAAGAGTTGGTGTGCAATCGCCGCTGCACAAGCTCCGATAGACATAAGACCGTCCAGTCCCACATTTGTTACGCCACTACGCTCACATATCATACCACCTGTTGCGATGATCAGAATTGGTGAGACAAGCATCATTATCGTTGAAATCGTGTTAATCATTTTCTCTCCTCCCTAACTCTGATCTTTGCTCTCTTGTCTTTTATAATTGAGAGTCCACTCCTGAATGAGATGAAGATGACGATAAGTCCCTGAATAATGGAGACAACCTCCTTTGGGATTCCAGTTCCTTGCATGAGTGAATATGCCTGTTTGAGAATTCCGAAAAGATATCCAGAAATAAGACATCCGAGAGCTGTAGAGTTACCAACAAGTGCAACAGCAATACCCATAAAACCATAGTTATCCTGACCGGTAAGGATCTTTGAATACCTAATAGAGCCAAGAAGTACACATGCTCCGGCAAGACCAGCAAATGCGCCAGAAATCGCCATCGCGTATGATATGCTCTTCGTATCGTCTATACCTGAGCATCTTGCAGCATCCTTGTTAAATCCCGTTGCTCTGAGGCTATAGCCGAACGAAGTCTTCTCCATGATGAACCAATATATTACAACCATTAAAAGCATGAAGAATATTCCGATATTCAAACTTGAACCAGGAATAAGGCCATCCTTTAGAAGAGAAGTAGCATTCAAATCTGCCGTACGGTTTGTCTTATTCACTGTTCCTTCCGGAAGTAGATAGAGACAAACAAGAGGATACAGGTAGAGCGCGATATAGTTGAGCATGATTGTTGCAACAACTTCACTCACCTTATATTTAGCTTTCAATAATCCAACTATTCCACCCCATATAGCACCCGCAAGAAGAGACGCAATTAAACATACGAGCCACTGCCCCGGGAAGGACGGAAGACATACACCAACTATATGCGCAGCAAGCATCCCGATAGCATATTGTCCCTCTGCTCCTATATTAAAGAGCCCTACTCTGTTTGCAAAAGCCATCGAGAGACCACATAGAACAAACGGAGTTGAGAAAGCAAGCGTTTCACCCACACTTCTGAAGTTCCAGCCTCCATTCTTTGCAGCCTTACCAACAATAGACTGGAAGACAGCTTTGAAAAGCCCCGCAGGATTCTTTCCTATACATAAGAGGAGAATGACGCCTGCAAGAAATCCCAGGAGAACTACAACGACAGAGGATGCACCTTTACTATCAAGAAACCAATCTATAAAGGAGGTCTTTTCTTTCTTATTTTCCTTCATCACACACTCTCCTTCGCCTTAACTCCAGCCATCATGAGTCCGATTTCAGAACTCGTCTTTTCGCCTTCGTTAAAGATACCGACTATCTGTCCCTTGCTTATTGCGGCAATCCTATCACAAAGATTCATAATTTCATCAAGTTCAAATGATACAAGAAGAATCGCCTTGCCCTTGTCTCTCTCTTCAACAAGTCTCTTCCTAATATATTCAATAGCCCCTACATCGAGTCCTCTTGTGGGCTGTGCAACAAGAAGGATATCGGGTGAGAGAGATATCTCACGTGCAACGATTACCTTCTGCTGGTTTCCTCCGGAAAGGGAACCACAGAGAGTTTTGCTTCCCTGCCCGGAGCGTATATCGAACTCATCGATAAGTAAATCGGAGTTCTCGTTTATCTTTTTATAATCGAGAATATTGAATTTACCGGTATATTTACTCTTATAGAAATCCTTGAGAACAGTGTTCTCAGCAACTGTAAAGTTACCGACAAGACCGTGCTTGTGTCTGTCCTCTGGGATGTGACCCATACCGCACTCAATACGCTCTCGGATTGTCATAGATGTAATATCTTGTCCGTTAAGATATATTCTCCCTTCCTCAACTTTAGATAGCCCCGAGAGAGCATAGAGAAGTTCTGTCTGACCGTTTCCATCAACTCCTGCTATTCCCACTATCTCACCGCGTCTGACAGAAAGAGAGAGGCTCTTGACCTTCACTACGCCTATGGAATCTTTTACTGTTATATTATCTATCTTTAGAACGACGTCCCCAGGATGGCACGGGCTCTTATCTATATCGAATTTAACGCTGTGACCGACCATCATTGTCGCTAGTTCCTGTTCGCTTGTATCTGGAGTAATATCAATTGTTCCGATATATTTTCCACGTCTAAGTACAGTACAGCGATCTGCAACTGCCTTAATTTCCTTAAGTTTATGTGTAATGAGCACAATGGTCTTACCCTCCTTCTTCAAGAGGCGGATAATATCCATAAGCTCGTCGATTTCCTGTGGAGTCAGAACCGCTGTCGGCTCATCGAGTATTATGATATCACTATTGGAATAGAGGGTTTTAAGAATTTCCACTCTCTGCTGCTGGCCGACTGTAATATCATCAATTTTAGCTTTTGGATCGACTTGAAGACCATACCTGTCACTGAGTTCCTTAACCTTCTTCTCAGCATCCTTGAGTGAGAGTATACCCTTCTTCGTCGGTTCTTTGCCGAGCACTATGTTCTCTGTAACTGTGTAGTTATGAACAAGCTTAAAGTGCTGGTGCACCATTCCAATACCAAGCCTTGTAGCTACGTTTGGATCTGTTATTTTAACTTCTTTGCCATGTATAAAAATCTTTCCCGAGTCAGCTGGATAAGCACCGAAAAGGACGCTCATCAATGTACTCTTACCCGCACCGTTTTCGCCGAGGATGGCAAGTATCTCATTTTCTTTGACTTCCAGTGTTACATTGTCGTTGGCAATGATCCCCGGAAATGTTTTGGTGATGCCAAGCATCTGTATTGCATATTCGCTCAAATTAATCACCTATCTTTTATTCCAAAAGCACGCCTCAAGAGAAGCGTGCCTGTAAATACTGCCAGAATGTATCAGTCGTCGATTGCAGCTAGTCCTGCTGGGCTGAGTCCTGCTTTCTTTGATGCAGCATATGTCTTATTGACAACAATCTTACCCGAAAGAATATCGTTCATTGCTTTGTCTGCTGCCGCAATTGCAGCTTCCTTAAGCTCTGCGTTAGCCTTTGAGTATCCAACACCGTTATTAGCCATATTCTGGGTTACAACGCCACCCTTCCATGTGCCGTCATTAACCTTATTCAAAGCATCGAGAGCCGAGTTCTCGACCATCTTGAGCATTGATGTAAGAACAGCTGACTTACCTTCTGCATAAACGCCGTCTAGATATTGATCAGAGTCAACTCCGATAGCCCAGACGTTCTTTCCAGCAAGTCTTTCTTCCTTAGCCTGGTTGATAACCCCCAGTCCAGATCCACCTGCTGCTGCAAATACGCAATATACACCGTTGTCATACATATTCTTTGCTGCAGTCTTAGCAAGAGCTGGGTTACCCCAATCGTTTACATAGTAATCTACGATTTCAGCATTCGGGAATACACTCTTAATACCTTCAATGTATCCAATCTCGAACTTAGTAATTGTAGCACCTGCAATACCACCGATAAATCCAAACTTAGGATTGGTTATACCGTCTTCCTTTGCCTGTGTTGCAGCAGCGACGCCAACAAGATAAGAACCCTGTTCTTCTTCATAGATATATTGAATGAGGTTATCTGTCTTATTGAGATAGTCGACATCAACGATGATGAACTTCTGATCAGGATAGAGTGCTGCAGCTTCCTGTGTTGCATCAGCCCATGTAAATCCTGTTGTAATGATGAGATCCCAATCTTCTTCTGCTGCGTTCTTGAGGTTTGGAAGATAGTCGTCAGCTGTCTGAGCTGTAACGTTCTGGTAAAGAGTTCCCTTACCTTCTCCGTTATCGCCGTAGAATTCGAGCATTCCTCTCCATGCAGCTGCGTTGAAAGACTTATCATCAATACCTGTTGCATCTGTCAAAAGGACAGTCTTGATCTTTCCTGAATCAGTTGACGCGGTCTGAGCCTCTTTTGCACCATTTGCAAAAATCATAAACGCGCATAATGCCATAAGGACAATAGCCAATGTTCTTTTCATTTTAGTTCTCCTTTTTTTAACGTTCCTCAAACGTCATATTCATTCTAATACAGAAAATAGAACCCTCATAGGAAAATTTGTAATTCTTGATATCGGAATATCAAAAAAGAAGAAATAAAAATCTCCCCCAGATTTTTCCAGGAGAGATATAAATATTAGTGGAATCTCTTAGATAACTGTGATTCTTCCCTGAGGAGCAGCATACTCTTCACCGATTGAACCACCAAGACCCTCTGTGATGTATGTGATGATAACCTGGTTATCAATCATGATACTGTTGAGGAGGAATACATTGTTTGTGAACATTGTGTATCCATCGCCCATATCCTGAAGCATGTAGTTGTGAGAAGCGAGTGTGTATGTCTTCTCTGGATCGATTGCAACCCATTCGCCGTTCTCTTCAACGTAGACATCCTTGACTCTTCTCTCGCCCTCAACACCAGCGAAGAAGCCGTCTGCATCTTTCTTAACTGAAGAAGGAATAGATGTGTCGATTGTGTACTTAATACCTGATACCTGTAAGAAGCCACCACTCTCACCAACTGCGTTTCCATCCTGAGCAGCAACGCTTTGAGTATTCATACTTCCTAGCTCAAGTGCATCGAGGATATTCTGTCCTGTTGCCTCACACATACAGAGCATGTTGCCGTATGGATGAACGGAGATCATGTTTGCTGTGGAGAGATCGCCCTTATTGATAGCTGCGCGGATACCACCACCGTTTACGAATGCAATGTCAGCACCAGAGACATATCTATAAGCATCTGCACAGAGGTCGCCGATTGCCGTCTCTCTGTTTCTAACCATTCTTGCGCCTGTAGAATCTTTAATTGCAAGCTCAACGTCGGAGTGAGCAACGATTGCGTTGACAGCTTCTTCATATTCAGCCTTTATGGAATCAATATAAGCTGTAACATCAGCATCCTTTTCATAAGAAGAGATGAGCTCTGTCTTGACGCTTCCGTCCTTACCGATTGTCATCTTACCAATATTAGCTAGCTTTGTTCCTGTCTGAGTAAGAATGACATTCTTTCCATCCTTATTCTTGACAAGTTCGCCTTCCATGACTGTGTGAGAGTGTGCGTCGATGACAGCATCAACACCAGTTGTGTTAGCAATAAGATCATAAGATCTATTAGGCTCACTGTCTTCTTCAACGCCAAGGTGAGTAATAAGGATTACGACATCAGCTCCGAGTGCTTTGACTTCATCGATATAACCCTGGACTGTAGCATATAACTCTTCTCCAGCAGCAAAGTGATAAACAAATTCATCGCCTTCCATGAAATACTTCGGGGTAGACTTTGTAAGAGTTTCTGGAGTTGAAACACCTATGAAAGCAACCTTGAGGTAACCGAACTTCTCGATAACATAAGGAACTGTTTCTGAAAGGAGGTTTCCTGTCTTACCTGAATAAGTGATTGTAGAATTGAGATATTGAGCATTTGACTTTCCGACAAGCTCTGAAATTCTGTCCATGCCGTAATCGAATTCATGGTTACCGAATACGCAGAGATCATATCCTACTTCATTCATGATATCGACAAGATAGCTACCACGGCTCACTGTACCTATGACATCGCCTTGAATAGCATCACCTGCGTCGACAAGAATAACATCATTGCCTTCAGCAATCATTGCATTCTTATATGCAACGAGTCCGGCATATCCGATATTCTGATCGATTCCGCAATGAACATCGTTAGTATAGAGAACAACGACATCCTTCTGCGCTGCGAGTGCTTCTTTCGCACCTTCTGCAAAGACCATTGATACACTGAAAATAAGAACGAGTGCAACAACAGCAAATCTCTTAAATCTATTCATATTTCCTCCGTTTCCATTTCAAAGAAGAAAACCTTCCTAAAATAGGAACAACATTTATTATAAGAGCTAAACTCTAAAAGACGCAAAGGGAATTATCTTTTATTTTACAACTCTCCTCTAACCAGGAAAAAACGCCCATATTTCTATGGACGCAGTTAAACTATTATTTCTCGCTCTCGAGAAGTGCCAGAATGAAAGGCCCCACTCCTTTAAAATCATCTGTTGCAATTTTTTCCTTTATATAATACTTAAAGGATCCATCGCGGTACGGGTTTCCACCGAGTCCTGCAACAGAACATATACCGCCAAGATGATATTCGTCTCCATCCTTTGTTAAATAGCGTTCCTTGATGCCCTCAAGAGCCTTCTTTCCATATTCGATGAAAGAAGAATCAAGATAACCGAGTCTTACGCCTTTATAGAAAGAGTATGCAAACATACTTGTTGCACTTGTTTCAAGGTAGTTACCCTCCCTTTTCTGACAATCCGGTACTTGATACCACATGCCACTTTCATCCTGGAATGGAAGAAGAGACGAAGAGAGTGCCTTTACAATATCTATAAGCTGCTTTCTCTTCGGATTATCTTCCTTAACAAAATCAAGGACATCGAGCACGGCCATCAAATACCAGCCAATCGAGCGTGACCAGAAGTGCGGGCTACAGCCTGTGACTTCATTACTCCATCTCTGACCTCTCGACTCGTCGAATGCATGATAGAGTAGCCCTGTTTTCTCATCTTTCAAAACAGAGTATGTTGTCTTAAGCTGGTCAATAACATCCTCCACCTCTTCCCTATTATTATATCTTGTTCCGTACTCTGCATTGAAAGGTCCTTCCATATAGAGACCATCAAGCCAAATCTGCCAAGGATATATCTCCTTATGCCAATATACACCATTGAGACACCTAGGCTGTGTTTCAAGCTGTTCTCTCAAAATATCCTGTGCTTTTTTAAATCTTTCTTCTTTTGTTTTGTCATAAAGAATAAAGAGAGCGCGTCCAGCATTGATCTGATCTAGGTTATACTCGCCCTTACGATAAGTCTTGATTGTACCATCTGGAGAGATCATCGGGTCATAAAGCGAATAGACCCAATCGACAATTTTGTCGTCCTTATAGCGCTCAGCGACAAGAAGGGAAGCGAATAATACAAGCCCGTGCTCATAATGCCACTTCATCATCCCACTGTGATATCTTTTCTCTACACTCTTAACGATGTCTATTGATAAATGTGCCATCCTTTTCCTCCAAAACTTACATCTTCAAGTATCGGTAGAGGACGGCACATTTTGCAAACTCGACTTTGCATTATTCAGACTATCGGTTACGTATGTTTCCAGGCGGGAAGCCTTTTACCTTTCTAAATACACGACAGAAATAAGCCTGATCCTGGAACCCAGTAAGGGAGGCAATCTCGCTTATGGAAGAACCAGTCTCAAGAAGAAGTCTGGAAGCTATCTGTATACGATATCTATTGAGGTAATCCCATGGGCTTATGCCTATCTCTTTACGGAATATCCTTGTAAGGTAATCTTCACTTATATTCACAGAACCTGCTATCTGCCAGCGTGAAATAGAATAAGTTGCATTATCATTAAGGTAACATATAGCCCTCTTTACAAGAATTGATGTAAGAGGAGGAAGAAGTTCCTCTCCTCCAAAGACAGCTACAAGGCGAGTAATGAACCCCTCTGCTTCCGTAATGGACGTATTAACTATAAGGACATTAGGAGTCGAGCTCAAAGCATCTATATCTTCAGCATTAAAACGGTCTTTCACAATAAGAATAGGAGTTTTGGTAAACCTTCGGTCTTTCCTTATTGCCTCTATGAGAAGACTGTCAACGCTATATAGGACAAAGAGAGGAGAGCCAGAACTCTCTTTTAGATCATCCATTCTTTTCACTTCTGCGACAGGAGCGAATTCTCTTAATATGTGTAGGCTATCGGGAAATGAACCGAATGAGTATATATGGCCTTTTCCATCCGTCGGGATCGTCCCCTCCACAGCTGCGACTACTGAGATATTCTCCCCCGCGAGACCGAAACATATGAACGGCATTCTTCTTGCTTCCTTATGATTTCTCAACAGGTTCATAGCAATGCCACTTTGTTTACTTACCTTCGACGCATTCCAAGCCAATGCCGAGTATGATGATATATTATTGATTTCCGTAATGACATCTTCATAACTCATGGCTGTCACTTCTTCTTTTTCAATCGACAAAGGTATTTTGTCTCCACTTTCAGAAATATAGAGGATACCTTTATCTCCACCAAGAAGAGGACTCTCACCTGAGAGAGATGGGTATGTAAGATATACAACAAGACCATCTTTCACAAAATTGAATCTTCCATTCTGAAGAAGAATGAGTTTCTCTATATATTGAAGTGTTGCCGATACATTCTCTTGAGAGAATATGACTCCCGAAAAATGGAGTTCAACAAACTCTTTTGAGAGCTTAACCGATAATTTTATGCCCTTGTTGGAATATGAGACAAGGCAGGATGCTATCTCTTCAAGACTCTTCTTATCGAAGACGACAGAAGGAAGTTGAGAGGGAGATATAACCTCTATCCCCTTATCCCTCAATATATCCAGCATCGACTCTAGAGGAAGGAACTTCGACTCAAAAGTAACATCTCCCTTCTCGACAGCACTGAGTTCCAATAGATGCTCTGCCTTGACAACTGTCGATAGCACCTCTTCACTCTTAATATCTTCTTTTGAGAGAAGGGCATTCTTTATAGTCTCCAAAGGCTCTTTAAGCTCCTCCGTAAGGCGCGTATAGAAGTCATTTGATTGCTTCTCGGTCTCCTCCGCCCTTTGGCTCTTTTCACATGCAATTGTATATAAATCAATGGCATGTAGTGCAGAAGAGAGATCTATTCTAAGGTTCTCGATCATGCTCGCAGGGCAGTCTCTATTTTTTAGTATCAGATATCCGTCAATCTTATTGTCGTAATATAAAGGTTCAACAACAAAGAGTCCCCGCTGGATTTCATAACTAAGCTCTGGAGGATATAAAAGATCCTGTGAAAAATCATTGCCACGCGTAAAAAGCTTATCTTTCGAGAACCCACTCTCAAGTCTAGCTTTCCCGTCATCTGTATAGGAGAAGAGAAAAGCTTTATCTATTCCCATAAGAGGGAAATATGTTTTCATGGTCTCCCCGAGTTCCATAAATGAGTGCACTCTTAAAAGGGCATTAGTGAAGAGATTATGACTGTTATTAATCTCCTTTGAGCGGTAGTTCGTAGTAGCGGTGACTTTGACAGAATTCTCCATCATTATCTCATGAAGTAGATCCATCTCCTCCATCGTGAACTCTCTCTCTGGGAAAAGCTTTCTGCCAAGTTTAAGAGCTGAAAAGAAGAACTTCATCGTCCCACCGTGCTTTATGTATCTCCAGCATAGTTCATCGAACTTACGCCTCGTGCTCTGGTTTACCTTCTCTCCACGAGGGAAGATACTCCTAATAATCTCTAAATATACCGATGCGTTCTCGCCATGGCTTAGACGTTGATTAATCCATTTTTCATATTCACTGAAGTCAGTAATAGTGTTTTTAACCATATCGTCATTGCCGTATGACTCCATACAGCCACATGATCTGCGATATATAGCAACAGTCGGAAGAGATATGGATGTATAAAAGCCATCGGGCCTGTCCTCCATTTCTCTGACTGTTCTGAAACTTTGCTCAATCATCTCCTTAACGGGAAGACGTACTGTTGTAAGCTCCGTAGAAGAAAGAAAGGCCTCAGGTGAATCGTTAAAACCTGCCACAGCTACATCATCTGGAATATGGTACCCCTGCTCCTCAAGGTATTTTGAGGCGAGGAATGCCATCATATCGGAAGAAGCGAATACGGCATCAAAATCGCGCCCCGGATTTTTCCTATTCTTCTCGATGATTTCTTTTATGGCGTCCTCACCTTCTCCCCATGAGTACTCAGATGAGACAAGAGAATCGTCATAACTTATTTTATTATCTCTGAGGCAGTCACGATATGCCTCAAAGCGCGAACAAGCAGAGTCATGGTTCTTCGGACCACGCAAAAAGACAATTCTTCTGTAATTGTGAATCTTGATGAAATGCTCGAGCATTCTATACACGCCGGTATAAGCATCATAAGTAATGGACGGTACTCCATCGACCGAAATACCTAAAGATACAACCGGAAGTTTTTCGCTCAGATTCTCTGTCCAAAGCGCAACATCACGCCACGTAACTTCTCCCGCAAGTGTACTTCCCCATACAACTGCACCGTCGAGATTCTCTTTCGTTGCATAGCGAAATATTGAGTTACGAAGATGTTCATCCGCCTTCTTATACTTAAGTCTTCCCCCCGGGAAAACTAATACGGTTTGGTCTGTATAAAGACGTGACTCTTCATTGATGGCTTCCCATAATCTGAGTCCTGTTCCCTGATGGAGATTAGCTCCGAAATATCCTGTCCTTTTAGCCATATTACTTCCCTATATATTTGAGTTTAACTGTTAAGAGGAGGATTTGGCAAAAGGAAAAGTACGTTTTTATGCAAAAAAAGAGGCTC
>CAVFXW010000047.1:0-52536 GCA_963626675.1 Clostridium sp. CAG:452 | reverse complement strand
GTTTTTACCTTATTAAGGAGTACATATGAACAAGAAATGTTTAATTGTTTTATTGGTTTTAGTCCTCGCTATATCAGGACTTTTTGCATCAGAGTCAGGCTTCAAGGTTGGTGGACAAGTCGGTTGGGGCTTCGATATCGCAAGAGCAAACGTTAAAGCTACTGATAAAACAACTACTTACATGACAAAGAATAACGGTTTTGCTTTCAATCTTCTAGGAGAATATGATTTCAATAAAAACTGGGGTGTTAGAGCAAACCTAGGAATGATGCTTGCCGGTAAGACAAAAGGTTCTTTGAAAGATGACGACGGAACAACCCCTATTAACTCAAAAAAGAGAGCCGGCATCTACTTTGATTTTACGCTTGATGGAAAGTATACATTTGTAATCAATGAAAAGCTTTCTGCTTCAGCTCTTCTTGGAATGGAAGTAGTTGGCGGTCAGCTTTTTAAAGACCTTTATGGGGCTATTGAAGCCACTGGTCAAGGTATTGATACTACATCATTTGCTGATTCTAACTTCTATAACGTTGGTTTCGGCGTCAATCTTGGAGTTGAAGGGGCATATAACATCACAGAGAATATCTCTATTGTAGGTGGTGCAACAGGCGCTTGGTTCTTTGTTAACTCTGCAAAGTTTATTGACACATTAAAAGAAGGTGATGATGTAAAGGTTAGCGCAGCTAGTTTCTACATTCGCCCATACGTTGGCGCAACATACGCTTTCTAATATTTGTTAAATATAAAATTCGGGCTGTCTTAATTTAGGGCAGCCTTTTTTATCTTCAATGCCTCAATATTCCTTCTTGTGATATAAAAGAGAACGATTTTCATACTCCCTCTATACTATCTGCAGTCTATTTTCTCATGTATGTATTCAACGCTTTGTTTTTTTCAGCTAGAATACAAAAAATGGAGGCATAAATGGATAAAATTAAATCATTAAAAGATACATATACTCTCTCGAATGGAAGAAAAATACCTGTTCTCGGTTTCGGTACCTGGCAAGCAAAAGACGGAGCAGAAGCATATAGTGCCGTCTATTCAGCATTGCACGAAGGATATGTTCATATAGACACAGCTACAGCATACGGCAATGAAGAAAGTGTCGGAAAGGCAATAAACGATTATCTTACGGAAAGTGGAAAGAAGAGAGAAGAGCTCTTCATAACAACAAAACTCGCCAATCCCGACCACGGATACGAAAAGACCAAAAAGGCAATCGAGTCCTCTCTTTCTCTTCTCCACCTTGATTATATAGACCTGTATCTAATCCATTGGCCGAATCCTATTATGTATAGGGACAATTGGGAAGAAATGAATAATGAGAGCTGGAGAGCTATGGAGGAAGCTCTTAAAGAGGGAAAGCTACTTTCACTCGGGGTCTCCAACTTCCGTCCTCACCATATCGATGCTCTTCTAAACAGAGCAAAGATCATGCCTGTTATCAACCAAATTAAATTCTGTCCGTCAATCAACCAAAAAGAGACAGCGGAATATTCAAGAAGTAAAAATATGCTTCTCGAAGCATATTCTCCTCTCGGAACAGGAAGTGTACTCTCCAATCCCGTAATTGGGGAAATCGGAAGAAAGTACAATAAGAGCACAGCCTCTGTTGCAATCCGCTATGCGCTACAAAGTGGCTACATTCCACTTCCGAAGTCAACAAAGGCAGAGAGAATACACGATAACACGCTCGTCTTCGACTTCGAATTAAGTGAAGAAGATATGAAAAAAATAGAGTCTCTCGAGATAGCTAATCTTGCTCCACCGAGAGACCCTGATAAGATACCATTCTAGAATTAGATATCGAAACCGAAGTTGAGTGTAAGACCCCATCGTGGGAGGAAGTTGTTCTTTATATCACTACTTGTTTCTTTTAATTTTAATTCATCCTTTGTCTCTGCAACCCTTCTGTATCCATAGACATGCTCTCCTGTCACAAATGCGCACCCAGCAAAAACGGAGAGTGTGAAGGATGTCGATTTGAATGATATAAGGCCCTCGGGGACAATCGTAACACCAGCCTCTACATCTAGAACAAAAGAAAATTTAGGCTTGTCTCCACCATAGTTTAGAGGATACGAAGGGTTCAAGTTATCCTTAATCATATTGCTCAACATTGTTATATCCCACTTCATGTACCCCAGGCTCAATGAAGCATATGGCGTCACCCAATTTTTAAGAGAAGCAATCGGAAATTCATATTCAATTCCGATTGTGTTCATTACGTGGCCCTGCTTTATTCTTAATAGACGACTCAAATCAGCACTTATTTCTTCTGTCTTACTTACAGGATATCCTGCAACATACTTATTTCTAAAGACAAGAGAGAGGTTATTTCCAATAGGCCAATTCAGCTCTTGATCGCAATATCTAAGCCCCATCATCTTTGCAAACCCCATTGAAAAATAGATATCATTTTCTTCCCAAGTAGTTGGATGGAAGAGCGACATCACATCAAAGGAGAGAACAGCATAACCGAAATGGTTTGTGAGTTCCGTATAATAGTTCAGAGCAAAAAATCCCGTATTGATGGTGTATCCTGCATAGGGGCTGTTTATATATCTTGAGTAGAGCTCCATAGTCGGAGAAGAATTGTGTTCCTGGGCCCAATTCATTCCCAATGTAAGAGCCAGTATTTCGTTGTAGTTGTTGTAGAGAGTGAGAGTTGCATTTACCCTCTCTCCAGTCTCAAAGCCGAATGCTGAATATACTTTTCCACCAAGAGAAATGGCAAGAGTTGAAGACTCAAGGGAATATATGTTTGTAAAGAGCTCGGTATCGAGACCCAGGTAAAATGAGAATGCAACACTCTCGCTGTCATATGGAAGGTGGACTAGCTGTATTTTTGCTAACTTATGAATAGTATTTTGAAAAAAATCATATCCAGTGTATCCAGAAAGGAAGAATCCCGTTTCCGGTGAGATGCGAAGAGAGAAAACAGAAGGAAAATCGTGCGTATAGTTATAACCGAATTTAACTTCTGTGAGGTCGATTCTTCCACTATAGAAATCCCCCTCACTCTCATCAATCACAGTACTGTCCTTAATATCCCAACCTTTTTTCCAGCCACGGTTTGTTATGCCATCGAGATCAACTTGTATATACCACTTCTCTGCAGCAACTGTAAAATGCTCCGAGTATGAAAGCTGATCATCGTCGTTACGCGAAAATCCGTATGCATACTTGTCGTTGCCTAATCCGAGTTTAAAACTCTTCACGCTCCACGGATTGTCTCCTGCCGTGAGAGTCGATAACATAGCCGTAAAAACCAATAATAGTAGTACTGTCTTCTTCATTTTCATTTGTAAAATGATATAAAAAGATTATGAAAAAGGAAAGGGAGATTTCTCTCCCCTTCTCTCAATTTATCCCTCTAGGGGATATATTTCAATTTCCGTGTCGCTTAGAGAGAATGTCGAATGGGGATGAATCCAGCCGAACGCAATATCTCCAAATCGCCTTTTGTCTCCTTTCTCTCGTACATAGACACATTTTCCTACTATAGTCTGGTATAACCATAAAATTTGTTATGACACAGTGGCAGAACCAGCAAACAAAAAAATATAGGAATATAGATAAATAACAAACAAAACAACAAACTCTGGTCACTAAAATATGACCAGACTTGTTTTTTCTGTATCATATTCAATATTATTCTCCCCAAGGAGTTGGAAGATGGGGTTAAGTCTTAAGGGGAATTTCGTTGAAGCGGTTAAAGAAAGAATTCTTTCAGGAGAAATCAAAGGCGGCGAAAGGCTCAAATCGGAGAGAGAGCTTGCAACGGAATACGGAATAAGCAGAGGAAGCATAAACCAGGGGATACTTGATCTCGAAAGAATGGGCTTTTTGAGAATAGTACCTCGTAAGGGCACATTCGTTGTTGATATAAAGAAGAGCGTGACGGCAGAGACTCTAAGCGCGCTCATGAATTACGACTCGTCAAAACTCGATCCCTCGATCTTTTTAGATTTCATGGATTTGAGAATCCTAATCGAAAGAGATGCCGTTAGGCTTGCAATATTAAATCTCACTCCCGATTCACTTTTATTAATCGAGAAGAAGGCAGACTATCTTAGAGAGAGTGGCTCTGATATCGTAGAAACATTTTATGAATACCATAAGGCAATTGTTGAATGTAGCATGAATTGCGCCTACATAATGGTCTACGAGAGCTTCAAGAAGATGATTAAAAATCTCATCAGCACTCACTACATGAGAGAAGACGAAATAGAAGAAGGAATAAAAGAGATCGAGGCATTGACATATGCAATCAAACGCCGAGATGCTACAGAAGCAGATAGACAAATCTTTCTATCATTAAATAGAGCAAAAGACTACCTTGAAAAACACCTCATAAGAGCATCAAATACTTGACTGACTTTCTCTTCCAAACGGCGAAATAAAATAGTATCCTAAGCACAAATTCAGGAGATATATAAAAATGAAGAAAATAACCATCATACTTTTATTATTCGCTTCTTTATCGTTATCGTTTCTCCCTGCAGGATCACTTCCGAGAGATGTAGTTACGCTCCGAAGTAATGGTGCATACAGAAAGATGACTAGTGTGGAGAGTAAGTCTTCTACCTCTTTGAGTGATGTAGAGACATTCCTCGGCGCCGGTTTTGCAATTGACTATGACACATATTTCAATGACTATGCAGGAGCTTTTGCTAACATTGGTGTAACAATTCCCGTAAAGTACACAATCAACGGCATTCAAACACAAGACCGGGACAAAATGGACTTCCCTGTATATTCACAGTTTGGATTCCTTGGACGTCTTCCCTTCTCAAACACATTCGGCCTTGATCTCCGCCTAGGCTTCGGTCTTGTCTATGATAAGTCCACAACATACCGCTTCCATTACTACTGGACGACAGAAACAATTACAGTAAAAAAGGTTGAATACCAACTCTTTGGAGGAGTTGGCGCCTACATGAACTTTGATAGTGAAGGAGCTATGGCTATAAAGGTGGGTGTAAACACAGCTTATACATTTGCAACGAGCCTCCTTCTTGAGTCCGGATACTCAAAAAGCGAAATCGACTACAAGAGAACGGGATACGAGATAATTCCCTATGTCGGCTTATCATTCGGCATGTAATGGAGAAAGGAAACTAAAAAGCCTCCTACGGGAGGTTTTTTATCTCATAGTTTAGCCTAAATTTCTCTGCAGCTTTACATTATTGACAGAACATTCTACCTATTGAAAGAAAAAAGAGGGCTTTTTCTGCCCCCTTAAATCAATCGAGTTCGGTACTCTTTCCCTCATACGATACTGTAAGCGGTACAAGACCATGGTCTTCAAGATAGAAATCAAGTACAATTGTTCCTCTTGCTAGATCATACACCTCAGCTTGAGGCTTATCTGATGAGGCGAGGCACCAGTCTTTGAAATCTCTCTGGATAATATCCTCCATTCCCTTCTTGTACTTTGTTGCGATATCTTCTGCGCTAATGAAATGGTTTTCTCCAAGTTCTTTGAAGACTATTGCAGAGTCCTCTACTTTAAACTTGATAGAATATTTGTAGTTTGAAACGACCTTTTTCTCATCGCCCTTACCAGTCCATACTGCACCGCCACGGAACTCCACATCCCAGATTCTGAAACAGAACTCTTCGTATCCTCCATACTCTCTTTCTTTTGAATCAAGAAGATAGTTTTCCTCCCAAAGAGAAGAGAAAATTGCATCAAGAGTCACCGTCATATCTTCATCAAGAGAGAGTGCCTCTATTTCAGTTCTAATAACGCTGAGCTTATTGCGGCTCTTATTTCCAACTCCTGAAAGAAGCGCATACATAACAGCGTTCGATATTTTAGCCTCATTGTCCTTCTTCTTCGGAAGAAGTTCATATGCCTCCATCGGATTATTATAAAGGTAATCGTACCCCTTCGTTTTCACGATTTCATTGAGTATGGATGAGATTTTACTACCTTCCCCGCTAAGAGTTTTCTTTTCAATCAATTCCTTGCTTTCTTTATCTAGAGTATTTTCGTCCATATAATCTCTCCTCGGATTAATAAAATCCTACATTTTTATTAAATACAAAATCCATAAGAGTACAATAGCAAAGCATTAATTAATCAATTTGTGTTCGGAAAATAAACAAAAAACATCTATTTTCTTATTTAAAAGGAAATTATACATACCCCTGGCTCAACATTGCACGTGAAACCATGATAAATGATGCTATGTTTGCGCCGTCTATGAGATTCTCCCCATCGGAATATAGGAGCGAAGCTTCCTTTATATTGTGGTATATATTTTTCATAATATCCCTTAATTTTTGATCAACTTCTTCTCTTGTCCACTTGAGACGCATACTGTTCTGGCTCATCTCTAGTCCCGACACAGCAACTCCTCCTGCATTTGCTGCCTTAGCAGGTGCAACAATGACGGATGATGAGATGAGCGCTTCTTCAGCCTCTGTAGTAAGCGGCATGTTTGCACCCTCTCCAACGAGCTTTATTCCATTTTTGATAAGGTTCTCTGCATCTTGAAGGGAAATCTCAAGTTGTGTTGCACATGGGAATGCATAGTCAGCCTTTATATTCCATATAGGATTAGCTTTACTTCCATCACGGGGAATATATATTGCCTCCGGATATTCTACAGAATACTCTTCGATTCTTCCACGTCTTATGTTTTTGAGTAGTTTAACATACTCAAGCTTCTCCTTTGTTATGCCGCTCTCGTCATAAATCATTCCATTCGAATCTGAAAGCGTCACAACCTTGCCTCCCATGCCGAGGATTTTCTCGACTGTGTATTGGGCAACATTACCCGAACCTGATACAAGCGAAACGGAGTTTTCAAGAGAGAGATTCTTATCAGCAAGTATAGCCTCAGCAAGATATATCAATCCGTAACCTGTGGCCTCGCTTCTTATAAGAGATCCTCCATAATCGAGTCCCTTACCGGTAAGAACTCCAGTAAACTCATTTCTTATTCTCTTGTATTGTCCAAAGAGATACCCTATCTCCCTTCCCCCAACTCCTATGTCTCCGGCCGGAACATCTGTATCAGGACCAATATGTCTCATGAGCTCGGTCATAAAAGACTGCGTAAAGCGCATGACTTCCCCGTCACTCTTTCCCTTTGGATTGAAGTCGCTTCCCCCTTTTCCTCCTCCCATTGGAAGGCCTGTAAGACAATTCTTGAATACCTGTTCGAAGGCAAGGAACTTCATTATCGAGAGATTGACCGATGGATGAAATCTCAATCCTCCCTTATATGGTCCGAGAGACGACGACATCTGAACTCTGTAGCCGCGGTTTATTTCAAGTTCTCCTTCATCATTAAACCATGGAACACGGAAAGAGACAGCCCTTTCAGGCTCTACCATTCTCTCAAGCACCTTGTGATATACAAAATCGGGAAAACGATCTATCACCTTATCAATTGATTGAAGAAAGTTACGAACAGCAGAATGGAACTCCACCTCTCCCGGATCCTTTAATACTACACTTTCATAAACACGACTTGTTACTTCTTTCATCATAGTCCCCCAAAGTTCTGATTTTAGCTTTTTCAAAAAAAGTAAAATGAAAATTGAGGTTTAGTCAATACAGATAGAAGAATCAGGCCATTTCTTAAGGTTAGAAAACGCAAAAAGACAAAACTCAATCTTTATTGAAAAAATCAAGGCAGCGCTCTTTATAATCCCCCGCTTCATCATATACGGCGTGTCCGTATGTAGATGGATACATATAGTATTTCGCATTGAGAATCTTTGAAATCTTCTCTTGTTCTTTCCATGGTGTAACTCTGTCACCAAGTGCTCCTATTACAAATGAGGATATATTGATGTTTTTAAGCTTCTCTTCTACATCAAAAGACGACAGAGAGGCTAAAAGCCTTAAAAAGCGTTCATACTCTTTTTCGCTTATACCCGCCACACCTTCCGCAATTTTCTTACCGTATTTGGAAACAGTTTCGCTAGAATATACATTAGAGATGAAACTCCAGATTAATCCTTCCTCATCTTTTTTCTCTGCTTTATTTCTCCATTCGTTAAGGAGAGATGAGAATTGTCCTCCTCTTTTTGAGATAGTCGACCCGAGTACTACTTTTCTTATAAGAGACGGGTAATTCACCATCATAGATAGACTAATCATTCCCCCATATGAAAATCCCATGATATCCCATTTATCTGAGGAAATTGAGGAAAGAAGATAGGCTGTGTCTAGAGAAGCATTATCGATTGTAAAATTCTCAGGAATAATATTTCTTCGTTCAATAAGATATACCGTATAGTCTTGAGTGAAGATCTCATACGCACTCGATACATTATCCTTGAGTCTCATCGTGCTATGTACATCTAGACCCGGAAGAATCGCTAGTTTCTTTCTTCCTTTTCCAAAAACCATATAATCAATATCGAAGTTATCAATATGTACCGTTTTGCATTCAACCATCTTATTCATCATTTTCTCATTTTAGGGTAGAAATAATTTTCTTGTAATTATTAGAATAATCGTTATGTCTAACTGGAAAATATTTTTCAAGCCCCTAATGGTGGAAAAAGGTATTGCTCTCTACAAGAAAAAAGCCGTAAAAAATTATATGAAAACTACAAATAGCTACAAGGCCGATGTAGTAGACGATATAAACTACCATGTAACTCTCGATAAAACTGACGGTGTAATAACGAAAGCGACATGCTCTTGTGCATATTCGAAAAATACAGGCTACTGCAAGCATATTGCTTCTCTCCTGTATTCAATTGAAAAGACAGATGGAAATATCGAGGTAAATCTTTCCGAGGAAAAAAATGCAGACACTCCGAAAAAGAATACTGGGAATAAGAATGGAAAGAAGTACGTCACACTGCCCTATAATGATGACGGAAAACCCCATTATCTTTCATTATGTGATTCGCTCTCTGTCTATCAGCCACAAGAGAAGACTTACGAGAAGGCTTTAGAGCTAATCAATGGGGGAAAAGTAAAAGTTGACAATATTTCCATATCGGAGAAAAACAACAATAAGTTACTGACATATGTGGCACATATATCTGATGGAAAGAACGATGCGGAAGTGAGAATCATACTCTCGAAAAATGGGATTGAATATATCGGCTGCGAAGACGGAAGATTTTGGTATTCAACATATCCATTGACGAAAACCTGTGCAATAAAAGATAAAAACAAGGACGGAATCATCGAACTATGCACTCATAAAACTGCTGCACTTATACTCCTCTTATCCTACATGGAGAAAAACCGCGACATCGTAGATTACACCGACCCGACAGCAAGATCATTTATCGAGAATTTCAAAACAGAAAAGAAAAGTCCTATTGAATTTAGGCTCGACAACTCCTCTAGTTATGTCGATATAGAGCCGACGATAGAGACTAAGAGGAACAAAGAGTGTGTGTTGACGCTCCGCCTCCTAAGCACGAACGGCAAATACTACAAAGTTAGGGATATATCAGACCTCAAGTGCGTAGTAGACAACCATTGGGAATTTGCGTCAGGACAGAACTGCTATGTCGATTTTTCAAGTCAGAAACTTAATGAAAGAGGAAAGAATGTCTTTCTTGTGTACGACGCATACATAGCTTCAAGACGCCATACGACCAACTACTACAGCTGCAATAGAGATGAGATAAACCTAATCGACATCTGGGACGAGTTTTTCGATATCATGAAGGACACCCCTGTCATGTACAATTCCAGTCCCCTTCTCGGTTTCAAGGAAACAGAACCGTCGTTCAAACTTAAAATCGATGAAATAAGAGAAAGAGAAGAAATTGTTGGAGTAAAGGTATCGGGAAACATAAGTGGAAGATACTCTTCTGAAAAATACCTATATTATTTCAAGAACGGATACCTGGAAAGGGTACAGAAGGATAAACTTGGCTCTGCACTCTCATTTCTCCCACTCGCCGACTCAAAAGGAAATTTCTCCTTCAATGTAGGACTATCACATATAGACACTTTCTATTCGCGTGTATTACCCGATCTCAGACGCCACACAAAAGTTGAGGACAATGCAATCGACTCTCTTGATGGAAAGCTCAAGGAGCCTCCACTTCCCGTATTCTATATCTACATCGAGAATGACATAATCACATGCCGTCCCGTATTTAGGTATGAAGGAAATGAATACAGAATATATCCGAGACGCTCATTTTTCAAAAGAGAGAAGGAGGAACTCAAAGCGTATGAGGCTGATATAGCAGATTACCTGAGCGATATATTCTACGGTGGTTACACCGACAGTGGATGCTGGACTGTAAAAGACAACGACGATGATGTATACGACTTCCTCCATAACGGAATTACCATTCTCATGGAATATGGGGAAGTTCAGGTATCGGAAGATATAAAGAAAATAATCGTCAGAAAGATGCCATTTGTCACATCTACAATCGATATCAACGAGAACGATGATTCCATACTCGATTTCACCCTCGATCTAAACGGTTTCACTCTCGAAGAACTTGTCTCCATCCTTGAGTCATATAGAAATAAGAAGAAATTCCACCGCCTTAAAAATGGGGACTTTATTTCTCTCGAGGAAGTGAATTTGGATGTACTTAAAGACCTCTTCTTCTCCTCGGGAATTTCAATTAGGGAGTTTGTGGACGGAAAGATGCACCTTCCGCTCTATAGAGCACTCTACCTTGATCAAATACTCCAAAATAGGGAGGGCCTCTCTCTTGAAAGTGGACAGAGATTCAAGCGCCTTATAAAAGAGTTCAAGACGATAAATGAGAGTGACTACAAAGTGCCTTCGTCACTCGAAGATGTTCTACGCTCCTATCAGAAGGACGGATACAGATGGATGCGCGTCCTCTTCGAATACGGCTTTGGAGGGATACTTGCAGACGATATGGGACTGGGAAAGACAATACAAGCACTCTCACTCCTTTTATCAATGAAGGAAGAAGGAAAAGATGTAAAAACACTCATTGTTTCACCCTCATCCCTCGTCTACAACTGGAAGGCAGAGTGCACAAAATTCACCCCATCTCTCAAAGCTGTGGCTGTTGCAGGAAATATAAAGGAGAGAGAAGCTATTCTCTCTTCGGCCTCCTCATATGACATTTTGATAACTTCCTACGATCTATTAAAGCGCGATATAGCACTCTACGGAAACATCTTTTTCGATGTAGAAATCATTGATGAGGCACAGTACATTAAAAACCATAACACAGCACAAGCTAAAGCGGTGAGAGCAGTGAATGCAAAAAATAGACTTGCATTGACGGGTACACCTATCGAAAACAGGCTCCTCGAACTCTGGTCCATATTCGAGTATCTGATGCCGGGATTCCTATACAATGAGGAAACATTCAAAAAAAACATAAGTTCTCCGATAGAAAAGAATGGCGACAAGGATGCACAGGATAAGCTCAAAAAGCTCACTAGCCCCTTTATACTCCGCCGTCTCAAAAGTGACGTTCTTAAAGATCTTCCGGACAAAATAGAGGAAACAAGAGTAACTCCCCTTACGGGAGAACAGCTCAAGCTTTACATTGCAGAAGTTGCTAAAACCAAAGGAATGCTCAAAGGTGAAAAGAACTACAATGAGCATAAGATTGAAATACTTGCAGAGCTTACAAGAATACGTCAGATATGTTGCGACCCCTCTCTAATATTTACTGATTATAAGGGAGAATCCGCAAAGAGGAATGCTGCAATAGAACTCATCAAGAGTGCAATAGATGGAGGCCACAAAATTCTATTGTTCTCACAATTTACCTCGATGCTCTCTCTCCTAGAAGAAGATTTGAAAAAAGAAGGAATATCTTATTACACAATCACAGGAGATACAGGAAAGGCTAAAAGACTTGCACTTGTCGACTCATTCAACTCGGACGACACACCACTATTTTTGATTTCGCTTAAAGCCGGAGGTACGGGGCTCAATCTCACCGCGGCAGATATAGTAATACACTACGACCCATGGTGGAACGTAGCGGTACAAAATCAGGCCACTGACAGAGCTCACAGAATAGGACAGACAAAACGTGTCACAGTCTACAAGATGATATGTGAAAATACGATAGAGGAGAAAATAGTAAAGCTACAGGAGACAAAGAAAAATCTAGCAGATGAGATAATTTCTGCAGACAACATGTCGCTATCGTCAATGACGAAAGATGACCTTATGGAGCTTCTGGACATATCTAGTACAAATTAGAGGGATTTTAAAAGTAATTTAAAGTTAGAATATAAACATCCTAAGTAGGAATATTTATTATAGAGATATCATATTTAATAACGAGTCTTCTTGACCAGGATTTTATTCTATAATTTCAATATTGCTTCTTTATACCACTGCTTGAAACAGTAAATGATGCTATTTTTGTTCCCCTATCGAGCGCTTTTCTTATATATTTGTCCAATAAATATAACCTTTTAACGCTCACATTTATATAATTCTAGACCTCCCTTTTTTCGGGAGGTCTATACATTATCTTAAAGATTCAAGCAATTTTATATGTTCTTCACTCTTCTTGATGATTTCTTCAGCCTCTATCTTCTTACCTCTCTCCTTTTCCACAGCCTCACTCTTAGCGTGTTGGATAAAGTTTTCGTTAGATAGTTTTTTATTGCTGGCTTCAAGATTTGCTTTTGCCTTAGCAAGTTCATTCTTCAGTCTATTAATCTCCCCTTCTGTATCGATTGCATCACGGGCAAAGAGAAAAGCTTCGAAGCCCTGACCGTGGGATGGAAGCTGACGTGAAACATCCTCGGCCCTATCTTCATCAATTATGAAGTTATTAGAGCCTATAAACTGTGCTATCACATTCTTCTCCTTCTTGATGAATGAGATATAAGGATTACCCTTCTCCGGACGCAGCACAACCTTGAGTTTTTTCTCTGGACCTATCGAAAGAGATGCGCGAGATGCTCTTACAACTCTTACTATTTCCACGAGATACGCCATTGCCTTATCAGCTTCTTCGTCAACCCACTCTTCTCTCTCTTCGGGGTATCTAGCGTTTATACACTCGCCTTTATGTGACGGAAGGAATTGATATATCTCCTCTGTAAGGAACGATAAAAACGGATGCATCAATCTCATCGATATCTCAAGAATATCCATGATAATAGACACCTGTATATTCTTCTCTTCATCTGTTCCCCTCAAGAGTTTATCTTTACTCGACTCTATGTACCAGTCACAGAAATCATTCCAGAAGAAAGAGTAGACTGCTCCTGCCGCCTCATTGAAATGGTAGCCGTCCATAGCTCTATTAATCGTTGCTATAGTCTTATTAAGCTCAGAATAAATCCATCTGTCCATAAGCGAAAGATTTGCCCTCTCGACATTTACAAGCTCTCTTCCCTCGAGGTTCATAAGAAGGAATCTTGTTGCATTCCATATCTTGTTGGCAAATCTGCTACCGAGTTTGAAGGATGACATATCTATCTGCACATCCTGTCCCTGAGCGGCTAAGTAGCATAGCGTAAACTTCGTTGCATCTGCTCCATACTCGTTGATAACCTCTAATGGATCTATTCCATTACCAAGGCTCTTACTCATCTTTCTTCCCTGGGTGTCTCTTACTAGCCCCGTTATTACTATATCCTTAAACGGAACCTCCCCAAGAAATTCGAGAGATGCCATGATCATACGGCTAATCCAGAAGAAAATTATGTCATATGCACTCACAAGAGTATTTGTCGGGAAGAAACGAGAGAAATCTTCTGTCTTATCAGGCCAGCCGAGCGTGCTGAACGGCCATAACCATGAGGAGAACCATGTATCAAGAACATCGCTCTCTTGCTCCAGGTTGTGACTAGAACATTTTGGACATTCCGTTACATCGGTGCGTGAGACAATCATCTCATTGCAGTCCTTACAATACCACACTGGAATTCTATGTCCCCACCATAGTTGACGCGATATACACCAATCCTTGATGGTCTCCATCCAATGAATATATGTGTTCTCCCATCTCTTCGGATAGAATACTATCTCGCCCTTTTTCCATGCTTCTATAGCCTTGTCCGCCATACCTCTCATACGTACAAACCACTGCTCAGAGAGATAGGGCTCGACCACAGTGTGACAGCGATAGCAATGTCCGACATCATGATTATAAGGTGTTTCCTTTACAAGATATCCCCCAGCTAAGAGATCCTCTGAGACAAGTTTTCTAGCCTCTTGAGCGGGTAATCCTCTGTATTTTTCAGGAACATTGTCATTAAGTGTACCGTCTGGATTGAGAATATTAATAGGTTCAAGATTATGTCTCTTTCCACACTCCCAGTCATTCGGATCATGGGCAGGTGTTATCTTGACCATACCCGTTCCGAACTCCTTCTCGACAAAGTTATCTGCAATGATAGGAATATCGCGATCGGTAAGAGGAAGATGGACAGTCTTTCCCACAACAGAAGTATATCTTTCATCTGTTGGATTAACGGCAACAGCCATATCGCCGAACATTGTCTCAGGCCTAGTGGTGGCAACTGTAATCCATCCTGAACCATCAGAATACGGATATCTTACATCATAGAGTTTTCCCGGTATGTTCTCGTACTCAACTTCATCATCAGCAAGAGCTGTTCCGCACTTAGGGCAGTAATTGACAAGGTAATTACCCTTATAAATAAGGCCTCTCTCATACAGTGTAACGAATGCTTCTCTTACTGCTCTACTGAGTCCTTCGTCCATTGTAAAGCGCTCATGGTTCCAGTCACATGAGCATCCGAGCTTCTCAAGCTGGCTCTTAATAATATCGTGATGCTTTTCCTTAACAAGCCAAGTGCGCTCTAAGAACTTTTCACGTCCTAAATCCTGACGACGCAATCCCTCTTTCTTGAGTTGTCTCTCAACTACGTTTTGAGTTGCTATACCTGCATGGTCAGTTCCGGGAACCCATAGAGTCGGAAGTCCCTTCATCCTCTTATAACGTACGATTATATCTTGGAGATTGTTGTTTAGTGCATGCCCCATATGGAGTACACCGGTGACATTCGGAGGTGGCATTACTACAGAGAAGTGACCTTCTCCATCTTTAGGGGCGAAACAGCCCTTTTCCTTCCATTCAGAATAAATACGATCTTCGAAATCCTTTGGATTGTATACCTTCTCCAGTTCAACGGCTTTCATTAAAATTCCTCCATTGTCAGTGGAGGAAATTTTATCAGATTAAAGCATTAGGTACAATTACCTAGTTATCTTCAACAACAGAAAGAGGCTGAAGTCCCTTGATTGATATGTCAACATTGTAGCCTTTATTATCTAGATATTGCAGGATCTCCTCAAGCGAGTAATCATCAAGTGAGCCTCCCCTAGTGTTCGAGACATAGCGGACATTTCCACTTTCAGCATTTACCGAGAAAGAAGGAAGAATCTCACTCGTCTCGGGTGCACTGTGTCCAAACAGCATAAAGCCTCCAACAAAAATGAACGTAACAGCTGCAGCTGAAGCAATCATCTGAGGAATACTCATTTGAATCTTACGACGGAAGATACTTATCTTGTTCTTTTCTCCGAAAAGCTTATTATCGAGTTTTCGATACATTACATCCTTATTCTTCTCGAGTTCTAATTGAGAAAATGAATCACTTTGGATTGTATCATCCAGCTTTTCCATATCCTGTAGAAGGTTACGGCATGTTGCACAATGCAATAGATGCTCCTCAACCTGGGTTCTGTAAGGCTCTTTAAGCTCCCCATCCATATATGCCGACAGCATCTGCAAATCAATACACATCCTTCTCCTCCCGAGATAAGAGCGTCTCAAGCTTTCTTCTTGCTCTGTGAACTCTTACCTTAACGTTAGTTTCGGAAATACCAAGCACCTTTCCTATCGCCTTGTAATCCAAGCCCGAATATTCTTTGAGCTGTATTACAAGCTTCAAGTTCTCCGGAAGGGCCTCAACAGCATTTCTGACACGCTTTCTATCCTCTTCGGCTATAACCGAAACCTCGGAATCAACATAATTGGCCATCTCACTTCCCGGCGTCCGCTTCACCTTCTCTACAAGCTGAAGTTCACGCTTGTTGTGTTTTAAGTGATTGAGAGCAAGATTCTTCGTTACTCTCAAAAGCCAATACTTCGCTTCATCCATGCTCGGGAAGGTTATATTCTTCACGAAGAATCTTTCAAACGCCTCCTGAACAAGGTCCTCTGCTATCGTCTGGTTGTACACGATATGCATTGCAACCTGCATAAGGAGGGTGTAATTCTCATCGTATACCTTTCTGAAATCGTCCCTGTTGGTACTTTTAATTTCCATTTTACTAACAACTGTTCCTTTATAAAGGTTACACTATTTTTTCCAATATCGGGCCACTGGGTGTATCTTTAACTAAAAATCCCCTCTCTTCTAAGATATGTCTTATCTCATCGGCCCTTGCCCAATTCTTATTCTTTTTTGCTTCTGTACGCTCTTCTAGTAGTCTCTTCTCTTCCTCCGAAAGATCATCGCAAGAAGAAGAGAGTGCAATTTCATCAAGTCTCAACCCAAGAACACGGTCAAAGGAATACAGAAGAGAAAGCTTCTCTCCCTCAGTCACATTACTATCCTTGAGCATAACCCACATCACCGCAAGTGCCTCGGGTGTTCTGAGATCATTATTCAATGCATCAGAGAATGACTTAAGATATTCCCTAGCCTTATCAGAAAGGCTTTCAGAGGGCTTTGTTCTCTTAAGCGTTGAGACTAAAAAAGCAAGTTTCTCCCTTGCGCTTCTTGCATGATCTAAAGCCTCCCAGCTGAATTTAAGCTGCGTACGGTAATGTCCGGAAAGACAGAAATAACGGTAATCAAGGGCGTTATAACCGTGCTCAACAACAACCGGAAGAGTTAAAAATTCTCCACTAGATTTACTCATTTTTCCCTTGTCATTGAGAAGGAACTCCCCGTGGCACCAATAGTTTACCCACCTAGTCCCTGTTGCAGCCTCACTTTGAGCAATTTCATTTGTATGATGAACGGGAATTGCATCTATTCCACCGCAGTGTATATCGAAGTGCGGTCCGAGGTATTTCATGCTCATTGCAGAGCATTCGATATGCCATCCGGGGTATCCTCTTCCCCAGGGACTATCCCACATCATCGCCTGTTCGCCGAACTTAGAGTTCGTAAACCATAATACAAAATCCTTTGGATTACGTTTATTGCCGTCGACTGCGATTCTCGCGCCACTCATCTTCTCGTCTTGATTCTGTCCAGAGAGCTTTCCGTAATCAGAGATGGTATCTATCGAGAAATAGACATTGCCTCCAGATGTATATGTATGGCCCTTTTCTTCAAGAACCTTTATTAGGTCAATCATGTCTTGTATATGATCCGTCGCCTTACATACTACATCGGGTCTTATTATATTTAGGGCCTCTTCGTCATGAAAGAAGGCATCTGTATAGAATGCCGCAATGTCCCAGACGCTTTTTCCCGTCTCACGGCTTCTCTTTTTCAGCTTGTCTTCTCCTTCGTCCCCATCGCCGGTGAGATGTCCCACGTCGGTTATGTTCATTACATGTTTCACCTTATATCCATCCCAAGAGAGAGTTCTCTTGAGAATATCTTCAAAAATAAAGGTCCTCAAATTACCTATATGTGCATAGTTATATACCGTAGGACCACAACAATACATCGAGACTTCTCCCTCTTTAATCGGAATAAATTCTTCTATGCTGCGTGTCATCGTATTGTACAGTTTCATATGTGTCCTCCACCTAGCTTAAACAATTATATTAGTTTTAATCTTCTTGTTAAAGATAACTAGAAAGGAGTTAATATCAAATCACAGCGCTAATCGTCCATGCCATCATCTTCTTTGAAGAAAAGTTCATCTCAATCGTAAATGCATCAGAGTTGACAGACAAGCCCACACGTATAGAGAGAGCGCCATCTGTGTAATCAATTTTAATTCTGTCTTTTTCATATTGAGCAAAAAAAGAAGCCCCCGAACTTTTCCATCCGAATGTAAAGCCGTTCCAGAAAAGAGAGAAAATCTCATTTCTCTTTTCTTTTCCAGATGTAAATGTTTTTTCCATTTTCACAGATAGTACCGCATTGAGTATTTTCAATCTGCTCTCAGAAGTGTATTCATAATCCCTATATTGATTTATATACACAGGATCACTCATAAGCCTTAATTCATTTCTGAAGAAATACATATCGGCAGCAATTTCAAAAGAGAAATAGCTGTAATAAGGATTCTCTACAGAGAGCAGAGACTGCACTCTTCCCCTTCCGTATTGAAGAGAAAATGGACTAAATGATAACGAAAGACGAAAAAGCGCATTAAAGGAATAAAGAGACGACAGAGAGGAGAGAACAAAGAGAGAAAAGTGTTTCATTCTGTATTGAGACGCTAGATAAGAAACTGCTGTATTTCTTCTAAGCACAGTACTCTTTTGATAGTCCGTATCAACAGATGAGAGCGCAGAAACAAAAAGTATAGAGAGCCTATCAGAGTCGTACGAAAAACCCACACCATCCCTTTCTCCTGAAAAAGATAAAAGACACATTTTCTCGTTTATATTCCAGGAAGCGCCATAAAGAGCACTGCTTCTCTTATATTTATAGAAAACAGGTTTGAAGGAAATTGTTGAATATGGATTATCGAGCATATGTATGATGCCACCGGAGGATATATTTCCAAAAGAAAATGAAGGCGATTTAAAAAGTATTCCATTTTTACCGGCTTTAAAGAGAAAAACATCTCCACTAATCTCCCAATCATAAGAAGAGGAAACATTAACGGAAATGGACAAAGCGGGAATAAGAACGATTGCCATAAAAAATAATACAGAAAAAACCACCTTCATACCCATATAAGGTCAAACATCACTTTTTTTTGTCAAAAACAGACTTCAAATTCTGACTCGATTTTTCAATTTTCCTCTCTCAAGTGTGGCGCTTTTTTCCCTTGTGCTATATTATCAAAAAAAAACTCTTAATTCTAAGGAGAAACAATAATGGTTATTCTAACCTTGAACTGTGGTAGTTCTTCAGCCAAATATCAGGTATATGACTGGGACAACAGAGATGTCCTTTGTGTAGGCGTAGTCGAAAGAATCGGAGAAAAGATCTCTTCAATCGAACATAAGTGTCGTGGAAAAGAAGATTACGAAGCTGAATTTTCAAGCCCTACTCACGCTGAAGCCATCGATTATATACTCAAGATGCTCCAGGATCCAACTTACGGATGTATCAAGAGTCTTGATGAAATAGGTGCCGTTGGACACAGAGTCCTACACGGTGGAGAGATGTTCAAGAAGTCGACACTCGTAACAGATGAAGTAATCGAGAAACTTAAAACTCTCATTCCACTCGGACCACTTCATATGCCGGGCAATATCATGGGAATAGAGTGTGCTCGCCGTCTCATGCCAAATGTTCCTCAGGCCATCGTTTTAGACACAGCATGGCATCAAACAATGCCACCGGAAGCTTTCATGTATGCTGTTCCTTACGAATGGTATGAAAAGTACAATGTAAGACGATACGGTTTCCACGGAACAAGCCATCTATATTGCGCTAAACGTGCCGCAGTTCTTCTTGGAAAAGAAAACAAAGATACAAACCTCATTATCCTTCACATTGGAAATGGTGCTTCCGCATGTGCCGTTAAGAACGGAGTATGTATTGACACATCAATGGGACTGACACCTCTTGAGGGTCTTGTAATGGGAACACGCAGTGGTGATATCGACCCAGCTGTCATTCCATATATATGCAAGAATTTAGGTTACACCGTAGAAGAAATGGATACAATCCTAAACAAGAAGAGCGGCCTTATAGGTCTATGTGGAAAAGCAGATAGACGTGATGTCAGCAAAATGGCAGCAGAAGGCAATAAGATAGCAGATCTCGCAGTCAAGATGGAATGCAGAAGAATCAAGAAATACATCGGTTCATATTTTGCACTTCTTGGAAGAGTTGACGCTATCGTCTTTACAGCTGGGGTAGGAGAAATGGGCGAGAACGTAAGACTTGGTGCTACAGAGGGACTCGAGGCTCTCGGCATCAAGATCGACGAAAAGAAGAACGATCTCTCACATTGCAGAAATGCAGAAACCCTTATCAGCAGCGATGACTCAAAGGTTAAGATCTTTGTTATCCCGACTGATGAAGAGCTCGTAATTACGGAAGATGCTTATGCTCTTATGAAAGGAACATATGATGTACACACCAACTTCCACTACTCTTTCGAGGATCCAAATTATGTGAACAAAGCGAGAGAGAGAGGCTTGGAAAATAATCTCAAGAAGAAGCCTGAGATAGCATCCATCATTGCTCTTCCTCCAAAGAAATCCAAATAAGAATTTCCGGGTGTGTAAAAGCACCCGTTTTTCTTTAACCTTAAAAAAATATTATCTACTAATTATATTCCTTAATAGGAATATTTATCTTTCTAATTAAACATATATCATGATTCCAATGCTTATACAGTATGGAACAGGAAGCTTTTTTAGATATCATCCGTGAAAAATTCAGAATAAATTATCTCAGGCCCTATCAAACACTCATCATTAGGCACATTCTGGACAACGCCGAAGAAGGAAAGAGAACGGATCTACTTGCCTCACTTCCGACAGGAAGCGGAAAGACGCTTTGCTTTACTGCTCCTATGCTTATTATGAAAGGTGTTACGCTTTGTATATATCCTCTGCTTGCACTAATAAGCGACCAAGAAAGAAGATTTATTAATTCAGGCTTCAAGACCGTTGTTCTTAAAGGCGGAATGGAAAAGGATGAAAGAAGAAGAAAAATCAATGAAATACGAAAAGGAGAAAGCCAGGTTGTTTTGACAAATATCGAGATGCTTCTTTCTCTAATGAAAAGTGGCGAAATGGATGCAATAAAAAACACAATAGAGACCGTTGTCATAGATGAAGTACATACAATTCTTGAGTGGGGAGAGAGCTTTAGGCCAGCATTATTGGAAATTAAAGAAGTTCTTGATTACATAAAACCAAGGAATATATTCGCCTTCAGTGCCACCATAACGAGTTCTATTGGAAAGAAGATTATTTCACTTGTCTTCTCAAATAGGACTCCCTACATAGTTCACGGCTCATCTGATAGAGAAAATATCTTCTATCACAGTGTACGCACTCTCTCTATCAAGCACGACATACTAAAAATTATTAAAGACGAAAAGATGAGACCCTGTGTCGTCTTCTGCCACTCTAGAAATGAGACAGAAGTGCTTTCAAAAGAAATCAAATCCTTTGGATACAATACCGCCTTTTACCATGCACATATTGAAAAGGATACGAAAAAGGAAATTGAGAAATGGTTTTTTTCTTCTACTGACGGAGTTCTCTTTGCTACTATTGCATATGGACTCGGGGTTTCAAAAGATGACATCAGATCAATTATTCATACCTTCCTCCCCCAGGATGCTTCCTCTTTTCTTCAAGAGTCCGGGCGGGCTGGAAGAGACGGAGATAATGCTCATTCATTTATCCTGTATAGAAATGATGACAAATCCCCTATTAGGGAAATCTTCAGTGGAAAAGAATGTATAAGGCGTCGTCTTCTCGAGAGCATGAACGAAGAGATAGAAAACAGAGAATGCCTTGGATGTAGTAAATGCATCGCCGATGGCTACACTCCCTCGGGAGAGAGGGAGATATTAGGCCTATTAGATTATTGGGGAATATTGAGACGAAAGAAAATACCAGCAATTCTAACTCGCTTTTCTCTTTTCTCTCACGGCTACAAACTTCCCAAATGGAGTAAAAGCGATATAGACAAGGCACTCTCCATATTAATTGAAGAGAAGAAGCTTAAATCATTCGGACCATTTGTAATTAGAAATATTTTTCATAAAAAATAACTTTCATATAATGTATGGGAGAATATAAAATAATAGACATGAACGAAGATTTACATGCTGTCTACCCATTGCTTTACGGCTCGCTTTATGATGAAAAGAAAATGGATGAAAGATTCTCATCCTTGATAAAAAAACACACTGAGCTCTTTGGAAAGAAAAATCCCATGCTCTTCTCTGCTAGTGGCAGAACAGAAATTGCAGGTAATCACACAGATCATAACCTAGGTCTTGTCATAGGAGCATCAATCAATCTCGATACAATTGCTGCAGTTTCAATGAGAAATGATGATAAAATAATTCTCTCGTCCAAGGGCTTCCCAGATGCAATAATCTCACTCAACGACCTCTCTGTAAAAGAGGAAGAGAAGAACAGTACACAATCCCTCATAAGAGGAATAGCAAATGCTTATAAAGAAAGAGGTGGTAAGACCGGAGGCTGGGAAGCAAATGTATCGAGTCTCGTTTCTCCAGGTTCCGGACTCTCATCTTCAGCCTCGATTGAAGTATTGATCGCAGAAATATTCAATAATCTCTACAATGATGACTCTTTTTCTCCCCTCGAGATGGCTCAAATCGGACAATATGCAGAAAATCTATACTTCGGTAAGCCATCAGGACTAATGGACCAAGTGTGTTCTGCAACAAAAGGTATGGTTGCAATAGATTTTCAAGCAAAAGAGAATCCTGTTCTTACTCCGCTTTCTCTCGACCTAGAAGAGTATAACCTCACCATGGTCATAACCAATACTCACGGCTCTCATGTTGACCTCACCCAGGACTATACCCTCGTTCCGAGCGAGATGAGAAAAATTGCAAATTACTTTGGTAAGGAGAGCTTGAGAGGCGTTAATCCTGAAGATTTCTTCTCCAATATAGGAAGAATAAGGAATGAGATAAAGAATGATAGAGCACTCCTTAGGGCTTATCATTTCTTTTCAGAAAACGAAAGAGTGCGTTTCATGAAAGAAGAAATCAAAGAAGGAGATATCGATACATTCCTTTACAACGTAAACGAGAGTGGCGCATCATCTTTCTGCTTCCTTCAAAACATCTATCCTCCTTCTTCCCCATTTGAACAGGGCCTCTCTCTTGCTATCGCACTTAGCCAGCATATCCTTGACGGAGAGGGCGCTGTAAGAGTACACGGAGGAGGTTTTGCCGGTACAGTGCAAGCATATGTTCCGGACCACCTTTTAGATAGATATATCAAAGAAATGGAGAATCTTTTCGGAGTAAATTCTTGTTTGAAGATATCATTCAGAAAAAAGGATGTTGCAAGAATAAGATAAATACTTCACTATTCTCTTCTTAATGGATAGAATCTTCTATCACAATGAGAAAAAGCAACACTACAAATGCAATTACTGAAGGAGTCATCTGGAAACAGATACTTATCTTCTTTTTCCCGATAATGTTCGGGACATTCTTCATGACGCTCTACAACACTGTGGACGCTGTGATTGTTGGACAACTACTGGGAAAAGAAGCTCTTGCTGCCGTTTCGGGTGGCACAAGTACGATGACAAATCTCATAATCGGCTTCTTTACGGGTGTTGCATCAGGCGCTGGAGTTGTCGTATCTCAATTCTACGGGGCCGGAAACGATGAGAGAGTGAGTAAAAGCATACATACCGCGCTCGGCCTTGCGATTATCTTCGGTATTGCAATATCTATACTCGGATATTATCTAACAGTTCCACTTCTTCTTCTCATTGAGACACCACAGGATATACTACCTCTTGCAACAGAATATCTACATGTATACTTTGCAGGAGCTCTTCCGATGATAGTATACAATATGGCGGGAGGAATCTACCGTGCATTCGGCGACTCGCGTTCCCCACTCTATTTTCTTATAATCGGCGCTGTCGTGAACATTTTTCTCGACATTCTCTTCATCTCCTCGTTCCACCTTGGTGTAAGAGGAGCTGCTATAGCTACAGTAATAAGTCAAATTATCTCATGCTTTTTAACTCTCTTTTTCTTGATGAGGCGTAAGGATTCCTGTAAGTATTACATCAAGCGCTCATTCAATATGGATAGGATAATTCTAAAGAAGATGCTTCAAATAGGACTTCCAGGAGGCATCCAATCCATCATGTACAACATCTCAAATATGATAATCCAGACTAATGTTAACCGTTTCGGAACAGATACTGCAGCTGCATGGGCAAGCTACAATAAACTGGATTCCATCTTCTGGATGATAATAAATGCATTTGGAATAGCTGCAACCACATTTGTCGGCCAGAACTATGGAGCTGGAAAGATTGACCGGGCCAAAAAGGGAGTAAGAGATAGCCTTTTTATGGCTTCTTTTACAGCAGTCATTACAACATTACTATATCTCACGCTGGGTAAATATGCCTTCCTTCTATTTACATCTGACGAAGGTGTTATCGACATAGGAATGCGAATACTCAAAACAATCGCACCAGCATTCATACTCTATATACCAATAGAAATATACTCAGGAGCACTTCGCGGCCTAGGACGAACATTAGTTCCGACACTCTTTACAGTATTCGGAATATGTGGGCTCAGAATAATTTGGCTGAGCATACCCTGGTGCACAACAGAAATCGAGAGAGTCATGTATTCTTATGCTCTCTCGTGGGGTCTCGTTTCACTCTTATTCGCTATCTATTACAGAAAAAGCAATGTCTATTCATTAAAGAGCTCTTTATAGTCCGCCCTTATATTCTTAGCATAGCTCTCCTTCTTCATCAGCTCGTATAGCTTTACTGGGATAGGAATCGTTTTTCCGATAAGGGGTTCTACAATCTGGTTGAACTTTGCAGGGTGAGCAGTCTCGACTACTATACTTGGAGAAGACGCAAAGTAGTCTCTTCGCACCCTCTCACCACACGCCGTGTGAGGACATATTATATATCCTTCATCATCATAGACTTCCTTGATTGTACGCCTTATCTCATCATCGCTTACCGAGTAGGCTGTAACATTCTCTTTGAATTTAGTAAATGTTGGATATAAATCAAAGAGTCTCTCCATATTAGAAGGAGCGCCCACATCCATTGCATTAGCAAGTGTCATTATACTGTCTCTCGGTTTATATTCTGCAGTCTCTAAATAGTCAAGTATTGTTCTATTTGCATTGAGTGCAAGAACAATCCTTTCAATGGGGTATCCCATCTCTTTCGCCCAATAAGCACCCGTTACATTGCCTACATTGCCCGATGGAACTATAAAGATCGGCTTTAGTCCATACTTTTCATAGAAATATACACTCGCATATGCGTAGTAAGCCATTTGAGGAAGAAGACGACCGATGTTTATCGAATTGGAAGAGCTGAGATGAGAAGAATATTTTTCATCCATAAAAGCTTCCTTGACCATTCTCTGGCAGTCGTCAAAGGATCCCTCGACTTCATAAGAGGATATATTTTCCCCCCAGCCAGTCAACTGTGCGCGCTGCCTTAAAGCAACTCTTCCTTTTGGAAACAATACCTTTACAGAAAGGTTCTCTCTTTTAAAGAATGCTGCAGCAACAGCTCCTCCCGTGTCTCCACTGGTTGCGACAAGAATCGTTTTCTTCTCGCCTCTCTTCTTAAGTAGTCTCTCCATTACGCATGCGAGAAATCTTGCTCCGAAATCCTTGAATGCGCTCGTCGGGCCGTAAATGAGCTCCATATAGAGGTACTTATCTTTTGATTCATGGAAAGGAAGTGGGAATGAGAATGCGTCGCGGCATATAGAGAGAAGCTCTTCCTCAAGCTCATCTCCCTTGAAGAACGGCTTCAAAGCATAATACATAGCCTTGCTTAGTCCTTCGTGAATTGTAAAATTAGGATCAATTGGGGGAAGAGAAGAAGGAACAAAGAGTCCTCCGTCTGGTGCAAGGCCCTTCAGCATAGCCTCTGACACACTTATACTATTACCATTTTTATTTCTTGTTGAAACATACTCAATCATTCTATACTCCTCAAATTTTAGATCCCAAGTATGCACTGAGTCTCAAAATATCTGCAAAGATTCCTGCAGCCGTCACCTCCGGCCCTGCCCCCGGTCCCTCAACAACAAGAGGCTGGTTGTGGTAACGCGCCGTAGTAAATTGTATGACATTATCAGTTCCTTTCGCCTGAGAGAACGCATGAGAGAGAGAAAACTTTCTCAAGCCCACCGTACAGATGCCGTTTTCAACACATCCGACGTACCTCAGCCTCATCTTCTCCTTCTCCGCTTCTTTATAGAGGTTATACATCCTCTCATCCATTTCTGTAATACGACTCATGAATTCTTCCTTCGATAAACCTCTTAAGTTCTCAGGAACAAGATTCTCGATAGGAAATGATCCGATCTCACTATTGTATCCGAGTTCTCTCGAGAGTATTACAGTTTTACGTGCGACATCCATTCCCGATAGGTCATCTCTAGGATCCGGCTCTGTATAGCCAAGCGCCATCGCCTTCTTTACCAATTCAGAGAAAGGTACCGTTCCGTCATAAGACGAGAAGAGCCACGAGAGTGTACCACTTACCATACCTTCGACCTTTTCTATGGTATCACCAGTCTCTCTCAAATCTTTGAGAGTTACGATGATAGGAAGGCCTGCACCTACCGTTGTCTCATATAAAAACTTCTTTCCACTCTTTTTCGAAGCCTCGAAAATCTGACGATAGTATTCATAGTTTCCTGACGGTGCCTTCTTATTAGGTGTTATTACGTGGAATCCACTCTCTATGAATGACTTATATTGATCAGCCCTAGCTTGGCTTGAGGTGGCATCAATGAGCACCCAATGGGGATAATAAGAAGCTTTAATATGTGATAGGAACACATCTTCACTGTAGGAAATTGCATATTCATCAAACTTTTCTCTCCAATGAGATAGGTCAATACCTTCGTCAGAGAGAAGCATTTTACTACTTGTTGCGATTCCCCTAATCCTTATATCGAGGTCAAACTCTCTCTTAAGTCTCTCGCTTTCACGTGCTATCTGATCTAAAAGTGTTCCTCCAATGTTACCCGGGCCGAACAGACCTATCGAAAGCGTCTGGGGAGACATGAAGAAAACAGTGTGTAGAGCACGCTCGGCTTTGACAGCATCACTTGATGCAATCACGGCACTTATATTGCGCTCACTCGAACCTTGTGCTATTGCACGGATGTTTACACCAGCAAGTGCAAGAGAAGAGAAGAACTTTCCAGCCACTCCCACACATCCCGGCATTCCTTCACCTACAACAGCGAGAATCGAAAGGTTATTCTCTACCTCCACAGAGGAGATGAGGTTATTATTCAATTCATCATCAAACTCACGTACAATTGTCTCCCTCGCCTTACGCGCCTGGGAATCTGGAACAGCAAAACATATTGAATATTCACTCGATGCCTGAGAAATAAAGATTACACTGATTCCCTCATTTTTGAGTGCAGTAAAGAGTCTTGAGGAGACACCGGGAACACCAGACATGCCAGAGCCCTCGACATTTACGAGAGATATATTCTTTACAACGCTGAATGCTTTAATTCCCTTTTCACTTGCCCCATCATCAATAGAGACTTCAGTTGCCTCCTTATCACTCTCCTGCCAGCACCGAAGAGAGAGGCGGAGGGAAGCATTCATCGCAGGGATAAATGAATGGGGATGCACGACGGGAGCGCCAAAGAAGGAGAGTTCGGTCGCCTCCGCGTATGACAGTTTCTTTATTATGTGGGCATTCGGGACATCCTTCTTACTTGCCGAATACAAAGGAGACTTTTGATTCCAGAACGTCAAAAGAGCACCCAATTTAGCAGCAATGAGAGAAGCACTATACTCCCCCCAGCCCTCTTCATCTCTCTCTTTTCCGGATGCATCTTTGTCATCATCACAATATATAAGGTCTCCAGCCGCGATAACAACTCTCTTACCGTTTATTCTATCTGGAGAATCAAGAATGAGAGAAGGAGAGAGTGTTATACAGTCCATTCCCTCTTCTTTAAAGCGGGCTTCCAATATTAAAGCGAGAAAAGATGACGAGAGAGTCTCAAGATACTCCTCTGAACTTTTATCACTACTTTTTAGAATCCATACAGCTTTAAGTATGTCCTTTATGTCGCTGAAAGATGACTCTATTTCTTCATTGACAAGAGTAGAACTATGCTCTTTCAGTGCAGTTGAGGAGAGCTCTGTCCATCCACTCTTTTTCATATCGAGAAGTTTCCAAGTACTATTCTCTCTATCTTTTGCCTTCTCTAAAAGCTTATCGAATGTCAACTCTGGATTGAGAGGAGGAGGAAGAACGAATATTGATGAGTCATCATTACTTTCTTTGACTATACCAACCAGTTTCTCAATACCGCTTTTTGTAGAGACCATAGATCCTTCAAGAGCGTGAACGCGAATACTCATATCTAATCCTCCATATTTAAAAAAAAGAGGGCTCCTCTTCTTTAGGAGTCCCCGCTTTCTTCATTCAGGAATATTCCTGTTTGTTATACAACTTTCTGGACTCTGCCTGCTCTGAGACAGCGAGTGCATACCTTGATTGTTCTGGGAGAGCCATCGACGAGGGCCTTAACAGAAACGATATTCGGTCTGAACTCACGCTTTGTAGTTACACCAATATGCTGTCCGACACCGCCCTTCTTCTTGGACTGTCCCTTTCTTGTTACTACTGATCCGGAAACTGTTCCCTTTCCACAAATGTCACATCTTCTAGCCATGACTAATATCCACCTTAAATAATATCTCTTCATCTTCGACGGAACCTTTGTCGGCACTAAGACCGGAGCATTGGCAAAGAGCCGCCGTAACACTAAATGAATATACCTCAAAGGATAAATCTTTGTAAAGTCATTCAATCCTTTTTATACAATTTTCTTTAAGGATGCATTCCATGCACTTTGGCCGAGGACGGCATATGGAGCGACCAAGCGCACCTAGTGTGTCGCTGAGTCTATTCCATAGCTCTTCATCGAAATTTTTCTCCAACTCATGCATTGCCTTATCTCTATTTTTCGTCGTCGTTAATCCTATGCGGTAAGATACGCGCGAGACATGAGTATCGACTACAATTGCATTCCCTCCAAGGACAGATTGAATGAAGCATGATGCACTTTTTTCGCCGATTCCCTTTATAGAAAGAAGCTCATCTCTACTTTTTGGAATTCCTTTTTCTAGAAAATATTGAGATGTTCTCTTTATCACTTCACTCTTCTGTCTCTCTAGGCCCGATTGACGTATTAGATAAGCTATCTCCGTCTCATCCGCTCTCGCTATTTCCTCTGCATTCTTAAATCTTTCAAAAAGCCTTTTAGAAGAAAACTCAGCCATTCTGTCTGTAGACGAAAGAGAGAGGATAACCCGTACTAGATAACGCAGCGGGTCATCCTCCCTTGGAAGAAATTCAATTTTTCTGGGAAATGAAGAGTCAAGGATATCGAATATTACTCTCTCTTTTTCTTTCATTTCTTAATTCTATCATCAATTCTCCCTCCCCGGCATCCATTTTATCCTTCTCTTTGAGATAACATTTCAACGCAGAGAAGACTGGGAGTTGATATGTTGATATTAGTCCAGATTTTTCTATAACCTGCTGTTTGTTTCTGATTACGGTTCTACGGCTCACCCCCAACACAAGCGCAATCTCCTTATCACTTAGGCCGTAGCTTAAAGCCGGAAGAAATCGCTCCTCTTTCTTCGTCAATTTTCGCTGAAAAAGATTGTTAGTATATGTAGCCTCACCGGAATATATTGAGGATAAAAGAATTCTCTCGTCCCTGATAAACTCGGCATAAGGGAAGAGGGATGAAATGAGGTTTTCCTGAAAAAGGGACGGGAGAATTACTATGCGTGAAAGACTATTAAGGCGACGGGCTGATATTATATCTTCTACAAGCTGGAAGAGATTCTCTCCAGAGAGCAGAAGAATATCGAGGAAAGGAAGCTTTTTAGTTTCCTCTATCTCCTCATAGCTATAATCAAGACTTCTATCCACAACGAGTTTCTTGATGTTTCCTTTCTTGATAATTCTTTTACACATACATTGTTAAAGCACTTTTTCTCTCGCTTTTTGTCATGATTTTGTAATAGATAAACACAAAATCAAACAATAATATGTATAATTGTATAAATTTATCTTTCATGAAATAGCATAAACTATATTGACCGATATTCTCTATTTTCCTATACTTTTGTGGTATTCGGGATGTCGCCTAGCGGCTATGGCGCCTGCTTTGGGAGCAGGATATCGATGGTTCGAGTCCATTCATCCCGACTGACCTCTTCTTTGAAGGGGTTTATTTTTTTTATGAGAAGAATAATGTGTAGAGACTGTATCATCCATATTACAAAATTCTATAATAAGAATGTGAAAAGATTATTGATGATAGCTGCTCTCACTTTAACTTTCTTCTTTCTCGAAGCATCAGGCTCTTTGCGTTATGACTTCACATTCTACAAGACAAGTGATGATACTCTTGCCTCATTCAACTCAAAAGATGTCGGGATAGATATCACAGGATATGGCTTCATCGGCGAAAAGTCGAATAGAGGGATATATCTCAGAGTCGGCATCCAGACACCTTTTGAGACATTGCTAAAACTCAAAGACCTTCTTCTTGAAAATAAATCGGAAAATACAAATACAGCAGAGACAACAGACGATACAACAACTCAAGAGAGCTCCTCGATCCTCAGTGACGATACAACACAAAGTAAAGACGAAAGCACAAAAAAGGACGAAGTCGACACTTCTAAATGGAAATTTCTCTTTTCCATAGGCCCCGCGTACCGCAGTCCAATGGGAGAAAATGCTCTCGTATACAGTGGAGTCGGCTTTACATTCTCCTCGGAGATCATCAATAACATTTTCTCAGGTTCTACATCTTCTTCTCTATCTGTAATGCTCTCTCTTGATCTTGATGCTGGATTCAGAGTAGGACTCACACACAGCAACACGACAATACGTATAGGAGTTCATTCAATAACGAAGATTCTTGGTTACTACAAAGAAACTCAATATATAACCAATGAGAAAGAGAAAAAAGAAGAATCAGACAAAACAAACTTCTATGGTTATATTGCAGGAAAAGATTTGATAATGGGAGCCACTACTCTACGCGGCTACATAAGACTTGCAACGACATTCCGAGGACGCAGAGAAATTGTATACAACTACTCAAACAAAGGCGAAAGACTCGGTAGAGGTGTAATAACAGAAGCGAGGTAGTTATCTCTTATCCTTATCAACTCTTTTCAAAAAGAGGATTGCAAGAAGCGCAAAGAGAACGATAAAGAAGATTAAAAAGTTCCAGCATGAGGAGATGTTGGATGATGATGAGATATATTCCTCACTTTGGCTAAGCTGGCCCATCTTCATTTCAAAAGCATCTCTTCCTCCCGGCTCCGACTCTATGTAATTTACCAATTCTTCGACAGGCTTTGTTCCCGCATAATCGACATCTTTGAACTTCACAAGCATATTCCAGACTGTCACCATCTTTAATGAGTTGTACCCACAGATTGCACAAATGGCAGTCATTCCCCACCGCGCAATCGTAAAAACAGAGAATATATTACTTACACCTTCAAGTGGGAAAACCGCACCCGAGAAAAGTAGTTCAAAGATAAGAACAAAAGGCATAATCGTCATTGCAGATGTCGTATTTCTTGCCACAGTGCTTATCCAAAGTGACATAATATCGGATGAATATGTGATAAGAAAGAATGTAATGACAAGGTCTAGCGCAAAGAAAGGTGTCACAATTCCATTTAAAGGAAACTTTATTCCTGAAATCCTACATACGGCAACAGTTATCATAGCTTGCAAAAGTGATAGAGACGCTTGGTAGATCATATGAGAGATGATATATGCACTGATTCTCATTCCCGAGCGGTGTTCACGCTTTACTATCTCCCTCTCTCTACAGACAACCTGGATGGAATTGAAAAAGCCATTCCATATACATATACATGAGAGCGCAAGAGAACCCTTGAGCGTTCCCTCCATAGTCTTGAGCATAGAGCCTTTGATTACAAATGAGACAAGTGCTGCTATTAAAGCGGACATCGGAAGCATCTTCCAGTCGTCCATGAAGATGAATGCTCTGAAGAATTTTCCCAAATATACTGGAATTTGACCAAATGTCTTTCTGTATCTTTCCTTACGCATTTCGCCTCATCTCCTCGAAAGCCCTAATAAGTTCGTCGGCCTTTCCTTCTCCGCCTTCTTCACGACGGTTGATCTTTTTAATTATCTCTTCCATGTTGTCACAACCGAAGAAACTTTTTGCTTCCTCGATCTTTCCAGAAAAAACCAAACGCCCTATTTTATTATTATCCTTTGCAAGAATTACAACCTCATCAAAGAGATCGATTACCCTATCCGGCGAATGAGTTATGACTATGACAATCTTTCCCTTTCTAGATATCGCTCTGAGTCTCTCCATAAGATCTCTTGCAAGAACTCCATCAAGTCCAGAGTCAGGCTCATCAAGAATAAAAAGAGATGGGTCTGCGACGAACTCCGTTGCAATGCTTGTTCTCTTCTTCTGTCCTCCCGATAGCTTCGAAATAAGAGTGTTCTGTTGGGATTTCAAGCCGAATATTTCAAGGGTGTTGTTTATCTTTTCCATCCTCTCTTCTTTTGTAACATCCTTTGACATCTTCAATAGAGAGGCATCCTCGATAGTTCTTATGACTGTATCGTTATAACGTATGAGATCCATTTGAGGAACAAAGCCTATGTCGTACATCATGGTAGAGAACTCCTTATAGATGTTCTTTTTTCCAAGAGTAACCACCGCATCAGCCTTCTCATATCCTATAACAGCATTTACAAATGTAGTCTTACCGGCTCCAGAGCCACCTAAGAGCAAGACCATTGTTCCGGGGGAAATAGTAAGTTTGATATCCTCAAGCAAAGTCTTCTTTTTAAAGAAATCCCTGACAGTACGTGATTTGATATCTACATTGAGTACGCCATCGGCACCCCTGAGAGATAGGCCATCTATTCCCTCAATCGTGTTTCCATCATTCTCTTCTTCCTCTTGAACAACAAAACGAGAAGAGAGTCCCCATATGAGGGAAGCTACACTCTCTAGTCCCAGCCATAGAATTATCCACCATTTTTTTCGTCCAAATCTATCCGAGAGGGCGGAATAGACTCTTATTGAGTAGACTAATTGAGCTACTCCGAAGGCAAGAATAAGGGCGACATAAATATATCCGTAAACATCAAGATACGTCTCACTCTTCTTTTGGATAAGACGCAGTGTTTTATATGAATAGTCGACTACAGTGAAAAGGATCTCTGAAATCAAAAGTCCCCTGCCATCGCTTTCTGCTTCGGCACATTCAGCAAGTTTATATGACCTTACAAAAGGAACAAGAGCCCACCTTTTATCTATTTGGCACTTCTTGAATATGTGCCAAAGCCCTATAGTAGTCACCACTACAGTCAACAACGAGTAAATTGTATTGAAATCAATAATACCACCGGTATCCACCACACTTCTCTCCTCAAATTGATTTTATTTGTTTTCTCTCTCTAAGTACAGTTGATTACCAATCTTTTATTGAATCTAGAATTTAATTCTTCAAGCATCCTAATGGAACAACAAGAACACCATCGGAGCGCTTATAGGCATATTTGCCATCAGCTATGAACCATCTCGGGTCAAGACTCGAGGTATCAAAATCATCTCGTATATAGATCTTGGCTAAGAGTCACCAAAATCTAACTCGAGTTGCCCTTCGTACAACTTTTTATAATCTTCCTCCGACTTCTTCACCTATATTTCATATGACAAAATTAATGTATTTTCGGAAACTTGTAATGAAATTTTTCGGAAACTTGTAATGTACTGTACTGTACTAGTTGTACTAGTCAATAAAAGTAGACAAAAAAATATACTTCTTTCCTTTCATCAGAAAGCTTGAACAATGCAATTATGAGGAAGATATAACAAGAAAAAGAAGAATTTATCGTCCAACTACTTGAAAATGTCTTTCAATCAAGTTATTTTTGCTAAGTAGTTATTTATGCGGCCATAGCTCACCTGGATAGAGCAAGTGCCTTCTAAGCACTAGGTAGTTAGTTCGAGCCTAACTGGCCGTAATATATGTGTGGTGTTCAACACCACTTTTTTATTTGGCATACGAGAAGACAACGCCCACCTTGAAGTTCTCCTTGACAGAACTGAGAAATGCAAAGTTGAAAAGAAGGGAGAAATCTCCATAGCTACCTAGAAGTGTAACTGTAATCTCATTGCTGTTTCCGTCCTTCTCAGAAACAATATATGAATACTTTACGCCGGCATCTACAAAAACATTCTTTAAAAGTTGAAGAGTCAAATCGCCTTGAACCGAAACACTCCTCTCGCTACTTGAGAAGACTATTCCGTTCATATCAAAAGAGATTCTTGGCACAAGATACAACAGGTCACCTTCCTTATTATATTCATCACCCTTATAAGATATTGAAACATTCGTATTGGCAACAAAATGCTTGAAGAAGGTAGAATCGAAGGATAAGCCAAGGATGTCATTAAGCACTAAGCCGAAAGAAAAATTATCAAAATATAATAGAGAGCCTAAATTAACATTGAAGCGCTCACTTCCAGATATTTGCTCATAGGAACTGAACCATGCGTTTCCTATCGCATTAAAGAGGCCAGTCATCCTTTTATTTATTCTTCCTACAGAGTTACCTCCACCAAGCCTAGCTCCAATAGAAAGATGATTAAAGAAAGAATAGCTTAATGCCAGTTCTATATCGAACGATGAGTATATATCGTAATAGGCAAAACCGTCAGATGATATTTTGCGGTTATCGAGTGCTGACGAGACCTTCGCGCTCAAAGCAACCGCCCCGCTAAGAACAGTTCCGGAGAACTCGGATGTGAGATTTTGCATGTATGATAGAGGCTCTTTCCCCCATATTGATGTGTCATAGCTTTCACTAGGCGCATAAGAAACCACATAACTTTTACCTCCCTTAAGAAGAGGAAGAGAAGCGGGATTTATGAAAATATCGCTGAAGTCACCATAGTAGGAGGCACTAGAGAGCGCCGAATATTTCAACGCAAGAAGTGACGTATCTCCCTTAAGAGCATCGCTAGAGGCGTTAAGAAAGACTGTAACAACCATCATTATCAAGAAAAACCGTATTCGTTTCACAGTGTAAGTATACAGAAATAGCCCATAATTGAAAATTGCTTTTTCTTCATTATAATATCACTCATGGGCTCTGTTTTCTTTCACATAGATCTTGATGCTTTCTTTGCATCCGTGGAGTGCCTCGACCATCCTGAGTACAGAGGGAAACCCCTTATAATCGGAGAAAAGGGAAAGCGGAACGTTGCATCCACCTGTTCATACGAAGCACGACGCTATGGGGTGCACTCTGCAATGCCAATGACAGAGGCCTTGAGGCTCTGCCCAAATGCAATATGCGTCAGTGGAAACTATCGCCGTTACAGTGAAAAGAGCCGATCTGTCATGGCGATAATCTCATCATTTGCTCCGGGCTTTCTCCAAGTTAGTATAGACGAGGCCTTTCTTGATTTGACCGGAACGGAAAGAATTTATCCACTGCCGGGGAAAGCTGCAAGAATTCTGAAGAGTAAAATACTTGACGAGACAGGGCTTACTGTCTCCATAGGCGTAGCTGAGTCTCGTTTCTTGAGTAAGCTTGCATCAGACTATCATAAACCCGACGGACTCACAGTTGTGCCTCCCTCTCGTGGTATAGAGTTTGTAGACAAAGTTGGACTGGAAAACCTATGGGGAGTTGGAAAGAGTACTGTGGAAAAGCTCAAGAGAAAGGGAATATATACAACAGAGAGGCTCCGCACATACACACTCGATGATTTGAAAAAGCTCTTTGGCTCCTCGAGTGGAACATTCCTCTACTCCGTCTCTCGAGGTATAGATCCGGGGATATACACCACAGAAGTAAGGAGTCATTCGATAGGAGAAGAACATACCTTCCATGATGATGTATATGATAGAGACATTCTCTCCCTAAAGCTCTTAGAGATGTCTCAAAGCGTAATGTTTCGTGCAATCGACGAGGGCTTTATAGGACGTACGGTGACTGTAAAGTTGAGATATGGCGACTTTTCAACCTACACGATAAGCTCCACGCCACGAAGCGGCATATACTCCTCAGATGATATATATGTACTTTCAAAAGAACTTCTCTTCTCAAAGTACAACAACATGGGGGTAAGGCTCCTAGGAGTAAGCTTGGGAAACCTCTACAAAGGAGAGAATCCCGAACAAAAGGAATTCTTCAAAGAAAAAGAGGAGAAACAACGCAGAGTTGAGAAAACAATACTCTCCCTACTCAAAGACGGTCAGGTTATAAAGAGAGCAAGAACAATCGAGAAAGATAAAAAATGATATCATCTTCACTGATGAAAAGCACAAAAGACAGTATCACTTAATTGTATTACTCCAATTGTTTTGATATCATTAAAACACTCAATAGGAAAGACAATGGCAATAAAAGTCGGAATCATAGGAAGCGGCAACATGGGTGGTGCTATAGCGCGTTCCCTAGCAGAAGAATCGGATTATATGGTCACCATATATAACAGAACACTCGAGAAAGCGGTAAAAATCGCAGAAGGGCGCAGAATAAAAGTAGGATCAAGCCTCAATAGCCTTGCAAACATGGATGTTGTCATCCTTGCTGTTAAGCCTCAGGTTCTTCCTTCAATTTATGAAGACGTAAGAAATTTAAACGCACCGCTTTATATATCACTTCTAGCAGGTGTGACGCTCTCGTCTCTTGAGGAAATGCTATCGAGCCGTAACATTGTCCGTTATATGCCTAATATTGCAGCAGGAGTAAAGAGCTCGGTGACGGCAGTAACCTACTATGAGACTTTGAGTGACGAAAAGAAGAAATTAGCTCTCGCCATTGCATCATCCTTTGGCAGTGCATTCTATCTTGACGAAAGCCTCTTCAATGGCTTTATCGGAATATCGGGCTCGGCCATAGCATTTGTATTTGAATTTATGCATGCGCTATCTCTTTCTGGAGTCAGAGAGGGCATTCCCTACTCTACTTCACTCGATATCGTTCGCGAGACACTCAGAAGCGCCGTTGAAGAGCAAAAATCAACACAGAAGGGTGCAACAGAACTTGAGAATATGGTATGCTCTGCAAAGGGAACAACAATTGAGGGTGTAAAGAAACTAAAGGAACTAAACTTCGAGAACGCCGTAATGGAAGCATCTAGAGCGTCTGCTGAGAAAGCAAGAAACATGGAAAAAGCTAACCAAGCAAAGTGAGGAAGATATGATAGATATCAAAGAATTAAAATCAAGAAGAGATGAAATTAAGAAGAACATCGAAAATAGATACATGAATGTAGATCTTGATAAGATCATCCTAGACCAAGATGAGAGGCTCGCTCTTCTTCTTGAAGTTGAAAATCTCAGAAGCCGCCGTAACGATACAGCAGCTAAGATGAAAGGAAAGCTCGACAACGAAACAAGAGCAAAATATATTCAAGAGGGAAAAGAAATCAAGGACGAACTCGCCATTAAGGAAGCAGAACTCAGTGAAAAGGATTCTCTGTTCATGGCTGAAGTCAGAACCATTCCAAACTATGCACACCCCGATGCACCTATAGGAAAAGAGGACAAAGATAGCCTTGCTATTAAGTTTGTCGGAGTCCCCCCTAAATTCTCTTTCAAAGCAAAAGACCATGTGGAGCTCGGAGAGTCACTTGATCTATTGGATTTCGATAAAGGTGCGAAGGTCGCAGGACAGAAGTTCTACTACATTAAGAACAAGGCTGTCATCCTACAAATGGCACTTGAGCGCTATGCTATGGACATAGTCGTAAAACATGGTTTTACACCATTCATTACTCCGGATGTAGCAAAAGAAGAGATTCTAAACGGAATCGGATTCAACCCTAGGGGTGCTGAATCAAACATCTACACAATCGAAGGAACAGATACATGCCTTGTCGGAACAGCAGAAATTACACTCGGCGGATACTACAAAGATGCAATCCTTGATAAAAAAGATCTTCCGATAAGAATGACCGGCCTCAGCCATTGCTTTAGAAGAGAAGCAGGAGGAGCCGGACAGTACTCAAAAGGCCTCTATAGAGTTCACCAATTCTCAAAACTTGAAATGTTCATCTACTGTCTACCGGAAGAATCAGATGCATTCCACCAAGAGATTCTCTCCATAGAAGAAGAAATCTTCTCAGGACTCGGGATTGCATACCGTATTGTCGATACAGCAACAGGAGACCTCGGAGCTCCGGCTTACCGCAAGTTCGATATAGAGGCATGGATGCCGGGACGCGGAGAAGAAGGTGAATACGGAGAGGTCACAAGTACAAGTAACTGTACCGATTACCAGGCTCGTTCACTTAATATCCGCTACCGTGACGACGACGGAAAGATCAAGTTTGTACATATGCTCAATGGAACAGCAGTTGCTCTCAGCAGAGCAATGGTTGCAATCATGGAGAACTACCAAAATGAAGATGGTTCAATCTCTATCCCACCTGTCCTCGTTCCATATACAGGATTTGACAGAATAACAAAGTAATATGACTAGCGCGCTCAATACCGATTTTTATGAATTGACGATGATGCAAGGATTCTTCCTCGAGAAGAAGAATCCTCGTGTTGTCTTTGACATGTTCTATAGGACAAACCCATACAAAGGTGGATACACCATTTTTACAGGTCTCGAGCATTTAATCGACGAACTTGAAAAATTCAGATTCTCCGAAGAAGACATATCGTACCTTAGGAGCCTCGAAAAGTTCGATCCTTCGTTCATCGACTATCTTGCTTCTTACTCCTTCTCTGGTGATATCTACGCAATGGATGAAGGAACTGTAGCTTTTCCTGGAGAGCCCCTTATAAGAGTCGAGACGAATATGATTGACGCTCAGCTCATCGAGTCGTTCCTCCTTAACACCATAAACTTCCAAACTCTTATAGCTACAAAAGCTGCAAGAATGAAAGTTGCAACGAAGGGCAACGGATCAATAATGGAATTCGGGCTAAGGCGCGCACAGGGAATTGACGGTGCACTCAGCGCCGCACGTGCATGTTTTATTGGCGGATGCGATGTAACAAGTAATACATATGCCGGAAAAGTATATGGTATTCCCGTTGCAGGAACGATGGCACATTCATGGGTTATGCTCTTCGATAATGAATATGAGGCGTTCAGACGCTTTGCCGATATCTATAGCGACAACTGTATCCTCCTAATCGACACATACGACACCCTCGGCTCGGGGATAGAGGCAGCAATAAAGGTTGGCTTGGAACAGAAAAAGAAAGGAAAGAAAATCGGTGTTAGAATAGACAGCGGTGACCTTTCGTATTTAACGAAGGCTGTAAGAAACCGCCTCAATGAAGCCGGGCTCGAGGATGCTACAATATGTATATCTAATGATGTAACAGAGGAAATTATACTCAACCTTGTCAATGATGGCGCACCGATTGATAGCTGGGGGATAGGAACACACCTTGTAACAGGCGGCACACAAGCAGCGCTCGGAGGAGTATATAAGCTTGCAGCAAAAGAAGAGAACGGAGTATTCGTACCTACATTGAAGATATCTTCTTCATATGAAAAGACAACAAACCCTGGAATAAAGGAAGTCTATCGTTTCTATGATAAAAACAACCAGGCTCTAGCAGACTTGATTGCACTAAAAGACGAGAAAATAGAGTGTGGAGTGAACCATATATTCTTCCACCCCTTCTCCTCAGGCGATATGTTCATCATGAGGAAGAACAATTATGCATTTATAAAGCCACTTCTTGTAAAACAGATGGAAAATGGAAAGAGAGTGAATCCTTCACGCTCCCTGAAGGAATTGCAGAATAGCGTCAAGGAAGGACTAGCACACTTTGACAAGAGCTACAAGAGACAGATCAATCCCCATATATATAAGGTATCTCTTACAGGAAAGCTCAAGGATCTCAAAGCCGATCTTGTGCTTGAAGCAAAGATGCAAGAGTAAATTACACCTCGTCCCATTTCTCGATAAGTGTGAAAAAATCTAATTTTTGAAGATTCACCTGCTTTTTCTTTATCTCTTCACTCAGGCATTTTTTGTCGACATATGGCTTCCATTTAGATACAAGATTCTTTCCAGCTATTCTCTTTATCGAGAGAGCTTTCGTATAGAATCTATTCATCCCTACGCACTCAGACCTGTCTTCAATCACACTTACCCTATTGGGAAATTGTACTGCAAGGGCTTTTGTGAGCTTTACGCTGTAGCCAAAAAGCCATGCTCTTACCCCGAGGTCTATACTTTGGTAATATTCACTTAATATCTCAATATCGAAACCTCTGAGACGCTGCAGAAGCGCTCTATCATACAACCCAGAAGAAAGCACAGGATAGAGCGTCTTTTCTTCTTCTTTGTTTTCGATATCAGGAAGGAATGCCTGTGGGTCTATCTCTTTTCCCCTAAGATAAGGAAATCTCAAAGTCGGCATAATCTCACCTTCGCTACTTATCATCACAGGACAGGTTACAATCGGATGATCTCTAGTAGTCATGATTTTCAAAAGAGTTTCACCCTCAAATGCAATTAGCTCCATATCACTACGGACAATTAGAAAATAGTCTGTATAGCATTCATTGGCCATTGCATTTATATACTCTCCTGTTGTCGTATCATTTTTGAAGACAATAAATGTAACTTCAGGATACTTATTCTCGAAATTATACTCGTTCATCTTATATTCCGATGTAAGTACATGCAGCGAAAGGTTCATATTCTCCATATACCATGAGAGTGTCTTCTCGAGTTCTTCTTTTGTACCAAAATCTAGAATCCCGACAGCAAATTGCTTCTCCTTATATAGTGAAGATATACGATAACCGAGATCCTGACGGCTGAAAACAATTCTATAGTTCACCATAGGTAACCGTATCCTCCGGGCGGAAGACAACCTTTCTGTTTTCACCCGTCATTGCATTTATGTCAGTCGACTTATGTCCTTTAATGAGCAATATCTCCGATGAGTTGAAGTTTGAAATAGCCTTCAGAATAGGTTTTCCATCCTTTGATTTAACATCAACCACATCTCCTTCATTGAATACACCTTTGACACCAACTATTCCAGATGGAAGAAGAGACTTATGCTTAAGGAGTGCAAGTGTTGCGCCTTCATCCACGATTATCGTTCCCTCGGATGGGGTGTTCATAATCCACCTCTCTCTTTGAGACAGTCGTATAGATGGTGTTATATATGTCCCCTTCTCCTCACCGTTCATGATTGCTAGGAGAATATCCTTCTCATAGCCTGAGGCAATAACAGTTCCACATCCGCCTTTTTGAGCAATCTCGGCAGCAAGCAGCTTTGTCTTCATACCACCTGTTGAGAACGTTGAGCCTTTACCATTTGCGCATCCTAGAATTGTAGAATCGATTTTATCAACAGTTTGTATCAACTTTGCGTCTGTATTAGTTTTAGGATTATCTGTATATAAGCCTTCTGTATCTGTCAAAAGAATAAGAAGAGAAGCATCAATCTTTGATGCAACAAGTGCGCTCATTCTGTCGTTATCGCCAAAAACATTTCCTATTTCAGCAATAGATACGACATCGTTTTCATTGAAAATTGGGACAACTCCTTCCCCCAGGAGTGTCATTACAGTCGTTCTGAGGTTTATATAACTCTTACGGTTATTGAGGACAGAGCGTGTTATAAGAAGCTGCGAGCAAAGAATATTATGGCGCTTGAACTCCTTTTGGTATTCCCCCATCAAAAGAGGTTGCCCGATAGCAGCACAGGCTTGCCTGAGGGGGATATATTTTACTGCACTTTCGTGTCCGAGCTCTTTTGCTCCTAGCCCCACAGCACCCGAAGAGACAAGAAGAACCTGTATACCCTTATCTTTGAGAGCAACTATTTGATCTACAAGATCTCTTATGCGGCTTTTCTCAATACCATTTTTTGATGAAAGAAGATTCGTACCGACCTTGACGACTATTCTTTTAACAGAGGAGAAATCTCTCATACTTCTCTCTCCTTGAAGTGGAATGATTTGGTTCCGTTTAAATATTCTGTGACAGTTTCGCCGTGTCCCGTGAGAATCCATTTCGTTGTCATGAGACCCTCCAGTCCCACAGGACCGCGAGAGTGTATGCGCGATGTTGAAATACCGACTTCCGACCCCAGGCCAAACCGGTAGCCATCGGCAAAACGCGTTGAACAATTAACAAAGACATCAGCAGAGTCAACGCGGCGTATAAACTCATCCGCCCTATTCTTATCTCTAGTAAGAATTGCATCGGTGTGCTTTGAGGAATGTTTTTCAATATGAGAGAGCGCTTCTTCAAAAGAAGAGACAATGCGTAGGGCACATTCTTTTTTTAGAAATTCCGTGTCATAGTCTTCCTCTCTTACAGGAAGTGCATTCTTAAAGTACAGAATGGATTTTTCGTCCGCATGGACAACAACTGAGTTCTTCTCAAAAGCATTTGCTAGTAAAGGAAGAAGAGACGACGAAATATCCTCATCAATTAGTATAGTCTCTGTTGCATTACATGCCGCCGGGTAATTCGTCTTCGCATCAACAAGAATATCGACAGCAGAAGCAATATCGGCACTCTTTTCAACATACGTAATACATATTCCGTCGGCATGTCCTAGAACTGGAATATGTGTATTATCCATAACATAGCGCACGAACTTCTTTGAGCCACGTGGTATTATTAAATCACAGTAGTCTTCAGCAGAAAGAAGCTCCTTTACATCGTCCCTTGTTTCCAAAATTCCTATCCAAGAAGATGAAAATGAAAAGGACTCTGTTGCTTTTTGAATAATCTCATAGAGGGCACGATTGGTATTTCTCGCTTCAATTCCACCCTTCAAGACTAGTCCGTTGCCACTCTTTAGGGCAAGAGATGCTATCTGAAGAAACGCATCAGGACGAGCTTCAAATACAGCGCCTATAACCCCCAGGGGAATAGCAACCTTCTCTAGAATAAAACCACTATCTATCTCCCTCTTTTCCCTTACTCTGAATATAGGGTCAGGAAGAGCTCTAACCTCCTCGAGTCCTCTTATGCTTTGTTCTATCTTCGCCTCTGTATACCTCAGTCGTGCAATGAGGGCATCATTTTCCCCCGTCTTTAGAGCGTCATCTAAATCTAGGCCATTAGCAGCTAATAGGAAATCACGATTTTGAGAAACCTCTTGGGCAATTCTAGAGAGGGCTTCATTCCTCTCTTCAAGAGAGGATAATGAGAGTATACGTGATGCATTTTTGACTTTTTTAAAGAGTTCTTCTGACATAACAATAGTCTATATAAAAGAGACCTTTCCTTCAATTATAATGAGAAAGAAACTCGTCTACTGCAACGCATACAGAGGAGCCTATAGAGCGCGCCTTGTCGCTTATTGAGGTATAATCGACTTCCTCACCCCTGGGGTCTATATCTGCAGCTTTAAAATGTTCTGGTACTAGTAAGCCTGAGTGCAATAGTCCCCTGAGGCGCCCGTCTATAGTCGCACGAATGGGAGTAGAATCGACATACGCAATTATATCGCCCTTCTTTACGATATCTCCGATTTTTGCATTCTCACGAAAAGTGCCGGCATGAGGCGTATGGATAACCCTCTCTTTTCCATAGCCGGAAATCAATCCCGGGACTCCCGTGTTGGGAAGCGCACTTCCGGAGTATATGATTCGAGCTAGGTTATGGCCTCGCATAGTCTCTATTACAACGCTTGCGTCTTTACCGGCTGTAAAGCCCGGGCCTAAAGCCACAACAAACGGTGCCAGAGCAATTGTAGTTCCGAGGTTTTTCTTTGCAAGAATTGCATCAACTACCACTGGCGGTTTTACTTCCCTTATTATGTCACCATTACTGTCTACTATGAGTGCTACTTCTCCCTTTTTTAGTGTCTCGAGGCACTCTTTCGTATTGCTGCAGAGTCTACTTTTAACGCCTTCTATCTCCATCTCGCCCGTGTATATTCCCTCGGCAAATGAGACCGTACGCCTTATGACAGTCGGTTTTTCGACTTCTGTTGCAATTACGCTGTATCCAGCCTTATGGAGAGCAACAATTACACCTGTTGCAAGGTCTCCGGCCCCTCGTACAACAACAGTCTTTCTTTTTAGAGTCATATAGGAAAGTGCACTTCTCGAGTTATAAGATGCAAGGACTTCAGCAGCAACAGAAAGTGCTATCTCTTGACTTGTCTCTGCCCCTATATCGAGTCCCATAGGAAGATGGTATCGTTTTTCATCGGGTGCTTTTCTCTTTCTTGACGATAGAAGCCCTATATAGAAAGCAGAAGAGGAATCAAGTATTTCCTTTATGTTATCTATCTCTTCAGGTATTGTGCTCAGAACAGCGCTTGAAGAGTCGATTGAGAGTGTCTCTAGGCCCTCTTTTATACTCTTCGAGACTATCCTTTGAGCATAAGGATAATCCTTTTCATTAAGAAGAAAAGACCGAGTATCTATCACGCTCACATGCCAGCCAAGATAATAAAAGACATCATAGAGGGCTTTCCCTACGTGTCCTGCACCAATTATTATAAGACCTCTGTTTTTTACCGGAATATCTATCATAACCTCTATCTCTCCGTAGTCTTTCACTTTTATTCTCTTCTTTTCGCCTTTATTCTTTTTTAAGGCCTCTATTGCAAGAGCCCTCGCTTTTCTCTCATGTTCTCCGCCACCTATTGTACCTTCACTCGTTCCGTCTGGAAAAACAGCCATTCTTCCTTCCCTGAGGCTAACAGTTCCAGTTGCTCCAATTATGGTAATAAGAGCAAAAGAGCAATTATATTTTTCCTTTTCTGAGAGAGAACTAAAGAGCTTCATATATTCTATCCTCTTTCTCGCTCACTATGTACCCTGACAGAAATGACGGAATGTGGAGTGATTTAATAGTTTTGATTTTATTCTCGTCAATTTTCTCTCCACCGTTGAAAAGAAGGATATTTATTAAATCCTCCCTCATTCCTTTCAATAGCCCTTCTTCCGATGATAAAGCATCATTTAGATAGTTACTATCAATTATAACATCTCTATCATCTCCGAAAGTAGCACAAGACGCCGTCTCTCCAATTCCCCATACTCCCATAATAGCTACAAGCGCCGTCGTTTTTTTAAATATAACAGGATCCCTACGAGTGTGGATTTTTACACATCTTCCTCTAGCGCCGTCTGCTTCAGAGAGAACACAATCGAATAATCTTTCAACTTCTAGGAGTTCTTCCTCTTTTGGGCTTACAAGTTTATCCTTCTCCCCATCATAATGGGCAAAAAGCGTACTCTCACCTTTTCTTACACCTTTATCCATAAGCTCCTCAACTGAATAGGCGATATTGTCAACACGGTAATCAACAGAGCGCGGAGAGCTGAGTTTTGTCGTCGATGTAAGAAGCACACTTTTCCCTTTATCTTTCAAATATTGTCCGAATTCAATCAAGAATGTTGTCTTACCGCCACCACCGGTAACAGAGATAAAAGAGTGACCGCCGACACAAATCTTCCTCTCCATTTCTTTCCAGAGTTCCATGGAATTATCTTATCATCATAAGAGAAATTAGTTAATCACCACGCGTTTTCCATGTCCTCAAAGAGATGCGACAGCCTCTCTTTCTCTTCATTCTTATTCTTTTCTCTCTCATATACCTTAACAGAAACACCATAGAGAATAGAGAGCAAAGAGAAGACGACAAAGAACTTTCCAAAAAAATCCGGATGACGGGTATAGAATGTGAGGGGCATCTTCTCATAGAGGGGAACTTCATAAATACCGATAGATTGAGTAAACGGCTCTAATCTTCCTGTAATTCTGCCACTTGGAAGAACTAGTGCAGTAATGCCACTGTTGGTACTTCTTAAGAGTGCTCTCCTATTCTCAATTGCCCTAAAAACAGAGAGTTGGAAATGCTGCTCTTCAGCCTCGAGGGAGCGCGACCAATAGTCGTTGGAGAGATTTATCAAGATATCGGCACCATTAATGACAAATTGAGCATTGAGAGCACCGAAAGTATCTTCAAAACATATTGGGGTTGAGAATTTAATCCCGTTATAGTCAAAAACAGTAGACTCAGTTCCCCTCTCCCACCATTTGTAGTCATTAGCAAGGAGAAGTTTATATAGATGCGGAAACTCCTTCTCATAAGGAAAGTATTCAGTAAATGGGACAAGATGGCGCTTACGATATGTTCCTTTCACTTCTCCAAAAGCAAAGTATATGACCGTATTGTATGTCTTCCAATTCCAGTCCCCGTTTTCAAGTACAGGCTCATAATCCTTGTCCTTGATGACACCTTCAGGATTTCCTGTAATAAGTGGAACACCAAGGTTGAGAGAAAAATCAACAAAACTATCTACAAGGCTCCGTGTTTTAATTGAAACATTATAAGTTTGGTGCCATCTTACGGACGGGACAAAAGCCGTCTCCGACCATACGACCATATCAGGAGAGGATGAAAGCATAGCCTCTTGTGTCAGCTTCTTGAGAGTCTCATAGTTCTCCTTGTATGTATTGTATCCACCCTTCCATGTATCAGCACTATGTTGAATAGCAGCAATTGATATACTCTTATCACTCTCTTTATTCTCATAATAAGTTTTAACAAATATCCCAGTAATCCATACAAGTAGAAGAACGATAATTGAAAAAAGGAACGGTTTTAATTTTTCCCTCGTCCTCTTTGAATATAGGTAATCAGCAAGAAGACTTTGTGGCAGCGTTACAAGTAACCCTAGTCCCCATATTCCCGTAATCGATACTATCTGTATAAGCGAGGTATACTCATATAATGATGCTGTTATGTTACCATACGGATAGCCTAGAAAGCCTTGCTGTGTCAAATATAGAAAGCCATTATAGAGAAGACAGACAAAAAAGCCACGCTTTTTCTCAAAGAGGACGGACAAAAGTTTAAGAGAAAGAAAAAGCAGCGCATACTCCACACTCTCAAGTATTGGAGCGAGCAAAATCGCAAGAGGATGAAATGTACTCAACCAATAGTTATATAAGTAATAGAAGAGAAAACCATATATAAGGCCGTAGAGAGCACACATCCTCCACGAAGAGGAATATATTATATAAAAAACGGGAACAAGATATATAAATGCAAGGAAAGCTATCCCATCCTGGGAATACTTTGACGGAAATGCAAGGGACGCAAGGAATGCTGAAAATATCAAAATAATCAACGATATAAATATTCTCAGGCCCACGAGGCTTCTTTTCTTTTCTTCATTCATTTTTCAATAATACAACTAATTCAAAATTAATGTGTTAAGAACATGTGAAGACTTTAGTTTGTTATGATTAACTAACTCTATTCATTATAAATATTTATTTTTCACCACTTGATAAAACTAGATTTTCTACATAAACTTTTCGAATGCAAAATAAGAGAGACAGAGCCGGAGTAATTAGAAAAGCAACAAATATTGGGATAGCTGTAAACCTTATCCTCGGATCATTAAAACTCATCATCGGGATATTTTCCTCGTCTATTGCATTTCTCTCCGACGGCGCGAACAACCTAAGTGACTCTCTGTCGTCTCTTGTAACACTTCTAGGATACACGGCCTCGAAGAAAAGGCCGACTAAAGCGCATCCAATGGGGTACGGAAGAATAGAATACCTATCGGCGCTCTTGGTCTCTCTTCTTGTACTTCTTACAGGATTTTCATTTCTTAAGACCAGCATTAAAAGTATACACAATCCCCCTATAGTAGAGCTCTCCCCACTTATAATCATAATTCTACTCTTAACTGTACTAGCAAAGGTTGGACTCTATTTATTTTATAAGAAAGAAGGAAAAGAGATAGACTCATTAGCACTCACAGCCTCTGCCTCTGACAGCCTATCTGATGCTGTAATATCATCAATGACGATACTCAGTAGTGTATTTTCCCACCTCCTAGGATACTCTCTCGACTGGGTAGCAGGGACAATAGTATCACTATTTATCATGTGGACTGGTTTTTCTTCTATTTTAAAGACTTCCGACACAATACTGGGAAAGAGACCTGACAGAAATGAAGTTCAATTAATCCGAGAGATTATCGCCAAGTTTCCACCTCTTATGGGTGGTTATGATATAAGAATACATCGCTACGGCCCGGAGCTAAGTGTCGGAACGGCCGATGTGGAGGTTCCCTTCTCTTCATCTGCTGAGGAAATAAGTGAAGCCATGAGCAAGGCAAAAAGGAAGCTTAAAGACGAACTCGGAATCATCTTCACATTCGGCATAAATGCAGAAAACCAGGATGACGAGAGGGTAAAAGAGATGATGGATAAAACTCTCAAGTGCGTAAAGATGGCTTCAGATTATGTTATAGGAATACACGGCTTTCACGTACACTTTGAAGAGAAGAGGATAGAATTCGACATAGTAGTCTCTTTTGCACTTAAGGACTGGGAGGAGTTCAGACGCAACATAACAGGAATACTCGAACTTGTCTTTCCAGAATATTCCATATCCTTCAATATCGATCCCGACTATTCGTAATGATTTTTATCGCATTCAAATAAAAGGAGACGAAGTGCCATTTTTAAAACACTTCGTCAGTCTCATTCTCATTACACGATATCGAGAAGGGAAAAGTACTTTTCTCTATTGACGAAAAGCGACAGGAGACGAGATGACTTTGCCTTTATCCCCGTCTCCTCTTTTTTGTCTCTCGTCTCAGACGGCTATTGCATTGTTGTATGACGTTAGTTTTAAAGAAGAGTAACTCGCTGAAGATATTCTTTCTCTCCACCCGTCTCTAATTTCGATATACCCCACTTGGTTGTGAGTTCATTTGTGCACGTCTCGACTTGTCCCATTCCATCCCAGAACTCGATGCAAACAAACGGGTTCTTTCCACCACTTGGTGCCCATATGATAAGATACTTGAAGCCCTCTCCCCTGAGGGAAGTAACAATCCCCTTTTCGTCTCCAAGCGCAATATAATCACTATCTATCGTTCTGAGATCAAGAATTAAGGATGAGCTATCAATAGTGCCCTTAAGGGAAACATAATTTTTTCCCTCAAAAACATCCCCATTGAGGCTACCGTCAGCTTGTGAGAAAGCACCAGCATGCTGCTTCTTCGAGAAGAAAATTGAGCATTTTTCCTGTAATGACGGAAGAAGATATGTATAGTGGGAGCCTATCGAATAATACATTTCTCCCTTATCGAGGTTCTTCACCTTATATTTAATATCAACATTGTTCTCATCAAGAACATATTCAATTTCAACTTTATATTTGAAAGGATATCTCGTGAGAGTTCCCTCGTCCCACTCATCTCTCAGAACAAGGCGTGAAGAGTCTATCCTATCGGCCTTAAGCTCTCTTTCACGTAAAAAGCCGTGATTCGGTAATTCGTACTCCTTTCCGCCAAAAGAATACTTATCATCTCTGCATTTTCCACATAGAGGGAAACACACAGCGGTACGCCTAGGCCACAATGAAGAATCATAATGCCATGCATGCTCCCTGTTGTTATTCTTTGAAACAAGCGACTCTATAAAGCCGCCGACTGTGTTGAAATCCGCTTTAACAAATTCATTTTCAAGTGTTATGATTGCCATATAAATCCTCTTATCAAATTATAGACGATAAAAAGCTCCCTCTTCAATTGAAACATATCGAGATTATTTGTACCTTTCGTTGTAATATAGCTTAGGAGAAAACATGGACGACAAAGAAAAAGTAAGAGAGCAAATAATCCACCTCAGGGATGAAGTGAGAGAGGCTTCTAAGGTACAATGGGCTCTTTATTGCAAATTGAATAAGAAAGCCCAGACATTCAAGATACTCGACATAATACTGACAGCCGTATCGTCTGTCGGAATAATATCATTCTTCTTTCATGGAAATCTTCAAATCAATATCATTACAAGTTTCATAACCCTCTCCTCTCTCTCACTTAACCTATATACATCAAACTTTCGTGATGATGAGAACAAAACCGTTCATCTAGATGCCAGCGGAGAGCTATGGGCCGTAGAAAAAGGCTTTGAGTCTCTTCTTACAGATTTCGATTCCCTTGAAATAGATGAAATTAGAACAAAAAGAGACGCTCTTATCGAAGAGACAGACAAAATAAACAGGGAATACTTCTGTCTCACAGGAATCACCCATTCAAAGAAAAAGAAAAATACCATTTAATGTCCTTTCAATAGCTCTATAGAATCCAATATTCTCTTGTTCGAAGAAGAAAGAGAGGAGTAGAATTACATCATGTATAAAGCGAATGAAAACCGTTACAACGAAATGGAATATAGGCGCTGTGGCTCTTCGGGATTGAAGATAAGTGCCATCTCCCTCGGTATGTGGCAGAACTTTGGAGAGAAAAGCGACTACAAGACAACCGAAGAAATAATTACAACAGCATTCGATAATGGGATAAACTCCTTCGACACAGCAAATAACTACGGACCACCAAACGGAAGCGCAGAAGAGAGATTCGGTGAAATATTGAAAAAGACACTTCTTCCGTATAGAGATGAGATCATTATTTCGACAAAGGCAGGATACCCGATGTGGCCTGGCCCCTTAGGAGAGGGAGGCAGCAAGAAACACCTCATGGCGTCCCTTGATCAGTCCCTAAAGAGGCTGGGAGTAGACTATGTCGATATCTTCTACCACCATAGAATCGATAGAGAGACTTCTCTTGAAGAGACAGCAGAGGCACTCTCACAAATCGTAAAAAGCGGAAGAGCGTTATATGTTGCCCTCTCCAATTACAATAGCGAGATATTCAAAATGCAGAGGATCCTCGAAGAGGACTACAAGATTCATCCTATAATCAATCAAGTATCTTATTCGCTTCTAAATAAGCGTGGAGATCCCGACGGCACCCTCTTTCCCGAGTTAAAGAAAGAAGGAATAGGAATCTTTGCATTCTCTCCACTCAGTCAAGGCCGTCTTACAGATAAATACCTAAAGGGTGCAATACCCCCTAATAGCAGAGCGCGCCAGAGCTCTTTCCTCTCTCCAGATGATATCACAAAAGATCTTATTAAGGCACTAAACGAGTTAAACAATATGGCATCAATGCGAGGACAAGATCTAATATCTTTTGCTTTGAATTGGGACCTCGAAAGACCCGGCATGACAAGCGTTATTCTCGGAGCAAGAAATCAAGAGCAGCTGAAAGACTCATTGAAATACAGAAAGACGTATGCGCCTTTTAGTGACGAAGAAGAGAAAGAGATAAAGAAAATCGTAAAAGGAATATCATTTCGTAGATAACAGAGAGAAGAAATCTCCGTAGAAGAAACAATATACATGGCAAAAAAATGATTTCCAGTAGGCTAAGTCACTTGTCAATACAGAATATTAAAAAATAACGGATCATGCTGTTATTTTTCTTCTTTTTCCATTTGTTCCTCTACATCATTATCAATATTAGTGAAGTAGCTTATTTCATATACTCAATTCGGGGTATTGTATCCCAGTGCCTCATATAGCCTCTTTTCATTGAAGTACTCAACAAACTTCCCGAGTCCTTCGTCCTATAGCCCTTGAGGCCCCATTCACACTTAAGCGTTCTTCATGTCCTATCAACGCTAGCCACATTCTCTAGCATCCATGCTGATGTGGATGCAGAAGCTCTCAAGGGGGTTTAAAACTCCACTCTGGTGTACTCTCTGAGTTAAATAAGGCATAGCCTCCGCATCTTTAAAATGCATCTATACAGAATTCTATATCCATGATATCGGACAGTCTTCAGAGGTATTTCTATCTAAGCGCCCTGTTTTTCACTAGCTCGACCTCAAGCTTCTTCTCCATAATCTTCTCAAGCAGGGTTTCAATGGTCTTGTCCTTCTCCTCGGGCACTTTGTGGGCTTTCTTCTCCACGGATGAATGCATCCTTCCACTCTGTAACAAGGCTTGTTGCAATGCTCTTTGATGCTGCTACCTCTTCAAACGTCTCACTGCTTGTTAAAGCTTCTACAATTATATTGTACTTAAACGACTGAATACCTTTTTTGTCTACCCATCTTCTTGCTCCTACTACTTGATGGTAATAGGAAATATTCGTTATATTTTGTCTTTCCGTTTAATCTACTGTCTTAGGATAGATACACATTGCAGCTTCACCTTTTGTCCTGTAGTTTGAAAACCGACCTCGGTGACTTGATATTCCCTTCCCTCTCAATAACGCCTTTTTCAAGAAGCGGGTCTATGACTTCCCTAAGGAATTTCGAACGTGTGGAATAACGTGTGACAGCCTGAAGATCCCTTGCAAATTTCGGTCCATCTTTGAGTAAATAAATAACCTTATCACTATCTGAAAGCAGCTGGAATTCATCATCCGAATCCGACTCACAAAGTCTATCAAAGAGGCGCACGTTGATAAAACCCGGATAAATCATCAAACACGGCTGTCTGTCTGACGGTTCATCCTTATAGCTCGCCATAATTGTCTGTATTCCCGTTCCACTTCTTTCCATCAAAGATGCAGCATCAAGGGCGGCAGCAATAATGGAATTACGACGTACAGAATGAATTGAATCAATATCATAATTTTCATACGGAAAAGGTAATAGCCAGGAACCTGGAGACATTATCTCCAGTCTATCAATGTAGATATCAACATCAATCTGAGTGCCGTAAATGGAATAATCCCTGTGTGCAATTGCATTTACAAGAGCTTCCCTAATTGCTTGCAGAGGATACGAGCGCACTTCTTCTCTGCCTCCGTCCGGGGTTTTTCTCCACCCTGTCACGGTGGAGGCCACGGGTTCGAGCCCCGTAGATCTCGTAAGGTAAAGCCTTGTAATGTAACAA
>CAVFXW010000046.1:0-2690 GCA_963626675.1 Clostridium sp. CAG:452 | reverse complement strand
AATCAACGAGTAAGAAGATGATATCGCTATTTATATGTATGGTTGTTGTACTTTTACTTGTATCTTATATACCGTACATTGCAAAATGGCCGTTATTCGGATATTAATTAATCGAATAAAGTATGCCCTCACAGTTGTGGGGGCATCATATTAGAGAATCATAGTGTTAAACATTTAACAAAAACTTCTCTCTATCATGTTGTCTTTTCTTTTGACTTATGTTAGAGATTTCTCATTAAATAATAGGATTGATGATGAAAGCGTTAAAAGAAAGAATAATCAAAGAAGGCAAAGTTCTTCCGGGAAACATTATTAAGATTGATGGTTTTTTGAATCATCGTGTTGATACTCTTCTTTTGAGGGAGATTGCAAAAGAGTTCAAGACTCTTTTTGATACTTCGAAAATTACTGTTGTTCTCACTGCAGAGGCATCGGGTATTCCTTTGGCAACAATCTGTGCTAGTGAATACGGAGTGCCTCTTCTTTTTGCAAAGAAGGCTAAAAGCGACAATATAGAGAACGGACTCTTCAAAAGCGAAGTATGGTCATATACATATAAGAAAAAGTTCACACTCATCGTTTCGAAGGAGTGGCTCCATAAAGAAGATAATGTTCTTATCATCGATGATTTTATGGCAAAAGGAAATGCCGTACAGGGACTTTTGGATATTGTTGAGGAAGCTGGATGTAGACTTGAAGGAGTTGGCATTGCCGTTGAAAAGGGCTTCCAGGGAGGTGGCGACAACCTCAGGGCAAAGAATATTAACTATAAAGCTCTTGCCGTTATAGACGGTATTGGAGAAGACGGCACTATTACATTTAGAGAGGATTGAGGTGAAGAGAGTTCTTATTCTTGATTTCGGCGGACAATATAATCTTTTGATTGCTCGTAGAGTGAGACAATGTGGTGTCTATTCTGAAATAAAAAGCTATCGTCTTAGTAAGGATGAAATTAATGATTTTAATCCTGATGCAATTATCCTTACAGGTGGTCCTGCTACTGTTTTTGAGGAGAATGCCCCAAGACTTGATGATGCTATATTTAATATGGGAATACCGGTTCTCGGCATTTGTTATGGCATGCAGCTCATGGTTTATGAAAACGGCGGTATATGTCGTAGGGCTGAAAAGAGGGAATATGGGAGAGTTGTATTAGAGCATACAGAATCTAGTCTTTTCAAAGATGTTCCGTCTTCATCTGTTGTATGGATGAGCCATGGTATTGAGTGTGACACTCTTCCTCCGGGTTTTAAGAGAATAGGTTATTCATCGTCTTGTTCTATTGCTGCAATTGAAAACACAGAAAGAAAACTATATGGAGTACAGTTTCATCCTGAAGTTCTGCATTCAGAGTACGGTACGAAGATTATAGAAAACTTTCTCTATGAAATATGTGGATTCGAAAAAGAGTGGACGATGAAGAATTATGTAGAGAGTGCAGTAAAGAGCATAAGGGAGAAGGTTAAAGATGGCAGAGTACTTCTTGCTCTCTCTGGTGGTGTAGATAGCACGGTATGTGCTTCTCTTCTTGCACGCGCTGTAAATGATAAGCTTACATGCATATTCGTTGACCACGGCTTACTCAGAAAGAACGAAGGTGAGGATGTATTAAATGCTCTTAAGGCATCATTTCCTCATTGTGATATAAGGCGAATAGATGCCTCTGATTTATTTTTGGAAAGACTTAAGGGTGTGGTTGAACCAGAGAAAAAACGCAGAATAATTGGGGAAACCTTCATTCGTGTTTTCGAGGAAGAATCGAAGAAGATAGGGAAGGTTGAGTTCCTTGCACAGGGAACTATATATCCCGATGTCGTTGAAAGTGGACTGGGGGGAGAGAGTGCTGTCATAAAGAGTCATCACAACGTTGGCGGGCTACCTTCAGTGATTGCATTTGATGAGATAATTGAACCTTTGAGACTTTTATTCAAGGATGAAGTGAGAGAACTCGGAATTGAACTTGGACTGGGAGAGAATATAGTAATGAGGCAGCCATTCCCCGGACCGGGACTTGCAATAAGAATCATCGGAGAAATTACAAGAGAGAAATTAAGCATTCTCAAAGATGCTGACGCAATCTTGAGAGAAGAAGTTGGAAAACTGGGATACAAGAATGCTCCGAACCAATATTTTGTGGCACTTACAAATATGAAGAGTGTTGGTGTTATGGGAGATGAGCGCAGCTATGACTGGGCGGTTGTAATTCGTGCTGTCAACACGACAGATTTCATGACAGCTACTTTTTCCAGGCTTGACTGGGATCTCTTGGATAAAGTTTCATCAAGAATAGTTGGCGAAGTAAAGCATATAAACAGAGTCCTTTATGATATTACGAGTAAGCCACCAGCAACTATAGAGTTGGAGTAGCCAATAACTCTTGCTGTAACTGTTCAGTCATTCCTACACGAGTACACTAGCCAATAGACTATCTGCTGCCCCGTCAAAGACAGCTTTGATTATATCGGCTAATACCGTTCTTCTGGGCAGTATCAAGAACCGTTTTAACTGCGGCATAGTCATCCAACCCTCCCGTTGAAGACGGCTTTACGAATTTTTGAGCCTCTCGGATTGCTTTTCACTTTTTTTATTGGAAAAGTGTGTAAATAATCACATAATTTGCATAAAAAGTGTGTTTATTTTGTTGGCTTATGATGCTAAAGGGGTATAATAGAGTCAATTGATACGGAGGA
>CAVFXW010000045.1:0-3228 GCA_963626675.1 Clostridium sp. CAG:452 | reverse complement strand
TTGATTCGGCTCTAAGCAGAATCAGCCAACTTTAGTCTATGAAGCACGAAGCCTCAATCCTTTTAGGGTGGCGGTAGTTCACTATTTCAGTAATTTCAGCATAGAATAATGCTATGAGAAAGACAAAGATTATCTGCACAATAGGACCGAGCAGTGAAAACGAAGAAACGCTCGAGAAAATGGCGGCTGCCGGTATGGACGTCGCAAGACTCAACTTCAGCCACGGCACACATGAAGAACATCAAAAGAAAATAGACCTTATAAAGAAAGTAAGAGAGAAACTGGGAAAGCCCATTGCTATCATGCTTGACACGAAGGGACCGGAATACAGAGTTGGAGTATTCAAGAATCACAAAGCTGAAGTCAAAAGTGGAGATAAGTTCACATTCACAATTGATGAGGCTGAAGGCGATAGCACACGATGTTCTGTAAGCTATAAGAATCTCATCAATGAACTCGATATCGGACAAATTATACTCGTCAACAACGGCCTCTTGTCATTCCGTGTTGAAGAAAAGACAGAAAGGGATGCCATATGCCGCGTTATCGACGGCGGAGTAATTTCAGATAAGAAGTCGATGAACTTCCCCGGCCATGTATCGCGATCGGTATATCTTTCTAAGGACGATAAGGATGATATTCTCTTCGGTCTTAAGAACGGTATAGACTACATAGCGCTTTCATTTGTATCCAACCAAAACGATGTTAAAAGTGTAAAGACTTTTTTGGATAAGAACGGTGGACAAGATGTCGAGCTTATTGCAAAAATCGAGAACCAAGCGGGAATCGACAATATAGACAGCATATCGAAATATGTTGACGGTATAATGGTTGCACGTGGAGACCTCGGAGTCGAAGTTCCATTTGTAGCACTTCCTGCTATCCAGAAATATCTTATATCACGCTGCAGAATACTCGGTAAGAGAGTTATCACCGCAACAGAGATGCTTGAGAGCATGATTACGAACCCTCGCCCGACAAGAGCAGAGATCTCCGATGTCGCCAATGCAGTATATGACGGCACAAGTGCAGTCATGCTCTCTGGAGAATCAGCTGCCGGGAAGCATCCAGTTGAGGCTGTTTCTGCAATGGCTAAAATATGTGAGTCGACTGAAAATGACATAAATTGGGAAAAGAAATTCAGAACAACTGAATACACTATTCATAACTCAACAGATGCAATCTCCCATGCAACATGTGACCTTGCGATAGATACTAATGCAAAAGCTATAGTCGTATGCTCGAAAAGTGGAATGTCCGTACGTCTTGTGTCACGTTTCAGATGTCCCGTTCCGATTATCGGAATGACGACGACCGAAAGAGCCTGGAGGCTTATAAACTTAAGCTGGGGCGTCACTCCTGTATTGAGCGATAAATACTCCTCATCCGACGTAATGTTCCATTACGCACTTATGAAGGCAAAGGAGATCCTCTCACTACAAAAAGGCGACAACGTAGTACTATGCGGCGGACCGGCAGACGGAGCTAAAGGAACAATCAATACAATCAAGCTTGCTACAATCGAATAATGGATTTTGAGGTTTTCATATAAATTTGCGATTTTTTCGTTACTGTTTTCGATAACTCAATATTCGCTAACGGTGTTCTTACTCTTAGAAGAGATGCTAATTTAAGATAGGATACGAGGCCCTGGGGCAATCGAAGAGAAATATGTAAGCTTTACTAATTCTTATCCCTAGACTAGAGTAACCTAGCCTTGAACCTTCCTCTTTCTATATTCATGTGGTGTCACCCCAGTTAGTAGGCGAAAACGCTGTGAAAAATATGAAGAGGATGAAAAAGCAAGCGTTTGAGCAATAACCGTAATGGAGAGATCTGTTGAAGAGAGAAGATATTTTGCCTCTCTTATCCTCCTCTCCTCAAGATATGCCATCGGAGAAAGAGAATAGAAATGAGAGAACTCTCTTACAAGATGGTATTTTGATAGATGAAATGACGAGCCTAGATCGTCGAGATTAAAGTTCTCCATGTAATGAGTGTCAATGTAATCTTTGAGAGCAACCATCAAGGTGTTCTCTTCAGCTGTTTCGCGAATAAGAAAAGGACTATTGTCAAAGTTCATGAGAGAGGAAATTATATCAAGAAAGATCGAATATACAGCACACTCCACACCCGCCTTTTCCTGGGAAAGATAATCGAATATTCTCCTTATCGAGGCGCCGATTTTCTCCGTTTTCTCTCCAAGTGGAAGAAGCGGGTTATAGCTCTCACTCGAGAGAGCCTCTTTGAGCACTATATTTGAAACTCCCAATGCATAATATTCCATATCATCCTTATCACTTGACTTTTCCGTATGATAGAGGGAGGGAGGAAGTAAGACAAAGTCACCGACTTTTACATGAAATCCTCCTCCTCGAGTCAAGATATATCCCTCTCCTTTTTCAATGAAGAGAAACTCTGTAAATGAATGGGAATGCATTATATTCGCCCAGTTCTTTTCATATCTTGAATAGCTTATATATAGAAGCTGAGGAAGCATCTGTGTCTTTTCCGGTGCAAAATCCAGTTTCAAGTTACTCATGAGTCAATTATATACTATTTGTACCATTAGACAATAAATATAAAATATTGATAAGACTAACTTCTACTTGATAAACTTCATCACTATATTCAAATGAGAAAAAAACACAAAATATAAACAAAACTTCCCTAACAGATTTTTATAATAACGTATATACTAACTAGGTGAGGCTCTTCTTAGATAAAAAAATGCTATCCCTCACAAAGGAGTTCATTATGAATGAAGAACTTTTAAGAAAGGCAAAAAGTGCAAAGAATGCAGATGAAATCAGAGAACTAGCTCTCCAGGCTGGATTAGATATCTCACCCGATGGTGCAAAGGATATATTTTCACGCCTCACGAAGTCAGGCAGTCTCGACGATGATGATTTAGATTCCGTTTCAGGCGGTGCATGTGGAGGAAATTGTAGTGATAACTCTCCAAAATTCTCTGTCGGCGATACTGTTTCCTGGAATTGGTCGCTTGCACATTGCCTAAGCGACGGAAGTAGCAGCGGAGAAATCATAGACCACAGAACAGCCACAGAAGGAAGCGCAAAGAGTGGTTTCTATGTATATCCGGGAGCTATTCTCTATACTGTAAAGTGCCCTAAGTGCGGTAAACTTATGGAAATTCCGGAAGTCTGGCTTAAGTAAACTACTCGGTAATAAATTACCAGAGCATCATGGCTGAGATTTCTCCCCCCA
>CAVFXW010000044.1:0-22257 GCA_963626675.1 Clostridium sp. CAG:452 | reverse complement strand
ATATGATACCCATTTTTGGACTCCTTTGAGTGTCCAAATTTATGGGGTCAGTTCAACTTTTGGTCTTACAAAGGATAAATTATATGAAGAAAATATTCTTGCTATTGATAATAGCTCTTTCTATTCTTCCGATATTTGCATCAAAGAACAATGTGGATGTGAAGTTTGCCCCATATTGCTTACAGATAGCCACATCTAAGGAAGAAGGTAGTGAGCCTGTGTTATCTACTTACGGTATTGGAGCCGACATCTCCTATGAGAGATATCTTACTGAGGAATTATTTCTAGAGGGAGGTCTTTCCTGGAACACATACAAGTTAAAGGATAGAAAACCTCTATCAAGTATTATGCCATATGTAGGAGTAGGTTATGGCCTTGTGTTTAAAGATAAGTGGAAAGTCATTGCAAACATTGGCGCTGGAGTTGATTGGCTGATATATGACGGTATCAAAGCTGCGACATTTACCCTCAGAGGAGGAGTTGGAGCTGGAATGAAGATAACCGAAAAGCTTTCAGCTACAATCGGCTGCGATGCTACATTTGGTTTTTCCAAGAAAGACGGAACATCATATGTCAACTATCGTATAATCCCAACACTTGGTCTTGGTGTCGCATTCTAAGGAGTTAATCATGAAGAAAAGATATATATTTATGATTGCAATATGCGCTATTCTCTCTTTTCTTGTTTCCTGTGATGGTAGCATCAATGGAATGTTTTTTGAGCATAAGGTAACGTTTGAATATGACAACGGAGATGCTGCCGTAGTAAAGAAAGTTAAGCACGGAGAAACGGTAGATAAACCTGCTGAACCAACGAAGGCTGATTATGCTTTTGTCAATTGGACCACTGATAAAGATGGAACAAAGGGATATGACTTCGCTGCTCCCGTCACAGGTGATATCACACTATATGCACAATGGATTGAACTCTACACAGTTACATTCTATGATGGAGAAGAAGAAAAAAGCACATATAAGTGCGCTAAAGGGCAGACAGCAAAAAGACCCGATGAAGATCTAATGAAGAATGATTACGCATTCATAGGTTGGACAAACGAAAAAGATAGTAAAACTCTATTTAATTTCAATACACAGATAACAAGCGCCCTAAAATTATATGCTATCTGGGAGCAAGCCACATCAAGTCTAAAGTATGACAAGGTTAAAAACTCAGATGGTACTATATTTACAGATGAGCTTACAGTAGGAAAAGACAGTAGTACTACAACACTAAGTGGCAAAATCTACATACCTGCTAAAATAGCAAAGGAACCAGACGCATGTGTAAGAGAAATCACGGCAGATGCTTTTACTAATTGTGGCGAGATAACTCACATTTATATACCACAGAAAGTCTCAAAGATAAATTCAGGGGCATTTGATAATTGTGATAAGCTACAGACAATCTACTTTGGTGGAACATTTGATGAATTTTATATAGCTTGTGGTAGAACATACGAGATTACAAGTTCTGAAAATAAAAGAAATGTAACCGTAAATTGTAGGGACGGAGAACAGACTAGTGTTTATTCGATAGGAAAAACACAGAATTAATAACAAGCTCAAGCACAGAGCAAAACAAAAGAAAAAAGAATAGAGAAAAAAGGCTCTATAAAAACTACTGATTAAGCTTAAGACATTTAAACTTAGGCATCAGTAGTTCTTTTATTTAAAAAAAACCAGAGAAAAGTGTGCAAATAACGGGAAGGAGGAGAAAAAAAAAGAAACAAAGAATTAACAAAAGCAGCAAAAGTAAAAAAAGGCACAAGAAGATTTCCGACAAGGTGGAGGAAAGCAAGAAAAAATCAATGGTATTATCTAGTTAACCATTTATTCAGTCACACGTGAAATATCGTGTGATTTTTTTCCACCAAGCGACCCTCCACCTTTACCGCAAGAGTTAAACCATCTAACGATTTTATCATCCCAGTTCGGATTTTCGACTGTTTCGCCGCCTGTAGATACAGGGCAGTATGGCAAAAGGTTGACTTTTTCGCCTTGTAATAGGGAAGGAGAGTTCTCAAAATGCAGATTACTGTCCTTTCACTATCAGAGAGGTAGAAAATGACAGATAAGGAAAAAGAAAGGATAGCCGACTATCGCAGAGAGGGATACGGCTACACTGAGATAGCAAAGAGGATGAGTCTCTCCGTCGAATGTGTCAGAACGTACTGTAAGCGGCATTCCCTCGGAGGAGTTGCCGTAAAGAACGCATCGTACTGCGAAGAGTGTGGTGCTGTTATACAGCAGATTCCAAGTCGAAAGCATAAACGCTTCTGCTCCGATAAGTGCCGTATGCTTTGGTGGAACACACACAAGGAGAGTGTCAGGCGTAAAGCGAATTACAGTTGTGTATGTGAGGGCTGCGGTAAAGCTTTTATCAGCTACGGTAACAAAAACCGCAAATACTGCTCGCACGAGTGTTATATCAAGAAAAGGTTCGGAGGGACAGATGGACAGTAATCTCAGCATGAAATACGCACTTACAATCAAGGAAGCTGCCTATTACTTCAATATAGGAGAGAAGAGGATGCGTAGGCTCGCAGAAAACAACACCGAAAGTTTCTCCTTCAGGAGCGGCAACAGGTATCTCATTATCCGCTCAAAGTTTGAAGAGTTTCTTCTGAAGACAGAAGCCGTATAAAACCGTTAGTGTGCCAAAAAGTAGTTGATATATATTCCCCGTAGAGTGATGTATATAGAAGGAGAACAGGATGAGAAATGTACAACCGGAGGAGAAGGATTATCTGACACCGCTTGAGGCCGTCAGATACTGGAACTTCTCTATCAACAAGTTCTACCACTTCATCAACAGCGAGAAGCACAGCTTCGTTGTTCTCTATAGGAAGAGAAAGCTTATCCTCCGAGTGGAGTTCGACAAGTATCTTACACTTCATCCGGAAGTAAAGGAGGCATTAGGAAATGGTAGGAACTATAAGACGAGACAGTAAACACAGAGTGCTGAGACGTGGAGAGAGTCAAAGCCCGAGCGGAAAGTACCTCTTCAAGTGGCAGGAGAATGGAAAGCCCAGGGTCGTCACGAGCTGGCGACTTGAGCCAACCGACAAACAGCCGCAGGGGACTAAGCCTACACCGTCATTAAGGGAGATGGAGAAGAAAATAGGGCGTGACCTCGATGCTCTTCTCGACCCAAGTCGTAAGACCATGACAGTCAAGGAATGTGTTGAGCGCTACCTCGAAACAAAGGTCGGGGTGAAACCCAACACAAAAGCAAACTACAACTTCGTGAAGAATCTCATGGAGAAGGAGAGTTTCTACGGCCGGAAGATACAGGACATCAGAGTATCGGACGCAAAGCTCTTTCTTATAAAACTCCAGAATGACGGAAAGCACCACAGTACGGTAAAGACTGTACGTGGAGTTCTACGTCCTGCATTCCAGATGGCGGTGGATGATGATATTCTCGTGAAGAATCCGTTTTCATTTGAACTCGCAGGTGTTGTCGTAAATGACTCCCTTACAAGAGAAGCTATATCGAGAGAGGATATGAGACGCTTCTTGAAGTTCGTTCATGATGACAACGTATACTCAAAGTACTATGAGGGCGTGTTCATTCTCTTCCACACTGGAATGAGGATATCGGAGTTCTGTGGTCTGACACTGAAAGATGTAGACATGCAGAGTCGCATTATCAACATCAACCACCAGTTACAGAGAGATTCCGATATGCAATACCACATCTTCACGACAAAAACCAATGCCGGTACAAGGAAGATACCGATGACGGATGATGTCTATAAAGCCTTCCAGTCAATTATTGATAATAGAGTCGAAAATACAGTGGAGAAGATGATAGATGGGTATGTTGGATTTCTCTATAAAGACAAGGATGGCATGCCTTTGGTTGCTCTCCACTGGGAGAAATACTTCAACCGTATGGTAGCACGGTATAATGATATCTACCGCCTTCAGATTCCGAATATAACACCCCATGTCTGCAGACACACATACTGTTCCAACATGGCACGTAGCGGTATGAATCCCAAGACCCTACAGTATCTTATGGGCCACAGCGACATCAGCGTCACGATGAACACATACACGCATCTCGGCTTAGACGATGCGCGCGATGAGATGATAAGGCTGGAGGAACTCGATAGGGCACGTAAGGAAGTGGAGAAGACAAGTGGCGAACATAAAGAAGCCACGCAGAATATGTTTAAAGTTGTTTGATTAACCCCCGGAGAAATCCGGGGTGTTTCTCTCTTTCCTGCCATAATGCCATCGATTAGATGTAGAGGTTTGGTCTTATTGATTACCCTATATAAATCAGTTTCGTTTGCCTAAATTACAATTCCAGATGTAGGATAAACCATATAGGAAGAGGGCATTGAAATGAGCAAACTACTTAGAGGTGTTAATGACTTACAAACAAAGTATCCTGAAGCAGTGAAGTATTGGCACCCAACATTGAATGCACCATTGACTCCATCTGATGTTGCATATGGTTCAAAAACAGAAGTTAAGTGGATATGCGAGAAGGGACATATTTGGTCTAATAAAGTTAATGCATTTACATCTAATCTTAGGAGAAATCCAAACTCTTCTGGCTGTCCTGTCTGTGATAACAAAGTTGTGTTAGCCGGATATAATGATTTGGAGTCAAAATATCCAGAGATAGCAAAAGAATGGGATTTGGAGAGAAATAAATCTTCCGGGAAAACACCCTCGACAATTACTGCTTATACAAATAACAAATACTTCTGGAAAGGGAAATGTGGCCATACTTGGGAAGCTCGGGTTGCAGACAGAACTATGCATCATGCGGGATGCCAAGAATGTGCAAGAAATAGAATGCATAGTGGTGTAAATGATTTGAAGACGCTAGCTCCTGATTTATGCATTCAATGGAATAAAGAAAAAAACGGACTTCCCGCCAGTAAGGTTTCCGCTAATAGCCATAATAAAGAGTATTGGTGGAAGTGTGAGTTGGGGCACGAGTGGCAGGAATCTCCCAATCGAAGATTTCAACTTTATAAAAAGACCGGGTTTGTGAATTGTCCCATATGCACAAAAGTTTTACACACATCTTTCCCAGAGAAAGCGGCTTTCTATTACGCAAGTAAGGTATTCAAATCTGTCAAAGGAAACTTTTCTTTCCATGGTAAACTTGAGCTTGATATCTATATCGAAGACGAAAAAGTAGCTATTGAGTATGATGGCAATGCTTTTCATGATGATAGAAAAGCCAGATCAGATACTAAGAAAAATAAAGCCTGCAAAGATAAAGGGATTAAATTGTTCAGGTTAAGGGAGAACAGTTGTTCCATCCTTGATGATGATGGACAGACGACAATCTCAATCAAGGACGATCCGAATTTATCAGAGCTAGATTCTGGTTTGTTCTCTCTGTTTGCAGAGGTAGGCAGATATCTGAACAGGGAAATTGACGTTGATATAAATACAGTAAGGGATGAAGGTGAAATATATGCTCTTCAACGTTTGTATTTAAGAAAGAATTCACTTTACGAGACACATCCTGAATTTCTGAAAGAATGGGATTACGAGAAGAATTCTGCAATGGGCATTTCTCCGAAGGGAATAATGGCTGGCTCCAATATCAAAGTATATTGGAAATGTGAGTTTGGTCATCCTTCATGGGAAGCTATGCCTAATAGTAGAGTTTTTTCCAAATCAGGATGCCCTTATTGTGCAGGGAAGAAGGTAATAACTGGAGTAAATGATCTGGCAACTGTATTCCCTGAATTGATGGAAGAGTGGAATGCTGAGTTAAATACGATTAATCCTCATGAAGTTGCACCTCAATCTGGGAGATTAGCTCATTGGATATGTAAAAATAATCCCAAGCATACATGGTCTGCTAATATAACAAACAGAACAACAAAGGGTGCGGGGTGCCCATTATGCTCAAACAACCTTCTTCTAATTGGCGATAATGATTTTAAGACAAGATATCCAGAAATTGCTGATGAATGGGATTACGAAAAGAATACAAAAAAGCCAGAGGAGTATTTTCCATCATCAACTGATGTCGTTTGGTGGAAAGGCAGTAGGTGCGGACACTCATGGGGCATGCGTGTTGTTGATAGGACTGGGAAAAAACCGCAAGGGTGTCCTATATGTGCAGGCAAACGCGTATTGATTGGGTTTAATGATTTCCCTTCGCAGAATCCTGATGCTTTTAAAGAATGGGATTGGGAAAGGAATAAAGTAGACCCATATTCTTTGACAGTCTCCTCAAATACTCGGGTTTTCTGGAAATGCAGTAAAAATCCTAAACATAGCTGGCTCGCTTCTATAGGTGCGAGGCAAAGAACGGGTTGTCCCTGTTGTAGTGGCAACAAAGTTTTGTCTGGCGAAAATGATTTAAAAACACTATTTCCGGAAATAGCGGAAGAATGGGATTATGAAGGGAATGCTCCTCTATTGCCGGAGAACTGCTCTCCTCATTCATCAAAAAGAGTGCTATGGAAAGGAAAGTGTGGTCACACATGGCCACAGAGTATCGGAGCCCGTACAGGCTCAGGGAAGCAGGGCTGTCCTTATTGCTCTGGAAGGAAACCAATTATTGGAGAGAATGATTTACAAACACTATATCCCATGGTTGCAAAAGAGTGGCATCCAGAAATGAACGGCAATTTAAAGCCTACTGACTTTTTGTCGGGGTCTCATAAAAAAGTTTACTGGATTAATGAGGATGGTACAGTTAGTAGGGAAATTATCAGAGCAAGGGTAAAGAAATATGCAAATCATCATATGAAAGCAGTGAATAACATTAAATAACTGGATTTGTTTTGTAGTGTTTTGGTCTTTGATAAGTCAAATTTGCCCTCTATCGTTGAAAGGTTTGCACCCACTTGAGAGGTGGGTGCATACTTTTTAACGTTATGACTTCGTATAATTTTTCCTCAATGAGTATACGGTTTATATACGATTGGCGGACATGACTTGTCACGATTTGCAGTATTCTGCCAAAATGGCTGTAGTCGGCTTTGTTCGTAATCGTTAAAGAGTTTGCATATTATGGCAGAACGTGGCAGATTACGGCATTTGAGTAAGGGAAAATTGAATTGAGAATAATGTTTGTGTGCCACGGCAATATATGCCGCTCCCCTATGGCTGAGTATATATTGAAGGATATGCTTATAAAGAATGGAATAGATGGAATAGAAGTAGTTTCACGTGGAGTATCAAGTGAAGAGGAGGGGAATGATATCTATCCTCCAGCAAAAAGCGTGTTGAGGAAACATTCGATTGCTTTTGCTCCACACAGGGCACACCGTATCAGTGAAAGTGACTTTGCCTCTAGCGCTATCATCTACGCACTCGACAGCAGTAATTACCGTGCTCTTATGAGGCGTTTTCCTTCTTCTGATAAAATACGGATGCTTCTTTCGTCTGATGTTGATGATCCATGGTACACCGGAGACTTTGAGACGGCATATCTTAATATTTCTCACGGATGTCTGAATATTGTCAAAGAACTGAAAGATGATAGAATAAGTAACAACAAATGATAGGAGAATTTTATGGATATCAGATATTCAACTGGAAAAGAAGATTTTAAATTCATGACAACAGACGACCTCAGGGATGAGTTCCTGATTACCGATATATTCCGTCCGGATGATGTAAGTGCAGTATACTCTCATGTCGACAGAATCGTCACAATGGGCGCTATGCCAGTGGAGAAGAGAGTAGATATCGAGAAGAACATCGACCCATGGAAGAACTTTGGAGTGAATTATCTTCTAGAAAGAAGAGAACTCGGTTCCATTAACATTGGAGGAAAGGGAAAGATCATCGCCGATGGAGTAGAGTATGAGATGAATCATTGGGATGGCATCTACCTTCCTATGGGAACAAAGAAGGTTGAGTTCGAGTCATGCTCAAAGGATGAGCCTGCAAAGTTCTACATTTGCACAGTTCCGGCTCATACTCCTAAGAAAGCAGTACATGTTCCATTTGAAAAGGCTATCCATAAGCATCTTGGCGCTCTTGAGACAAGTAACGAAAGAACTATTAACCAATATCTTCACCCAGATGTTCTTGATACATGCCAGCTTTCGATGGGACTGACACATCTCGAACCGGGTTCTGTATGGAATACAATGCCGGCTCACACACATGAGAGACGTATGGAAGTTTACTTCTATTTTGATGTTCCAGAGGACAATGTAGTCTTCCATTTTATGGGAGAGCCGGATGAAACGAGACATATCGTAATGCACAACGAAGAGGCTGTTATCAACCCATCGTGGTCAATTCACTCAGGTGCAGGTACATCCAACTATACATTCATCTGGGCTATGTGCGGTGAAAACAGAGCTTATGACGATCAGGACTGGATTAAGACTCCGGATCTCAGATAAGGCGAAACAAAACAAAGTGGGCTGCATTCTTTCGGGAGTGCAGTTTTTTAATATGTAACCGGAAAAAATGTAGGATTCTACACTTTTTTCGATTTTGGCTCTTTTGAATCTTGCTTATAGCTTCTTGTGTGTCCGGTGGCTTTTGTGTATAAGGCAGATTGCAGTTTTAAGTTTTTAGATTTTGCGATGTATTTGCCTCCGAGATGATTGAGTTCTATATGGCACTTTGTACATCCGATTTTGCGCCACTGGTTTTTATCGGCTCAACAATTTTGCATGGGGGACACCTTCTATTATCTCGGCATCCTCCGTCGAGCTCGTTAATTACTTATCTCACCTTTTCCTTTTAATTTTTTCTAGCATTATAACTGGATTTATCTTATTTCGTTAGTTCATTTTCTTGTTGGATAATTTTTTAAAACTTGTTATATATAGAGCTCGGAGGCATTATGAGAATAAGACTAAAGAATCTCAAGCGTGTATATGGAACACTGCATGCCGTTGAGGATGTATCACTCGATATCCCCTCAAATACAGTATATGGAATAATCGGAAAGAGCGGGGCAGGTAAGAGTACGCTTGTGAGACTAATAAGCATGCTTGAAAAGCCGGACGAGGGGGAAGTCTACTACGGCGATAAAAGGGTTGATAATCTCTCGAAGAAAGAGCTCATCGAAGAAAGACGCAGAATCGGAATGATCTTCCAGAATTTCAATCTTTTCTCTTCACGTACTGCCGGTGAAAATATTGCCTACCCGATGGAGATATGTCATAAGGATAAAGCTTACATAAAAGAGAGGGTCGGAGAACTTATAAAGCTTGTCGGACTCGAGGGGAGGGAGAATGCACCTGTCTCCACGCTCTCGGGCGGTCAGAAGCAGCGTATTGCAATTGCACGTGCACTCGCCACAGAACCCGATATCCTCTTCTGTGATGAGGCAACAAGTGCCTTAGATCCTCAAACAACAAGAGCAATTCTTGCTCTTATTAAGGAGATTCAGAAGAAGATGAATCTCACCGTTGTCATGATTACCCATCAAATGGAGGTTGTAAGGGATGCATGTGACAGAGTTGCCGTTCTCGAAGAGGGAAGAGTTGTTGAAGAGGGCAGGGTTGAAGACATATTCTCATCTCCAAAGAGTGAAGTCACAAAGGATTTTCTTTCGAATCTTACAACTCTTAAGGATTCCCTTGTCAGCTTCTCGGACAAGAAGGGCCACTATACTCTTCGCTTCAATGCAGACACCACGGCTGAACCTGTCATAAGTAAAGTTACAAAATCTACTGGGGCGATGTTCAACATTATGGCTGCGGGTGTGCAATATATCGAGGGAAAACGCTATGGCGTAATGGTTCTCGATATCGGACCGGATGCTGAGACAAGAAAGTGCGCCATCGATAAGATAAGAGAACTCGGTGTAACAATCGAAGAGACAGAAATCGAGGAGGATGAAAAATGAATTCCCAGATAATCAAATTGGTTATGACAAGTACCGGCCAGACGCTGGAGATGGTGTTCTTCTCAACGATCTTCTCCCTTCTATTGGGACTTCCCTTGGGTGTCCTTCTCCATGTGACAGACAAAGAGGAGAAGGGAGGAATTATTCCTCATCACATCCTCAATGAGGTGTTAAGCCGTATCGTAAATATTCTCAGGAGCTTTCCTTTTCTTATATTGATGATTGTCCTAATGCCACTAGCACGTCTTATTCTCGGAACCACAATTGGAACAAGGGCTGCAGTTGTTTCCCTTTCAATTGCCGCGGCTCCATTTGTTGCGCGTGTAATAGAAACAAGTCTTGTTGAAGTTGACCCAGGTGTCGTACAGGCTGCAAAAGCGATGGGCTCCACCAATTGGCAGATTATCTACAAAGTAATGCTACCCGAGGCACTGCCGTCTCTTGTAAGTGGTGTAACTCTTACCATCATCAACCTCATAGGTTATTCAGCAATGGCCGGAACAATTGGAGGTGGAGGACTAGGCGACCTAGCCATCCGCTACGGCTACCAGCGTTTCCGCCCAGATGTCATGGCTGCCGCCGTCATAGTTACGATACTTCTTGTCGAGATTATACAGTTCATAGGAAATAAGATTTCCGCAGGACTACTCAAAAGAAGATGAATCTGAAAGAGTCAGCTTGAATAACGGCCGGCTCTTTTTTATTTTATTTATAATCTTATAATATAATGAATAAGCTGTACGATATAAAAGAAAAATAAATTTTGATGAAAAAAATAATGCAAAAAGTATTGCATAAATATTTAATTTTTGTATATAGTTTACGCAAGATTTATCAGGAGGATATAAGACAATGAAAAAAACATCTTTTTCTATGTGCATGATGATGTCCTCTATGATGATGCCCGTCAGGGCATAGTATTACTTTATTAAAACACCACCTATTTGTATTTAAATGTTTAAACCCCCGAGGGGAAAACTCTTTCAAAATTCAATTTTTAAGGAATATAAAATGAAAAAACTTATTGCATTATCACTTATCGTATTACTTTCTCTTACTTTTGTTTTTGCTTCAGGATCCAGCGAAAAGACAAGTTCAACTACGAAAATTGTTGTCGGTGCTACACCTGAACCACACGCAGCTTTATTAAATCTTGTTGTTGATGATCTTAAAGCACAGGGAATCGAACTTGAAGTCAAGGAATTCACAGACTATGTCACACCAAACGATGCTGTTGAGTACGGCGAAATAGATGCAAACTATTTCCAGCACATTCCTTATCTCGAGTCATTTAACACAGAGCACGGCTATCACCTTGTAAACGCTGGTGGCATCCACATCGAGCCTATCGCACTTTATTCAACTAAGTATTCTTCCCTGAGTGATATCCCATCCGGTGCTACAATTGCCATTCCAAACGATCCTACAAACGAGGGTAGAGCACTTCTTCTTCTCCAGTCTGCAGGTCTTATCACCCTCAAGGACGGAGCTGGCTTAGAGGCTGTTCCACTCGATATCGTCTCGAATCCGAAGAACCTCAAGTTCACAGAAATCGAAGCAGCAACACTTCCAAGAGTTCTCTCTGATGTAGATGCAGCTGTCATCAATGGTAACTATGCAATCCCAGCAGGATTGGTTGCAACAAGAGATGGTCTCTTTGTTGAGGGTGCTGATTCCCCATATGTAAACGTTATCGCTGTCAAGGAAGGAAACGAAAACAACCCGGCAGTTCTTGCTCTTGTAGAGGCTCTTAAGAGTGACAAGGTCAAAGAATATGTTCTAGAGCACTATCCAAACGGTGAAGTTGTTCTTGTCGACTAAGAAAGTTGATTTATCCTCCCCATCTTCTTCAAGGTGGGGATTTTTTCTTTCTCATTGGCTATAATGGCGTCATGAAACAGAAAGTAGTTGTTATTGGAGGCACTAACACTGACCTCTGTGGTGAGTCCTTTGCTCCGATTGTCGGCGCTGATTCGAATATAGGAAAAGTTACATTCTCTCCCGGGGGAGTGGGACACAACATCGCACTCAACCTTTCTCTCATGGGTGAGGATGTGACTTTCATCACTGCCATCGGTGGCGATGTTTTTGGCTCGGTGCTGAGGGAAAACCTGGCCCTTAAACTCGATATCTCCCATTCACTTTTCACAGATCACCGCAGTGACATCTATCTTTATGTCGCATCTCCTGATGGAGATATGTATGTCGCAGTCAACGACATGGAGAATATAAAGAGACTCGACGAGACATTCATTAAAGGGAAAAAAGATGTAATCTCCTCTGCCTCTACCATTGTCCTCGAGGCAAATCTCAATGAGAAAACAATTGCTACAGTATTGAGCTATAAGAGGGGGCTTGTACTTGCCGATGCAGTTTCGACACTCAAGGTTGACCGTCTTGTGCCATCCTTCGATAAAATCGACGTTTTGAAGCCCAATCTTATGGAGCTTGAGTACATCTATGGAAGAAGAATTGAAAGCGACAGCGCTCTCCTAGATGCCCTTGGTAGTCTCATTGAGAGAGGGCTGGGTGCAGTTTTACTTACTCTGGGAAAGAGGGGCTCTGTTTATTTTTCGCATAAGAAGGTAATATATTGCCCGTCACGGACTATAGAGTGTGTGAATGCGACAGGTGCGGGGGACAGCTTTCTTTCTGGATTCGCCTTCGGCCTCATTGAATGGGGAGACGAGGAGAAAGCCATCAGAGCGGCAACTGCAGCGAGTGAAATTACGATTAAATCTCCAGACACTGTCTCGAAAGAGATGACTCGGGAGAGAATATACAGCATTATTGAGGAGCTTGAAACATATGATGAAATACCTAGATTATTCTGATGAAGTGAGAGATGCGCTTGAAAACAACAAGCCTATAGTTGCGCTTGAAAGCACAATAATCTCGCACGGAATGCCGTACCCGAAAAATGTCGAGACAGCACTTATGGTTGAGGATGAAGTAAGGCGTAATGGTGCTGTTCCTGCAACAATTGCAATCATCAAGGGTAGATTGAAGGCGGGATTGAGCAAGGATGAGATAGAATACTTTGGGAAAAAAGGCCTTGCAATAACAAAGACGAGTCGCAGAGATATCCCGACAATTATTGCCAAGAAAGAAGATGGTGCAACAACTGTTGCTGCAACAATGATTGTCGCTTCGCTGTCCGGAATCGATATCTTTGCTACCGGTGGAGTGGGAGGAGTTCACCGCGGCGCTCAGACTACTTTCGATATCTCGGCAGACCTTGACGAGTTCACAAAGACAGGTGTTCTTGTTGTATGTGCCGGTGCAAAGGCTATTTTGGATCTCCCTCTCACACTTGAATATCTTGAGACAAAGGGCGTGAATGTTGTAGGCTACACAACAGAAGAACTTCCTGCCTTCTATACACGTAAGAGCGGGCTCAAGGTAACATGGAGACTCGACACTCCTCAAGATATAGCAGAAAGCTGGAGCGTCCAGAAGGAAATCTATCCGAATACGGGGCTTCTTGTCACCAATCCTATTCCCGAGGAATATTCAATGGATGCCGACTACATAAACAAGGAAATCGATGAAGCAATCAAAGAGATGAACACTCTCGGCATAAAGGGTAAGGAGACAACACCGTACCTCTTAGATAAAATCCAGAAGCTGACGGGCGGGGAGAGCCTTGAAGCAAACATCCGTCTTGTGCTGAACAACGCTAAACTTGCTTCAGAGATTGCGGTGGCAATGAAGAAGTGAGTTCTCCAAAGGCTCTGCCTGAAGATAAACCTTCTTCTTAGCCCCCTTATCGGGGGCGTAGGAAGATGCGGCGAATCTCTTACAAGTAGTGGTTTTGCCACAGAATTTTGGTCCTGCAACTACTACTGTTCCTGATGTTTTTAAAGCCATTTTTATCTGTTTTTCTATATACTTTTATAATATTTTATTATTTCTTCTCCTGAAATGAGTTACTCTTTTATAATACAGAAGATAATAAGTCTACAACCATAAAATCCCCCAGTTTGCAACCAATTGTATATGTTCATTCTTCACCATTTTTGAGGTATATTATATTTATATGGATATTCTCTTAGCTGCACTTTGTGCTTTGAACCTTGTTTTGCTTGTTATTGTTCTTATTAAGCTATCATCCAAAAAGGATGGTACTTTTGATGAGGGACCTCTCTTGAGGGTGAAGGAAGAGCTGAGAAAGGGAAGCGAGGAGTCGTTTCTCTCCTTTCAGGCTTCCTTTGATAGAGATATGTCAAAGCTCTACGAGGAGAGCGTGAGTTTAAGCCGTAAGAGCGACGAGGCATTTAAGAGCATGAGTAATACCCTCAATACTCTTTCGACCACAGTGCTTTCACTTTTAAAGGATGAAAGCGAGAACCAGAATAGAAGAAATATCGCCATCCAGAACACACTCAACCAGAACTTTGACAGAATAAGAGATGCATTCAAAGAGATAAGCGAGAAGAATGAAAAACTTACATTGGAAGTAAAATCTGGTATGGATAAAATCAGAGAAGGCAATGAGGCAAGGCTTAAGGAAATACAGAATGTGGTTGATATAAAGCTCCAGGAGACTTTGGATAAGAGGATTGCCGCATCCTTTGAAGCCGTGACGGAGAACCTCAATAAGCTGTATAAGGCAATGTCCACCCTCGATATTCTCTCCGGGGATGTAAAGAAGATGAACGCTCTCTTTTCAAATGTGAAATCGAGGGGAGTCTGGGGCGAGATGCAGGCCGAGTCCATCCTGGGCGATATCCTCACTCCCGATCAGTGGGTCAAGAACTATTCTCCACGCCAGAACAGGGAGATGGTTGAGTTTGCGATACGCCTTCCGGGGAAGGGAGAGAGTGTCTACCTACCTGTGGACTCTAAATTCCCGACAAGTGACCTTGAGAGGTATAAGAGTGCCATCGAGAGTGGAGACGAGGCGTTGATAAAGGAAGAAGCGAAGAAGATTAAGGCCAGGATAGTCGACGAGGCTAAGGATATAAACAAAAAGTACATAGTACCGCCGTTCACGACAGACTTTGCCATACTCTTTATCCCAAGTGAAACACTATACCTTGAAGCATTGAAGATGGAGGGCTTATGCGAAAAGATTCAGAACGAGTGCCGTGTTGTTCTTACCGGCCCGAATAACTTTGCCGCCCTCCTTAATTCGCTTTCCCTCGGCTTTAGAACAATGCAGATTGAGGAGTACACATCGACTATTTGGCATCTCTTTGAGGATTTGAAGAAGCTCTTCTCAGATCTATCAAAGAGCGTAGATGAGTCGAAGAAGCATGTAGATAAGGCTTCCGAGAGCCTCGATAATGTAAAGAGGCGCAAGGAGAAGATAAACTCGGTACTTTCAAAGATAGAAACAAGTGCGGAGAAGGCGGCGATTGAGGAAATCAAAGAATATTACCTTGAAGAAGGAAGAGGGGAGGATAATAATCCCCTTCAATAACAGATGGTGTTTTGATTCATTTGAGTATTGAAAAGAAGTACAAAATTGTATTGTCGATTTTATTTTCTAAATAAAATTACAAATTCCGGACTTTTGTAAAAAAAGAAAAAATTATAAGATTGACTCATGCCGAAGATAGTGGATAAAAAAGAGAGAATGAACATGATCCTCCTCAAGGCGATGGAGGTCTTCAGTGAAGTGGGGTATAAGGAGAGCAATCTGACTCTCATTGCAGATAAGTGCTCGCTCTCACGCCCGACAGTCTATCTCTATTTTAAGGATAAGAAAGATATCTACTACTATGCAGTGAAGAAGGTCACATCTGAGATGTTTGACATCTATTCACGTATTGCCTTTGATACTGTGGATAAAAGCGAGTTTGAAAGATTGGAGATGATTATACGTGATCTCTTTTCAAGAGCTCAAAATAATTCCTCCTCATTGTCTAACCTTGTTGAGTTCATTCTCTCGGAGAAGCGTAACGGTGTAGATGTATATTCTACGATATGCGCTCGTACTGCTAAGCTTAGGATTCTCATCAAGAGGCTGCTTCTTCAGGGAATACACCGGGGCACAATTAAAGAGTGCGATACAGAAGAGGTGGGTGACGAGGTTTTCAATCTTGTGACCGCTGAGTGCTTTATGGTCGGCTTTTTCGATAATTATACAGCAGAGGAAGCAAGTTCTACTGTGTTGAAATATCTCTCTTCCTTCTGCGTTTGAATTTTTCTTTACGATTTCCACTTTTATTACTAACTTTATTCATGGTGTTATGATTTCGATTCTTCATATATTGGAGGAAAGAGATGAATTTTGATAAATTTACAGTAAAAATGCAGAATGCATTGCAGGAAGCAGTTCAGAAGGCACAGGATTGTGGCCACAGCGAAGTTGTTCCTGCACATATGATGCTCGCCCTCCTCGAGCAGAAGGATGGTGTTTTGAAGCCGCTCTTCGAGAAACTCGGTGTTTCCGTCGATAGCGTACAAAACGCTATGGAGGATATAACAAAAAAACTTGCCAAAGCATACGGCGAGAGTCAGAGAACCTTTTCCCGTTCTCTCGCAAGAATACTCGGTGCATGTGAGAAGACTGCTGGAGATTTCAAGGATGAATATGTCTCTGCTGAGCATTTTCTGATTGCACTTCTGACTGATGAATGTGAGGAAAAAGATGCCCTTATTGCACTTGGTGTGAATAAGGATGACGTTCTTGAGTCATTGAAGACGATAAGGGGTAATCAGAGAATTACAAGTCAGGACCCGGAGGCTCAATACGCAGCTCTTGATAAATATTGTAAGGATCTTACAAGACTTGCCAAGGAAGATAAACTCGATCCCGTCATCGGAAGAGATGAGGAGATAAGGAGGGTCATGCAGGTTCTCTCGCGTAGAACGAAGAACAACCCTGTTCTTATCGGTGAACCCGGTGTCGGTAAGACTGCAATAGTTGAAGGTCTTGCCGAAAGAATTGCCAAAGGTGATGTTCCGGAGTCCTTGAAGGACAAAAGGCTTCTTTCTCTTGATATAGGATCTCTTATTGCGGGAGCAAAGTTCCGTGGAGAATTTGAAGAGAGACTCAAGGGAGTTATCAACGAAGTGACAAAGAGTGAGGGGAGAATAATCCTCTTTATCGATGAACTTCATACGATTGTCGGTGCGGGTGCTTCTGAAGGTTCTACAGATGCATCAAATCTTATTAAGCCTGCTCTTGCGCGTGGAGAGCTCCATGCAATAGGCGCGACGACGCTCGATGAATATCGTAAATATATTGAGTCTGATAAGGCTCTTGAGAGAAGATTCCAGCCCGTCTATGCAAAGGAACCGAGTGTTGCAGATACAATCTCTATTTTGAGAGGACTACAGCCTAAGTATGAGCTTCATCATGGAGTAAGAATCAAGGATGAGGCACTTGTGGCAGCAGCAACGCTTTCTGATAGATATCTTACAAACCGTTTCCTTCCCGATAAAGCTATAGACCTTGTCGATGAGGCGGCATCCCAGATAAAGATGGAGATTGAGAGTCAGCCTGAGGCACTCGATAAGCTTCAGCGTAAGATACTTCAACTTCAGATAGAAAAGCAAGCTCTTTCGAGAGAGAACGATGAAGCAAGCCTAGATCGTCTTGAGAAGCTCAGCGTAGAACTTGGTGAAGACCAGAGTAGGTACGACGCACTCCACCTTGAGTGGCAGAATGAGAAGAATGCTATTCTTGCTCTCAGAGAGAAAAAGGCTGAAATGGAGAAGCTCATCCAGCGTAAGGACAATGCCGAGAGAAACGGCAATCTCAATGAGGCTGCCGAGATAAAGTACGGCCAAATGCCGGTTCTCGAAAAAGCTGTGAAAGAGGCTGAGGACAAGATTAACTCTTATAAAGGAGATGAGGGTAGGCTCTTGAGGGAAGAAGTCACAGAAGACGATATAGCAAAGGTTGTATCTCTTTGGACTGGTATTCCTGTAAGTAAAATGATGAGCTCTGAGATGGAGAAGTATGCTAATCTTGAGTCTACGCTCTCTCAGTCAGTAATTGGACAGAGTGAGGCTATAGAGGCTGTGAGCAACGCTATAAGACGTAATAAAGCGGGGCTCAGCGATGAACACAGGCCCCTGGGCTCATTCTTATTTGCCGGACCGACTGGAGTGGGTAAGACACTTTTGGCTAAAGTTCTTGCATCCTTCCTCTTTGATGATGAGAAGGCTTTGACTCGTATCGATATGTCAGAGTACATGGAAAAGTATTCAGTCTCTCGTCTCATTGGAGCGCCCCCGGGATATGTAGGATACGATCAAGGAGGACAGCTTACAGAGGTTGTCAGAAGAAGACCGTACTCGGTTATTCTCTTTGATGAAATTGAGAAAGCTCATCCTGATGTATTTAATATCTTATTGCAGGTTCTTGATGATGGAAGACTTACAGATGGACAGGGAAGAGTTGTTGACTTTACCAATACCATAATTATCATGACGAGTAACCTCGGAAGTGAATATATTCTCAAAGATCCAGAAAACGCAAAGGATGAAGTCTTGGGGGCAATCCACCATGCATTCAAGCCTGAGTTTATAAACAGAATCGATGAGATAGTCGTCTTTAATCCACTTGGTAAAGAGCAAATCAAGAGCATTGTTCATCTACAGCTTGAGACTCTTAGAAAGAGACTTGAGAAGAAGGCTCTTACGCTTTCCTGGACTGGAGATGTCGAGGACTATATCGCATCTGTTGGCTTTGATCCTGATTATGGTGCAAGACCTATCAGAAGAGCTGTGCAGAATGAGATTGAGAATGAGCTCTCACGCTCAATACTCTCTGGTAAGGTAAAGAAGAATGGCTTAATCAATGTATCGATCAAGGACAAAAAGATCGCCATTGAAAACAAGTAGAGAGGCGTAGCGTGTAGGATTATCTACATCATATACGGTATCAATTGAGGAGGGGATAGTTTTAAACCCCTCCTTTTTTAAATAGTCCTTCATCGACCCGGAAAAAGAGAGAAGTTTATCGCGGTGTTCTCTTCTGTAACATACAGGATGACCGGGAATGCCATTATAGAGAGGGCGTACGATTGCCTCATCCTTGAGGGAGGAGAAGAGAGAAGATAGCGTCTCCTTTTTTATAAGAGGAAGATCTGACGGAAGAATAGCAAAGTCATCATCCTCTACAGCTTCGATTCCTGAGATAGTGCTTGTCTGCTGACCTTTTTCGTAATCCTTGTTGAAGACAAATGTCACGTCATATTTACAGAGTACATCTTCGATTTTTTCTCTTTCGTACCCCGTTACAACGATAACTCTGTCAGATACTTCCTTAGCGGCAAGAAGAGTATTTTCTATTATTGTTTTACCATTATATGGAAGAAGGAGTTTGTTCTTTCCCATACGGGATGATAGCCCTGCAGAAAGGAGAATCGTTGTCATTTGTTACTTAGAAAGGCTTTTGAAGCATTGTAGATAGTGGTAGTTTTGCCAATATGTAAAAAATAACGAAGGAAGCTTTTCTTCTCGTTGTCGGATTCTTCTTCTCTTTCCATTTGCCTTCTCCTTTGAAAGGTATTATAGGATATAATAAAAAAAGATTTAACACGATAAGACAGTCTATATTGTTCTTCTAAAGTGCATATGAAAAAGAGCGTTGGTATTTGAGTATGAAAAACCACACCCTAAGGTGTGGCCTGAGTCTCAATCTGCTTTTCTTGCATCCTCGAGGACGGTGTCCTTGTCGCTATGTGCAACGGGAACTGGCTTTACATGCCATATCTCATTAGCATATTCCTTTATCGTTCTATCTGATGAGAAGAAAGACGAGGAAGCAATATTTATAAGGCTCTTTCTATTCCACTCATCTCTATTGTTTTTATAGAGCGAAAGTGCTTCGTCATGGCAAGTAGAGTACATTGCGAGATCTGCAAAGAGGAAATATCTATCGTTATGATCAAGTAGGGACGAGAGGAGGGGATTGAAGATTCCATGCTCGTTGTTGCTGAAGAAATCAGATTGAATAAGAGATATTGCTTGTTTGATTTCTTCATTATTATTCATCCATTCCCTACTACTATAGTGAGGTGCAAGCTCTGCTATTTCCTTTTCAGTATGACCGAATATGAAGATGTTGTCCTTTCCGACCTTCTCTGCCATCTCAACATTGGCTCCATCGAGTGTTCCGATAGTAAGTGCACCGTTGACCATGAACTTCATGTTTCCTGTTCCTGAAGCTTCCGTTCCGGCAGTTGAAATCTGTTCTGAGAGGTTAGTTGCAGGGATTACGGCCTCGGCAAGCGTTACTCTGTAATCGGGCATAAAATAGACACTTAAGAGATCTTTAACGCTTCTGTCGTGGTTGATGACATAGCTTATGTTATTGATGAATTTAATGATAAGCTTTGCGTTAACATATCCAGGAGCGGCCTTACCTCCGAATAGGAATGTTGTAGGCTGGAAATTCTCCCTATATTTCTCGTCGCTCTTTAGTCTATTGTAGATCATTACAATATTGAGTGCATTGAGAAGCTGCCTCTTATACTCGTGTATTCTCTTAATCTGTACGTCGATGAGAGAAGAAGTGTCTATGATGATTCCTGCATCCTTCTTAAGGAATGTAGCTGCGTTATTCTTCGCAGTCTCTTTGACAGCGCTGAATTTCTCCATGAAAGAAGCATCGTCGACAAAGCCTTTGAGCTTCTCTATCTCATTGAAGTCTGTAATCCACTTATCTCCAATAGCTTCTGTTATAAGAGAAGAAAGTGCGGGGTTTGCATCAAGAAGCCACCTTCTTTGTGTTATTCCGTTGGTCTTGTTATTGAATCTGTCAGGGAAGATCTCGGCAAACTCAGGGAACATATTCTCTTTGAGAAGTTTTGAATGCAGTGCTGCAACTCCATTTGTTGAATGGCTTCCGATTATTGCGAGGTTGGCCATTCTCACCATCTTCGGAGAACTCTCCTCTATGATAGATATCTTCGCAATTTTGTCGTTTTGCATCGGGAAGAATGAGACAGCAGAGGAAAGGAATCTTCTATTTATCTCGAATATTATCTCCATATGACGTGGAAGTAGCGATTCAATCATCGGAAGCGGCCACTTCTCTAGGGCTTCCGGCATGAGTGTATGGTTGGTGTATCCCATGGTCTTTACAGTTATATCCCAAGCTTCATCCCATCCTAGGTTCTCCTGGTCGATGAGGAGCCTCATCAATTCTGGAACTGCAAGAGAAGGGTGTGTGTCGTTGAGTTGGATAGCTGCCTCATTCGGGAAGTTCTTCCAATTGTAGTCGCCTCTACGTTTGAAGCGTCTTACGATATCTTGCAAAGAACACGAAACAAAGAAATATTGTTGTTTTAATCTCAATTCCTTGCCCATGTACAATGTATCGTTGGGGTAAAGAACCTGCGAAAGTGTCTCGGCATTTATTTTCTTTCTGACAGCTTCCGTGTAATCACCAGAGTTGAATTCTTCGAATGAGAATCCGTCGGGACTTGTAGCTGACCATAGCCGAAGTGTATTTACCGTCTTTCCACCATAACCGACGATCGGAGTATCATAAGCAACACCGTTTACCTGCTCAGAAGGAATCCACTTAAAGATGTCCCGTCCGTTTTCTCTGATCTGTGTAACATAACCTCCGAAATAGACAGGGTATGTCAAATCAGGTCTCTTGAGCTCCCAGGGGTTTCCATCCTTGAGCCAATTATCAGGCATTTCGACTTGGCGTCCGCCTTCAATTTTCTGCCGAAATATTCCATAGTTATAGCGTATTCCGTAGCCGTATGAAGGTAGTTCAAGCGTTGCCATCGAATCTAAAAAGCATGCGGCAAGTCTACCCAGTCCTCCATTTCCCAAGCCTGCATCACTCTCTGTATCTCTTAGCTCTTCATAGTCATAGCCGAGAGAGCTCAGAGCTTCCTTTACTTCCTTTTCGATTCCAAGATTGATAATGTTATTTGTCATTGCTCTTCCCATCAAGAATTCAAGGGAGAGGTAATAAACCCTCTTGGAATGGTTCTTTCTTTGTGTCTTACGTGATAAATCCCATTGGTGGATGATTCTATCTCTGATTGCGTACGCTATAGCTTCATAACGTCCTTCTGCGGTTGTGTGGTATACATCGGCATCTTGGTTGTATTTGAGCTGCTCTGCGAAATCACGCGCTATTTCATTCGGCGAATTGCCGTATCTTGTTTTGTCCTGTTTGGGCACGGACGTCCTCCTATGAGTTGAATTTGCTTTTTTTATTCTAATTAATTCTTGTCTCTATATTCAATAACAGAATCCGTATTAAATTAAAAAACCTTATTTTTCTTTCATTCTCTTTCATCTTGAATCTTTTTCAATAGCCGACTAAAATCTACATCGATTACCTATTTTACATGGCCTTTGACTCAAGGCTCTTCTTTCTATTGACAAGAAGGGCTGGATTAGACTAGAGTTTTTGATGCGTGTCGCATTTTTTTGCGTCTGCTCTTGTAGCTCAGCCTGGTAGAGCACCACCATGGTAAGGTGGGGGTCGGCGGTTCGAATCCGCCCGGGAG
>CAVFXW010000043.1:0-37652 GCA_963626675.1 Clostridium sp. CAG:452 | reverse complement strand
AAGAAAGAAAGAGTCTTTTTTTCAAATGGGTTTTAAGATGAGTTGAAAAAACCGTATTTTTATAAAAGTTTATTTGACAACTAAAAATGACGTAATTTAAACTTTTTAAGAATGCTTAGTTACAAAGTAAAGGAGGTAATGATGAGCGTTGAAACAAAATTAATCAGGAACATTGCTGTAGTTGGACACAATGGTACTGGCAAGACAAGTCTTGTTGAAGAGATGCTCTACTATACAGGAGCCATCGCAAAAGCAGAAAAAGTAGACAGTGGAAAGACAACAAGTGACTACACTGAAGAGGAAATCTCACGTAAGATTTCAGTACATACATCACTTTCTTCAACTCAATGGATGGGAAAGCAAATCAATATTCTCGATACCCCCGGTACTGCAGACTTTATAGGAGAAGCTATCTGTGCATTCAGAACAGCTGAAGCAGCAATTATGGCAGTAGACGGCAGAGACGGCGCTCAAATTGAGACAATAAAGCTTTGGAGAAGACTTGACGAGAGAAAGAAGCCGAGAGCTGTATTCATCAACAAGATGGATAAAGAGAGAGCAAACTCACGTGAGGTAATGGACAACCTTACAGAGGAATTTCATTCGAACTTTGCTCCTGTTACAATCCCGATGGGATATGCCGAAGAATTCAAAGGCGTAATCAACCTCATCGAGAACAAAGCATATATTTTCAAAGAAAATGGAAAGGAAGAAGCTATCGACGTTCCAAAAGAATATGAAGATAACGTCAACGCATATAGAGAAGAACTTATCGAAAAGGCCGCAGAGGGCAAGGATGAGCTTATAGAGAAGTATTTTGAAGAGGGAACTCTCTCCGATGACGAAATAAGAGAAGGACTTAGAGAAGGTCTCAAGAACGACAGTGTCGTTCCTGTTTTCGTTGGTGCTTCTGAAAAGGGAGCTGGAATCACATCCCTATTGAACTTCATCAGCAACAACTTCCCTAACCCAGAAGGCGTATGTGAATACATCATCAAGGAAGACGGAAGCGAGGAAAGAAACTATCCTATCGGTGCAAAGAGTAATCCTGAAGCTTATTGTTTTAAGACAACAATCGACCAGTTCTCAGGTAAACTCAGCTTCATCAAGGTCGTCAACGGAACAATCAATGGAGAGACAGATCTCTATAACCCTGAAAGCGGCAAAAAAGGAAGACCGGGCAAGGTATATAGATCACTGGGTAAGAAACTCATAGAAATCGACGCTCTCAACGCCGGAGATATAGGAATCATAACAAAGTTCGATCCTGCATTTACCAATGCAACTCTTCTTTCTGATGCCACAAGCAAGATTCGCTTCAAGGCACTCAGCCTACCCCAGCCTATCTATGAACTTGCTATTTCTGCTTCTGACAAGAAGAGCGAAGACAAGATGAATGATGCTCTCCATAGAATTACAGAAGAAGATCTTACATTCGAGATGAAGTATAACGAAGAAACCAAGGAAAGCATCATCGGAGGTATGGGCGAACTCCATATAAACATGATTCTTGACAAGATCAAGGATAAGCAAAAGATCCAGATCAACACCAAAATGCCTAAGATTGCATATAGGGAAACTATTACAAAGAAGAGTGGACTTAGTGAATACTCACATAAGAAGCAGTCTGGTGGTCACGGACAGTTTGGTAGAGTTGTCATTGAGATCTCCCCTATCGAGCGTGGACAGTATTACTTCTTCGAAAATACTGTCAAGGGAGGCGCAGTCTCCAAAGGTTATGTTCCTGGAATTGAAAAAGGTATTCATGAGAAGATGGAAGAAGGTTATCTTGCAGGATACCCTCTTGTAGATATCGGCATAAACCTTGTTGATGGAAAAGAGCATCCTGTCGACTCATCTGAAATGGCATTTAAGCTCGCTGCTAAGGGTGCTATGGATGTAGCCCTCGCTAAAGCCGGATGTGTTCTTCTTGAGCCTTTCTGTAAGCTTGAAGTATTCGTTGACCAAGAATACCTGGGCGCAATACTTTCCGACCTATCGGGACGCCGTGGAAGAGTTTTAGGACAGGAAGATATGGGTCACCTTACATCTGTTAAGGCAGAAGTACCTATGGCAGAGCTCAGAAGCTATGCAATCGACCTCAAGAGTATGACACAGGGTTCCGGTTCATTCGAACTCGAGTTTGACCACTACGAAACACTCAACGGCAAGCTTGCCGACGATGTAATTGCAGAGGCTAAACGAGAAAAAGAACAACAGGAAAACGCTTAATAATTAATTCAATAAGGCCACCCAACGGTGGCCTTACTAATTGATTTATAAGAAATCACTTCTTCTTGAAAAATGCCTGTGAGTAAATCGAGGTATACTCATCGGTCATATGAGTACTCACTCCACCTTGAGGATAAAATCCGGCATCAAGGAGTGCTTCGATATCGAGTCTAACAGATTCCTCAACTTCGTCTTCCTCAAGGTCCTCCAGCTCATCGTCATCCACTACAACCAAATCATCTTCGATTGTCTCATATTCATCATCATCATCGTCATAACCATAGTCATCGTCATCGATGAATACACCGTCATTCCATTCATATACGACATAGTCGCCATTCTTGCTTTCAGCCTTAACAGAGAGAATAATTCTCCTTCCACCAAGCTCCATTTTGTATGCCATAATTGATCTCCTTATCTAAAGACTACACGCTAAATTATCTTTTCTCAAACCATATTTCATTAATTGTATAATCCTTATTCATCCCTTTTTGCTCGAATTTAGTAAGAGGACGCCAAGTAACAGGAGGCGCATAATCATAGAAGGGATTATATAAAAGAGGCTCGTCCTTGACCTCTAACAATACTTCTTCTGCATACTCCTCCCAATCAGTTACCATATATATGTACCCATTCTTTTTGAGTTTTGTAGCAAGAAGATGGAGAAAATCCTTGTTCATAATTCTTCTTTTGTGGTGTTTCTTCTTCTGCCATGGATCTGGGAAGAATATATGAAAGCCTTGAACAGAAGAATCCGGAATCATGTTTTGTAATACATCTACAGCATTGAAGCGCATAATCCTGACATTTTCAATATCGTTTTCCCCGAGAGTCGATAAGAGTTTGACAAAGCCTTTGAGGTAGACCTCCAGCCCTATATAGTTGTACTCCGGCTTGATGAGTGCCATTTGTGATGTAACTTCCCCGTTGCCGAAACCTATCTCGATTATCGTATCATTATTGTTATTGAATATCTTCTCATAATCCATAAGAACGGGAGAATAAAATAGACAATATTTCTCGGCCCATTTAAGAACAATCTCCTTTTCCTTTTCCTCAAGGACATTGTTTCTAAGCACGTAACTCTTTATAGTCCTTTCTTTACTTTCTCTAACCTCTATTTTCTTCAATTTCTCCAATATTTCATTCTCTTGCATTACATAAGTCTCCTGAGTGTTTCCAATATTAATACTGCTTTATCCTTTAGGGAAACCGTATCTGTTTCAATATAAAGGTGATTAAATGCCTTCGGATCAAGTTTAACGCGTCCGGCAGAGAGCGTGATTAGCTCAACGACCTTTGTTGGATTTAAAATCGAAACTTCATCAAATACAACACAAATCTTACCTTTATATTCCTTTAGTGACGATATCTTAAGTTTCCTTGCGACAATTTTTATCTCTGCTATGTAGAAGAGGTTATCGACCTCTAATCTAATTTCTCCGTACCTTCTCTCCACTTCATTTCTCAATGAGAAAAGTTCGTCTTCACTCTTAACAGATGCTATCTTTTTATAGAGTTCAAACTTCGCTGAGGGATCCGAAATATAGTTATCAGGAATAAATCCCGTATAATCGAGCTGGACAAGAACCTCTTTTTCCGGTATTCCATCGCTACTCTTAAGTCGCTCTATTTCCTCCTCAATAAGTTTGAGGTACATATCCAAACCTACCGCTTCAAGCTGTCCGCTTTGTTCTCTGCCGAGTATATTTCCCGTTCCTCTTATCTCCATATCAGACATACTGACTTTGAATCCCGAACCGAGAGATGTATTCTCACTTAATACCTTTAGTCTCTTTATAGCATCCTGATTGAGACAAGAGCCGTCAGGATAGAATAGATAGCAATATGCTTTTCTGTCACTGCGTCCGACACGCCCCCTCAATTGATAGAGCTGCCCGAGTCCCATCCTCTCTGCTCTATCAACAATAATTGTATTTACGTTCGGTATGTCGATACCATTTTCTATAACAGTCGTGGAGACAAGGACCTGGACACCTTCATAGATAAATCTATGCATAACTTCCTCGAGTCTCTCTGCATCCATTTGACCGTGTGCAGTATCGACAATAGCATGTGGAATAAGAGCCCTCAGAGTCGATGCAACCTCTTCAATATCCTCAACTTTATTATGAAGATAGAAAACTTGTCCACCTCGCTCAAGTTCTTTTAGAATGGCGATTTTCACCTTTTCTATATCGTATTCCCCGATGAACGTATCAATCGGAAGTCTCTCTCTTGGAGCAGTCGATAAAAGCGACATGTCTCTTACCTTCAATAGCGACATATACAGTGTTCTAGGAATAGGAGTGGCAGAGAGAGTCAATGAGTCTATATTGCTCCTGAGCGATTTAATTTTTTCCTTGTCCTTTACACCGAAACGCTGTTCTTCGTCTACAATTAGAAGTCCCAGGTCTTTGAATACTACATTCTCGGAAAGTATCTTATGGGTACCGAAGAGTATATCGACCTTACCTTCTCTGAGGGACTTCAACACTTCTCTATTATCTTTGGAAGAAACAAATCTTGTAGACAATCCACATACGACGGGGAAATCACTCACTCTCTTCTTGAAGTTGTTGTAATGTTGCTCAGCCAATATTACAGTGGGAGCGAGAAATGCAACCTGTTTACCACTCATAATAGCTTTAAAAGCAGCACGAAATGCTATCTCCGTCTTACCGTATCCGACATCTCCGCATACAAGACGGTCCATGCACTTTGTACTCTCCATATCAGCCTTAATTTCTTCTATACACTTTATCTGGTCAGGTGTCTCCGTATACGGGAAGGAAGCCTCGAAGGCAACTTGCCAATCCGTATCAGGAGAGAATGGATAGCCGGGAGTATGTTCTCTTACGGCATAGAGATGTAATAGATCAAGGGCGAGTTTTTCGGCATTCTCCCGTGCTTTTTCCTTCTTCTTAGCCCAATTTTGACTCGACATTGTGTCAAGTTTTGGAGGCTTCGAGTCATTTCCAATATATTTTTGAACAAGATTTGTTTGCTCAATCGGGACATATAGTGTCTCTCCCTTGTCATAACGGATTTTAATATAATCCCTTTCCGTCTCACCACTCTTTACTCTGTCAATCTTCTCAAATTGGCCTATTCCGTAATTAACATGAACAACATAATCTCCCTTTTTTAGTGATACAAAACTATCAAGTGGAGACGATAGCGTTTCTGAAACTGTCTTTATTCTTCTTTTTCTTCTTCCAAATATTTCACTATCAAGGATGACAGCTACCTTTATTTGAGGCAGCATAAACCCTGAGTCAATATTCGATACACTTATATCAACATTTAAAGATGAGAATATATTATCCAATCTCGTTTGCTGCACAACACTTGGAGAGAGTATGTAGATACGCCACCGGGAATTTATCATTGCCTTTGCTTCATCTTTAAAGAAAGTGACATTACCAAAATATGAATGAGATGGCTCAACGGAGAAATGATGATAGTCGGCTTTCATTATATCGTGAATGACAATTCCCTTTGAAAGCGAGGAATGAAAAGAAGCAAAATCAATTAGGTAATCTTCACTTTTGACTAAGTCTTTTCCTTCTTTGTACGCATCTTTGTATCTCTCTTTTACTTCCCTCTCGAATGCCTTGAAACTGCCCTCACTGTTTTCATACGAATTTAGTATGAAGTAGTCTTCACTATTAACAAAGTCAGTAAAAGGTACTGTCTCGAGATTTTCAATTTTTTCGTCTTGAGAGAAGGAAATAGATACACTTCTAATGGATTCCGGCTTCTCTTCTCCACTCAAAGGAAGAGAGATGATTCTATCTATCTTTTCCCAATCAAGGAATATACGATACCTTCTGTCTAGAGCAAACGGATATATCTCAATAATCTCTCCCCTTAGATTAAACGTTCCCTCTTCCGAGATGTTATCTGATCTGTAATATCCACCGGAGACAAGAGTTTTTGAAAATGCATCCACATCCAAATCCTCACCACACTTGAGAGTATAAGAGAAGGAGGAAAGTGAAGAGAAAGATAAAAAAGGAGAAGAGAACGAGCGGAGGGACATAATAACTAGAGCGCGCTTAGATGAAAGGAATTTCTCCTGTGCTTTTTTTCGCTTAAAATTGATGCTTTTCTCGATATATTCCGAGTAGAAAGCACGGCCGTCTGACGGAATGTAGATTATAGGATACCCTAGTTGAGGAAAACTTTCGCTTATTCTCTTTGCTTCATCTTCGGTTGAAGTAATGACAATAGTGCGTCCTCCCCTTTTGTCAGAAACTGCTTTTATGAGCTCAACCAAGGGGTAACCGAAAATGGAATCGGCATTAAAGAGGCTCAGAGGAGAAGCAGAATAAGCCTTGTACAGAGTGCTTTTCCTGATATAATCTAATACTACATTCTCGATTTGTTGCATTAAAGGAAAATATAACAAAAATATATGGTTACCTCAATTAATGATTCAAAATCAAAGTTCGATTTATTGGAAAACAAAATAGTAGCTTTGGGACAATGGGCCGTAGAAAAACAAAGAGACCTCCACATCAGATACAAGGAGGACAATTCACCGGTAACAGAAGTCGACGAAAGAATATCGAATGAAATCGTATCTTTAATTAAGGAACTCTTTCCAGATTGCGCAATAATTTCCGAAGAGGAATATACCGAAAGAATTATTAGTCCCCCCTATACGTTTGTTCTCGACCCGATAGACGGGACAGATGTATACTCCCAAGGTCTTCCATCCTTTGCTATTTCTCTAGGTGTTCTTGACTCATCCTTTACGCCGGTAGGAGCAATAGTCTATGCCCCACGCTTCGGCCGCGGTGATACAAATGGCCTATTATTACGGCTCGACAATGGAGGAGAACCCACCATTAACGGCAAAAAGCTGATAGTCAGCAACTCTGAAGAGAAGAAAAATACAATTAAACAGCTTACTATCTCCTCAAGTCTTGTCAAATATCTTGATTTTTCATCATTCGGGGGAAAAGTAAGAATATTTGGGTCTCAAATACTCCAGATCCTCTCCCCCTCTGTATTTTCAAATATAACTGCATCTATAAATGAGCCCTGCTACATATGGGACTATGCTGGTGCCCACGCAATAATCAAAAGTCTTGGTATGGATATATACACAAAAGATAATGAAATATTTACCTACTCTGAAGATTTTCTAAAAAGAAAGAGAGCCGAAGGCATAACCTATTGCGGATACAAAGAGAGTGTAGAGAAACTTATATCTCTATGTCCCGAAATAAATAGTGAAAAAATAATGCATTTTTAATGTTACAAGACTTCATCGAAGAATTCTTGAAGAACACCGTATGCTTCAAGAGAATCCTTCTTCTTGATGATGAATGTTAAAACATTCAGTGTCGAGACAATCTCATATATGTTTATGTTATCCCAAGCAAGCTTTCTCGTTGCGAGATATGTAATTCCGGGGGTTTCTAGGAAGTTGTTTCCCTTAAAGGAAATGGTAAGCGCGACCATATCCTCTTCTCTATTGATTACATTTTCCCCTGAAAGAAGCTCATCTAGCTTATCTTTGTATTTATCGGAGATAGTCACAACAATCTCATAATCAGAAATTGAAATATTCATAAAATCTCCATTCTCTGCCTTAATCATAGAATAGAGAGTACTAATATTACCGATAAACGAGGCACTCTTCTTAATGTTGACATCATAAATATTAGTCTTCATCTGTATCTCGTAGTCGATTCTGCCTGTCTTCTTCTCGATATGATTGAGCTTCTTCAAATCTTGAGTATACCGTCTAATTGCCATAATAACACTTGCAGATGATACTTCAGAGCCGTAAAGAGCCTCAACTTTAGGCTTAATGAAGAGCGCTAAATTCGAGTATGATATAACCTCCTCGATGAGCATCTCAGAAATAAAAGGACTACGGTTGATTATTTCTTTTACATAGAATGCAACTGAAGAAGCCATAATACCTCCGTGTTAATTTTTAAACGATATGTTACGATTTAAACACAACATAATATTCTTTTCAAGAAAATATCATAAAATAACATTTATTAGAAAGGTATTAAGTTTTATAATCGGAAACATGAATTGTCCTAAATGTGGAATAGATCACGATAAAGTCCTCGAGAGTAGATCTCTCAAAGGTGGCTCATCTATTAGAAGACGCCGCCTCTGTCTCGAATGCGGCTATAGGTTTACAAGCTACGAAAATGTAGAGCGTAAGCCTATCGTTGTTATAAAGAAGAACGGAAGCCACCAAACATTTGAACTGGCAAAAGTTGAGAGAGGAATCAGAACATGTACGGAAAAACTTCCAATAAGCCAGGAGAAAATCGAGAACATATTGAAAGAAATTGAGGATGAAGTTTATTCGATTGCACAAAACGACAAAAACAGAATCTCAAGTGAGACTATAGGAGAGGCTACTTTACGCCACCTATATAAAATGAGTCCCGTTGCATATGTGCGTTTTGCCGCTGTCTACAGAGCATTCGATACTTTAGACCAATTCATCAATGAAATTGAGGAATTGACTCATTAAGTCTTTCTGCATCAAACCATCTTCCCGTCTGGCTCTGTTCTATTTTTTCGTTCAAGTGTTCAGGCTTTAATATTTCATTAGCTGAATCAAGAGCGAAATTATCGGTCATACCTGCAATATAATCGAGAATCAACCTTTTATCGTTTCCTTCCTTCTTTATATAAACATCTCTCATTTCTTTTATATGATTGTAAAAGCCCGCAGATAGCATATTGCCTTCTTCCTTGTAATAGCTTTCCTCTAGGCCGAATGCGTCATATATTGTTTCAAGATAATCCTTTATTAGATTGAGTAGCCTATAGCAATACCTCGAGTATCCCTCAAGAAGGCGGCTTTTATATATCTTTTCGTAATTAAAATCACTAAATGCCCTAACAGCATCAAAAATCCTATCAGAAAATCCGATCCCTTTCATTGGAGAAGAATTATCGATAAGAGATGAAACGAGAGAAGATATAATTTGAGAATTGTTTATTCCTATTCGGTCTTTCACGATATCTGGTAGATCATCCTCAGATATAATTCCTAATCTTGCAGCGTCTTCTCTGTCACGACCTAGATATGCAATTGAATCGGAGAAACGGACGATAACACCCTCATATGTTGCCGGAATAAGGCCTCGGCGCGATTTTACAGAGGAGAGATCTTTTACTTCAAATGTCGGCTCCATTCTCACCGGCAGGCTCTCTCCATTGTGTGATACAATTCCATCTCTTACTGCATACGTTAGGTTAAGACCATTTCCATTATTAGATAGAAAATCCACAACTCTGAGAGAGTTCACTTCGTGCTCGAATTCACAAAAGCCCTTTTTTTTCGAAAATTCCGAAATAATTCTCTCCCCCGTGTGTCCAAAGGGGGTATGTCCTAAATCATGACCCATTCCTATGGCCCATGCGAGTTCTGTATCTAGTCCTAAGGGCCGCGCTATAGTTGAAGCAATAGATGCAACATGAAGAACATGTTCCATACGAGTGCAGATATGATCATTACTTGGAGCATAGAACACCTGGGTTTTATGTTTGAGGCGGCGAAATGCCGAGGAGTGTATAATTGCAGTTGTATCTCGAAAGAAAGAACCTCTTATATCCTCTCTTCTAACCTTCTCTCTTCTTTCCAAATCTTCCAAAGATATTTGATTTTCAAGCTTTACCACTTTCTGCTCTCCTCTCTTATTTATATAATACCAACATAGGAGATAAATGTGTTAAATTTAATTATCCCGCTTTTCTCAGCACTTCTAGCATTCCTCTCTACATTGAGTTCTATAAGGTATTTCCTCACGCGACGTGGCCGAGTCTATTGGATAATACCATTTTTTATCTCGATTATTCTCTTCTACCAAAACACAAAAGTCCTAATCTACTATGCTTCTGGAGAAGTAATCTTCCACATAACTTTCGATTATCTACTTAATCTTGTTTTATCAATATTATGGTATGCTTTTGTCGAGGCTTTCCATTTTGCTCTTAAGACAGAACGGGAGGAAAACAAATATCTAGAAGAGTCGCGCTCAACATATAATGAAGCACGCTTTTTAACACTAATGGAAAAGAGAGAGACAAAGAAAGAGATTAAAGAAAGAAAACTCAATGCAGAAAATAAGAGTCAAAAGTTCAATATACCTAAATACAACTTTCCACCCGAAAGAAAATAAAATATGAAAAGAAATCTGATATTCACGGGAATAAAACATTCAGGTAAGACGCTTTTTGCTTCTTTAATTGCAAAAGAGCTTTCGCTATCCTTTTTCGACACCGATAAAATCATACTTGATTCAATAGAAGAAGAATCCATCAGAGAATATTACATCAATCATGGTAAAAATAACTTCATGTTACGTGAGGAAGAAGCGTATGAAAAAGCATTGTTTGATTCTCTCTCAAGTAAGTGTGTCATCGCTCTCGGAGGGGGAGCAGCAGACAATATTCCTCTTATGGAGAGAATAAAGAAAAACGACGATTTACTTATATATCTCAAAAGAGAAGAGGAGCTAATTCTACCTTATATTCTGCAGGATGGTATTCCTCCATTTCTCGATAAAGATAACCCAGCGCGTTCATTTCACACTCTCTATACACATAGAGACAAAGTGTACTCAGAATATGCCTCCCTTATAATAAATCTCGGCCACTATGGAGAGAAAAAAGAAAAAGCAGATTTGATTCTAAATATACTCAAGGAGAATATAAATGAGTGGTAATACATTCGGACACCTTTTTAGATTTACAACATTTGGCGAATCACATGGAAAAGCTCTCGGAGTTGTACTCGATGGTTTTCCTCAAGGTATAAAAATAAATGAAGATATATTGAGAAATATGCTACAGCGTCGTCTTACAGGGCAAAGCACGCTCACAACACAAAGAAAAGAAAAAGACGAGTATACAATACTCAGTGGAGTATTTGAAGGCATCTCAACAGGTCAGCCGATTGCACTAATTGTATACAACTTAGACCAACATAGTCAGGACTATAGCGACATAAAAGATATATATCGTCCGGGGCACGCCGATTTTACATATGATATGAAATACGGAATAAGAGACTATCGCGGTGGCGGAAGAAGTAGCGGGAGGGAGACTCTCTCGCGTGTAATAGCCGGGGCATTTTCCAAAATGGCACTCGAAAAATACAACATAAAAATAGATGCTGCTGTTGTAGGAGTGGGAAAAGTTAAAGCAGAAACTTATGAGTGGAATCCTCCTTTTCTTCCTCCTCTATATGCTCCAGAGTGCAAAGAAAAGGAATTGATGCTACAAGAGATAGAGACAGCTAGAAATAATGGAGACTCTATCGGAAGCATTGTTGAATGCAGAATAAAGGGTGTTCCAGTAGGACTCGGAGAGCCCGTATTTGATAAGCTCGACGCACAACTTTCCTCTGCAGTTTTCTCGCTCGGAGGTGTAAAAGCCTTTGAAATCGGAAGTGGATTTTCCTCTTCGTCCCTACTAGGAAGTGAGAATAATGATGAAATTAGAATTAGATCCGGGAAACCTGTATTTCTTACAAATAACGCAGGAGGAATACTTGGAGGAATCAGCAACGGAGAAGATATTGTCTTCAAAGCATATTTTAAACCAACACCTTCTATATCGAAAGCGATGAAGACAATAACTAAAGACGGGAAAGAGACTGAAATTATAATAAAAGGTAGACACGACCCGGTAATAGGAATAAGAGCTGCTGTCACAGTTGAGGCAATGGCCGCATCTGTCATTCTGGACTACTTATTGCTAGACAAAGCATATAAAAATTTTTGATTAGTCTACAAAAGGATCAAGCCCCTTAGGATAGTGATAACCCGTAAAGCTCTCAAATTGCAGTTTCCCCTGGCAAAGTAGCATCTCGATTCCATAATGGAGAGTGCAACCCTTTTTGCTCGCTTCTCTCAAGAATGCTGTCATCCTCGGTTTATAGACAATATCATATGCGATTTCTTTACCTGTGAATTTGAAGAGTGGTATAGGATTATCCTTCTCACTTGAGAGTCCGACTTTAGTGGCCTGTACAATAAGATCCATACATCCTTCATACTTTCTAGCGTTAGATAATGAATCGTATTGAGCATTATTTCTTGCCGCTAAGCGCCGAGCTTTTTCAACCGTACGGTTGATTATCGTAACCTTCACCCCGCGAGCTGTGAGCGCAGACAAAATCGCATCAGCAGCGCCTCCTGCACCAATGACCAAAGCAGTCTTTATTTTCCCCGAATCTAGTTCACTTTCTATAGGAGAGAGAAAGCCGTAATAATCGGTATTACTCCCCTTCCACATATTCGGAACTCTAATAACGGTATTACATGACCCTATAAGTTTGACTTCTCGTGTTATATTCCCCAGGTATTTTAAAATATCGACTTTAAAAGGAACCGTAACGGAGAATCCCCTCATCTTTAACATTTCAGCTAAAAGAAGAAATGACTTTATGCTCTCGGCCTGGAAGGGACAGTAAACAGCATTATAGTTAATTGCAATGAAACCTTTGTTATGTATACAAGGAGAGAGTGAGTGCATCACTGGGTTCCCTACAACGGCATAAATACCCGTGCGATCATTAATTTTGTCGGCTCTATAGAGCTCCTTAAGCTCCTTTACGCTTATCATACCGGGGGCTATATTACTCTTAGAAACAGAAGAACCAAAGGTAAGAAGAGAGCCCATCTTTTTATATAAAATTCTTGTTGAAACTCCCCAATCCCCCATTCCGATGACAATTTTATCTATATCTTTGAGTTCCTCATTAATTCTGAAGAGTGTTATTACATCTTGCACAGAGTTCGGCGTTAGGGCTACCTTTGCAATATCACCACGCTTACTGAGAGCAAGAATACGTGAAAAGATATCTTCCGGAACCTTCTCATAGTTATGATATGAACGGATTATCTTAACGCCCTTCTCGCGCGCACATAACTCGATGTCGTTCTTCTTTACATCGTCCTCGATATCGACATAGCTAAAAGACCCAGCCTTTAGCGTTTCGATGAGAAAAGCGCGTCTATTTCTCTCACTCATCGTGCATTTACCGCCATCGGAGACTCTACGCATCGTTAGAATTACAGGTAAATCTACAAGAGAGGCAAATGTGTATGCCTTTTTCTGTTCTTGTGGTGAAAGTAAATCGAGCCTCAATTCACATATATCAATATATGACCTATTATCATTGAACTCTTTAAGATTACTCTCGATTGAAGGCCCCGACAATGTAAGACAAATCACATCAAACTCCCGCTAATCATTCTATGACAATCAAGAATCAGCTTCAATAACATTTTTGCTTGAGTTATGGATTAAAGAAATCTTTCCATATAAACTCATTGAGGAGAAAAAAGTGAGAAATCTACAACTAGGAGAGCTCAAGCTCTCATTCGGCGAAAGAGAAATATTAAAAGACATACAATTTAATATGTCTGAAAAAACGAGAGCAAGTCTATGTGGAGCAAACGGCTCTGGAAAGTCCACGCTTCTAAAGGCACTTACAGGAATAATCACTCCAGACAGCATATCACTCTCCATCTCAAAAGGATGTAGAATATCATATCTTGAGCAGGGCGGTGTAGAGCTAGGTGACAAAACAATATATGAAATAGCAGAAGAAGGCTACAACCGTTTTACTCCTCTACTAGAAGAACTTAAAGAAAGGGAGAGCGAGATAGAAAACGCCAGAAATGATTTGAAGTCTGCCGAAAGAATCAGCGAGATACATGATACTCTTATTGATTCTGGCTACTATGATAGAAAATCTCGGATTGAGACTATTTTGCTTGGTCTTGGTTTTGTTAACTCCGAGTTGAGGCGTAAGGCAATTGAATTCAGCGGAGGATATCAAATGAGGGCGGCTCTAGCTAGGATCCTCGTAGAGAATCCAGACTTCCTTTTTCTTGACGAGCCTACTAACTATCTCGATATCGAAGCCTTAACTTGGCTCGAGAATTATCTAAAATCATTCAGCGGAGGTCTTATGGTCGTCTCACACGATAGAGACTTCCTAGATAATCTTGTTACTGAAGTCTATGAACTCTTTGCCGGTAAACTCACCCGTTACACTGGTAACTACTCAAAATATCTAATACAAAGAGAACAAGAGATAGAAGAACTTAAGAAAAAAGCAGAGAGACAGAAAGAAGAGATAGAAAAAACAGAGGTCTTCATCGAGCGCTTCAGATATAAATCAACCAAAGCAAAGCAAGTGCAAAGCAGAGTTAAGATGCTTGAAAAGATTGAAATGGTTGAAATACCTGGACACTTAAAAAGCCTCCATTTCTCATTCCCTCCATCCCCTCATTCCCCAAATGATGTTCTTGTTGTGGAAAATCTCTCAAAGAGCTATGGAGAGAATTGTATTTACAAAGATTTTTCGTTTCTTGTAAAGAAAGGTGAAAGACTTGCGATAACAGGTCGTAACGGCAAGGGAAAATCAACGCTTCTAAGAATGCTTTCTCAGATAGACAAAGACTACAGTGGCACTATAAAAGAAGGTAACGGTATAATAAAAGGCTATTTTGCACAGGAGAACGAGAGTACTCTAACAGAGGAAAACAATCTCATCGAAGAGCTACAAACTGTTTCCAATACACAGGACGAGCCGAGACTACGAAATCTCCTCGGATGTTTTCTTTTTTCAGATGATGATGTCTTTAAAAAGGTGAAGGTTCTTTCAGGAGGAGAGAAGTCCAGGCTTGCTCTTTTGAAGATTCTCATACACCCTTCAAACCTCCTCTTATTAGATGAGCCTACATCCCATCTCGATATTTCAAGTAAGGATATGCTTCTTGAGGCACTCAAGAACTATGGGGGTACTGTAATTTTTGTTTCTCATGACAAACATTTCATAAAGAATCTTGCAACAAGGATATTGTATATATCTGACGAAGGCCCCGTTTTCTTTGACGGTGACTGGGACTACTTTGAGCGTAAACTTGAGGAAAAAGAAGCCGAGTGGCTTCTCAAGAAAAAAGATACTAAAACTGATAAAACAGAAAACCCAGCATCTCTTTACCTTGCACAAAAGACAAAGAAAAACAAGATCAACTCGCTCAATAGGGAGATAGAAAAAATCGAAGAGCAAATCGATATGATAGAAAAGGAAATAAAAATACTCGATGAGGAGTCAGAGAATGTCTTAGTCTATTCTGACGCTGAAAAGATACGTAAAGTACTCTTTGCTAAGGAAGAAAAAGAAAAAGAAATAAAAAAACTCGAGGAAGAGTGGCTGATAAAACTCGAAGAGAAGGAGGCCATAGTTTGACTTTTCTGAAGCCCTCAGGCGAACTAAAAATACTCGGGGCTCTTATTCCCCGGGTTGTTCTTGCTTCCTCCTCCCCTAACAGAAAGGCTCTCCTTATGGAGTGTGGAGTGAAAGAGGTAGATACCTATTCTCCGAATGCAGATGAGTCAATAGAATGCGATAGCATTTCCGAGTCTCTCATAAAGAACGCAAAAAAGAAGATGGAAAATTATTCTCATTCAAGCTTATTTATTCGGGCTCTTCCTGCCCTTTCCGCAGATACTCTTGTAGAGATAAATGGAAGACTATTGGGTAAGCCAAAGACAAGAGAAGATGCAATCAATATGCTTTTCTTACTCAGCGGGAAAGAACATCATGTTTATACAGGGTGTGGAATATATGACAACAGAACAGGAAAAACAGTTTTCTTTTGTGACAAGGCTTCTCTTATATTCAAATCTCTTTCAAAAGAAGAAATCCTTTCCTACATAGATAAAAACGAATGGATGGGAGCCGCAGGTGGATATAGACTACAAAAGAGTGGAGTCTCTCTTATCGAAAGTATCGATGGCGACTGGACAACGATAGTCGGACTACCGATAAAGAGGATCATATCATATTTTAATCAACCTAAGAGTTCGTCATAATGCTCGAGTCCGAGCTGAAGTATCTTTGTGATATGGTCATCATTAAGACGATATAGAATATTCCTTCCCTCTTTTCTAAATCTTACAAGACGAGATGCTCTAAGAAGCTTCAATTGCTGTGAGCATGCACTTTGACTTATGGAGAGACGCTCGCTTATCGAGTTGACACCTACCTCTCCATATTGCCATAGATGGAAGAGAATTCTTAGTCTTGTAGGATCTCCGAAGACTTTGAAGAAGTCAGCCATATCAACAATTTCTTCATCACTAATTCTAATCTCTTCCATTTGAACCTCTTCTTAAATATTGTATATAATACTCAAATAATATGATTTGATGAAGTCAAAACTAGTGAGGTAAATATGACGATTGATAAGAAAGCAGCACACCTTATACTTGAAGACGGAAAAAATCTCGATCTTGATGTAATACACGATAATATGGGCGCAAGCTCTCTCGATATAACACCACTGAGAAAAGAGACAGGATATATAACCTATGATCCGGGATTCATGAATACAGGCTCATGTATGTCATCAATCTGTTATATAGACGGAGAAAAGGGAATCTTAAGATATAGAGGCTACGCTATCGAAGATCTGGTAGAAAAATGTGACTTCATCGAAGTGGCTTACCTTATGGTAAAAGGATGTCTGCCGAATAAAGAGGAGCGACAGCGCTATATGCAACTTTTGAATAGACATTCCCTACTTCATGTCAACATGAAGCAATTTCTACGCGGCTATCCTAGAGATGCACACCCGATGAGTATCCTCGTTGCACTTGTGGCATCCCTCTCGGCATTCTATCCAGAGCTTGAAGAGCGAGATCCTGAAGAGAATGTCGACCTCACTGTAACTAGACTATTATCAAAGATGAGAACAATCGCAGCCTATGCATATAGGCAAATGGAAGGGACAGAATTCCTCGAGCCGAAGTACGAGTACTCATATTGCGAAAACTTTCTGAACATGATGTTCCACACTTCTGTCAACAATTACACACCCGATCCTGTACATGTAAAAGCACTCAATCAACTTTTAATCATTCATGCAGACCACGAACAAAATTGCTCAACAACAGCCGTTCGTCTTGTCTGTTCAAGTGAAGCAAATCTCTATGCTGCAGTTGCTGCCGGCTGCTGTGCACTTTGGGGACCCAGGCACGGGGGCGCGAATATGGCAGTTATGAACATGCTTGAGAAAATCAGAAGCGATAACCTCTCAATCGATGAAGTAATAAGAAAAGCAAAAGACAAGAACGATAATTTCCGTCTCTCAGGCTTTGGACACAGGGTATATAAAACATTCGATCCAAGAGCTAAAATTGCAAAGAAGATCTGCCTTGAAGTTATGGAATCAACACATAAGCATGATTCCCTCTTAGATATAGCAATGGAACTTGAAGATAAGGCGACACATGATGATTACTTTGTATCACGTAATCTCTATCCAAATGTTGATTTCTATACTGGAATAACATTCAGAATGCTTGGAATTCCTGCCAATCTCTATACAGTAATGTTTGCTTTGGGAAGGCTGCCGGGGTGGATTGCCCACTACCTTGAATGGAGACATGATGAGTATATGAAGATAGGTCGTCCCCGCCAGGTATATACAGGAATTTCAGAGCGTGAGGTAAAAAACATTGAACTTCGCTAAGGCCGTAGTCTTCGATTTCAATGGAACACTATTTTTCGACTATAAAGAAAATAGAGATGCATGGAATATGCTCTCTTATAAATATAGGGGAAGAGGTTTTGAAGAGGAAGAATATAATAAGGCCATGGGTATGACTGACCGTATGACTGTAAATCTTCTTTTCGGAGAAATGAAAGAGGAGGATAACGATGCTCTTTCAAGAGAAAAGGAGGAAATATATATTTCTCTTTGTAAGGAAAGAGGACTCAAAATTGAAAAGGATGCTTTCTCTTTCATCAAAAAACTCAAAAAAGATGGAATAATTGTCTCGATAGCGTCATCCTGTCCGAAGATGAATATGACATTCTACAAAGAAAATCTATCACTATTAGACCTCTTTGAAGAGAAAAACATCATATGCGGCCGCTTCGATATCCCAGGTAAGCCCAGTCCAGATATATTTCGCCTCGCACTCTCTCAAATCGGAGTCGACGGTAATAATGCAATATGCTTTGAAGACTCAGTAAATGGGATAAAAGCGGCACTTAGTCTTCCCTTTAAAAAAGTTTACGGCATCTCGTCTCCCGGGCTCGAGAGCTCAGAGCAGAAGAAGATGGTATCGGTAATCGATTGGAAATATACACTCGATAACTACAATAAGGTTATAGCACTCGATGACTATTGAAAAAGCAACCATAAATGATCTAAAGCAAATAGAGGAAATATATGAACTCGCCCGGGATTATATGAGAAATAGCGGTAATCCCGAGCAATGGGGAAATAGCTACCCCGAATCATCCATAATCTTGAATGATATTAAAAATAGAGAGCTATACGTAATCAAAAACGGAGAAAGGATAGAAGGAGTATTCGTATTCTACATAGGAAAAGAAGATGCTTATTCTGAGTCCCTACCTTGGTCAAGAAGAAGTGAATACGCAGTTATACACCGTGTTGCAAAACGAAAAGAAGCAAAGAATATAACAAAAACAATATTCTCATATGTCCTTTCTATCCATCCATATATACGAATAGATACTCATCAAGACAATAAGACAATGTGCGCCTCTCTCATACGATTTGGTTTTAATAAAATCGGTACTGTCTATTATCATAGAAACGGAGAGACGACAGAACGTATCGCATTCGATTATTACGATAATAGCTTACTAACTAAGTCGAATACTCCAACAGATTGAAGGAAAAGAACACCCAATAGAAGTGGAGCAATATATTTTATCATAACTCTATAAAGCTTCTTACGTCTGAAAACAACATTGTTTTTCTCAATTTCATTTTCGATCCAACCCGGTCCTACAACCCATCCTATAAGAATACATGTAAGAATAGCGACTATAGGCATAAGAATAGAGTTCGAGATATAGTCCATGATATCTAATAATTGTCCAATAGCTCCTGAAGGTAACTTCACCTCAAAATAGAAGATGCTGTAGCCGAGAGATACAATAATAGCAACGATAGCAGCTATTACAGAGACAATTACACATGATTTTTTTCTTTCAATCTTGAATACTTCCATTGAAGAAGCAACCAGCGTCTCAAGAATCGAAACACTGCTTGTGAGAGCTGCAAATAGAACCATTATGAAGAACAATGCTCCGATGATCTGTCCGATTAATCCCATCGAAAGGAATATCTTGGGAAGAGAAACGAAAATCAAACTCGGTCCGGCTGACATACCATCCATGCCGAAAAAGACGTAGACAGCAGGTATAATCATCATTCCCGCAAGAAAAGCAACCATAGTATCGAAAAATTCTATCTGTGTAAGAGAAGAAGGTATATTTACATCATCTTTCACATACGAGCCGTATGTAATCATAATACCCATTGCAACAGAGAGAGAATAAAAGAGCTGTCCCATTGCTGTTAGAACAATTTCCATAAAACGAGTAAGAGTCATTCCTGAAAATGAAGGAACAACATAGTGCTTAAAGCCCTCGAGTCCTGTTCTTACTACGCCGTTGTCTTCAGTGCGCAATGTAAGAGAGTAAATGGCGATAATGAAAATAAGCACAAATAGAGAAGGCATAATAATTGATGAGTATTTCTCTATCCCCTTCTCTACTCCCTTATAGACGATATAAGAAGTGAGGAAGAAGTAGATAAGCATATAAATACTAGATTCTATAGGATTAGATATGAAAGATGAAAAGAAAGATGTCTCTGCTGAAGCGGAGCCTTTTCCAATTAAATATGTTACAAGGTATTTTATTATCCAGCCGCCTATTACAACGTAATATGTAATAATTATTGCCGGCACGATGAATGAAAGATATCCGATAATCTTCCACTTTTTGTTAATCGAGCCGAATGCCTCAATTGGACTTTTTCTCGTCTTACGGCCGATAGCGACCTCTGTTAAAAGAAGAGTAAAACCGAAAGTTAGGGCAAGTATAATATAAGTAAGAAGGAAGACTCCACCACCACCTTCTGCAGCTAGGTATGGAAACCTCCATATATTTCCCAGTCCCACCGCACTTCCAGCAGATGCCAATACAAAACCAATAGAGCCCGAAAAAGAGCTCTTCTTTTCATTTGCCATAAATAATACTCTCCATTTTCAAATGATGATATAGAAGAGAAGAAATAATTTCTACTCGAAAGAGAAGGAAATGTTCACATAAGTCCTCATTGCATAAATAATACTCCTCTCGAAAAGCGTTCCGAGAGGAAAGAATAATGAAAATTCGATCCTATATAGACTCTCTAGCGTCGTCTGTAACACTGACGTTTATTTTGCCGCTTAATATATCTTCATAGTCCAAAAGGTTTTTCTCTAATAGTGTCGGTATATCAAGGGAATAGGGACACTTTTGTTTGCATTTTCCGCATTTGAGACACTTTTTTATCCTCATCATCATCTCTATACCCTCTTTGGAGAGTTGACTCGAAGAGGGAGAGCGCCGGATCAATTGTATCATTCGTGCGCATTGGTTGATTACTATGCCTTCTGGGCACGGCATACAATATCCACAGCCCCTACAGAATTCACCACTAAGCTCTTTGCGGTCTTTCTCTATCAATTCTTTTATTCCATCGTCAAGAATGGGCTTATCATCGTTATATTTAAGCCATTCATCGAGTTCCTTCTCCCTCTGGATTCCCCATATCGGAAGAACATTATTAAATTGACTCATAAATGCATAACAGGCTCTACTATTTGTTAAGAGCCCTCCCGAGAGACCTTTCATCGCAACAAAGCCAATATCCTTCTCTCTGCATTTTTCAACTAGCGCCAATTCCTTTTCCCCAGATATGTAAGAAAATGGGAATTGCAGCGTTTCATATAGTCCAGACTCTATTGCTTTTAATGCATTATCCAATCGGTGTGATGTGATTCCAATGTGTCTTATCTTTCCTTCTTTCTTTGCTCTAAGAAGATATCTGTATATGTCACTATCTTCTGACGGAACAAATTTCGGATTATGAAACTGATACACATCGATATAGTCAGTATTCAGTGCCTTCAGTGAAGTCTCAAGATCTTTTTTTACTTCCTCAAGTGTCACAGATGCCGTTTTAGTTGCAATATAGACATTCTCTCTTATTCCCTTGAGAGCGAGAGACAATTTATGCTCGCTATCGGTGTATGCACGTGCCGTATCGAAGTAGTTCACTCCCCCATCATATGCTTTTCTTACAATGTATTTGGCCTCTTCATCTCGTAGGCGCTGAATCGGTAGTGCCCCGAATCCATTCTTTTGCGCTTTAATTTCTGTTTTTCCAAGTCTAACGTAATCCATATTTCTAATCATATTCACTTTAAGAGGGATTTACCATAAAATATTGCTATATGTCTAATTCAAAACATAAATATATCGGAGACAAGGCCTTCTACTCATATGTTTTAGGTATTGCACTCCCGATAATGATTCAAAACGGTTTTACAAACTTTGTATCTCTTCTCGATAACATAATGGTCGGCCGAATAGGAACGGAGGAGATGAGTGGTGTCAGCATTGCAAACCAACTTATCTTCGTCTTCAACCTTGTCATATTCGGAGTCGTATCGGGTGCTGGAATATATGGAGCACAATATTTCGGAAAAAAGGACGAAGAAGGAATCAGAATAACAATACGTTTCAAACTTATTCTTGGAGCAATTTCAACACTCATTGCTTCTTTGGTTCTATTTTTTTACGGACGCTCTCTCGTCTCTCTCTTTTTAGTCGAATCAGAATCTAATGGAGATATTCAAAAAACACTCGTAAGCGGCTATAGCTATATAATTACAATGCTCTTTGGTCTTCCGGCCTTCACTCTTAGTCAGGTTTATGCATCTACAATTAGAGAAAGCGGAGAAACTGTTCTTCCAATGAAAGCAGGAATATGGGCTATCGGGACAAATCTAGTCTTCAATTATTTGTTGATATACGGTAAGTGTGGTTTTCCTAAACTCTCAGTTGTCGGTGCTGCAATTGCAACAGTCTTAAGTAGATATGTCGAGGCCGGAATAATCATCATCACTCTCAATAGAAACAAGAAGAAATATCCATATTTTACAGGGCTCTACAAAAGCCTATTTATTCCCAAAGCAAGTTTTAAGAAGATATTTGTTGCAGCTTTTCCTCTCATAATGAATGAAACAATGTGGTCAATCGGAATGACAACAATCGCCCAATGCTATTCAACACGAGGACTAAGTGCAGTTGCCGCTTACAATATTTCTTCGGTTCTCCTGAATATATTCAATGTCACATTTATGGCTGTTGGATCCTCTATTTCGATAATTATCGGGCAACTCCTGGGGGGAGAAAAAATCGAAGAAGCTGTCGATACGGACCGTAAGCTCATCCTATTTTCAGTCTTTGTCGGAACACTCGCGGCTTCAATAATGGCCTCTCTATCTCCAGTCTTCCCGCTTCTCTACAACACAAGTGATGAGGTGAGGAAAATAGCAACTAATCTAATAATAGCTGAAGCAGTATGTATGCCACTCTTTGCACTCAAGAACGCTATGTATTTTACACTGCGCTCTGGTGGAAGAGTATGGATTACAATACTCTTTGATTCGGCTTTTATGTGGGTCTTTGGAATTCCTATGGCTTATTTTGTCTCTCGGTACACTTCTCTCTCTGTCAGCGTAATATATCTCTCAGTCCAGGCTATGGATATAATCAAATGTATGGCTGGACTAGTTCTTGTCAGAAAAAGAATATGGGTAAGAAACATAGTCGATGACAAGGAATAAAATAAGGGTGCTACAATTTCTTTTCTATGTAACACCCTAATTTATTTATTGAAATACTCTCTTTAACTTCTCTCGAATGAAGATCGTATTTCACGTATAAAGTCGATTGTATTAAGGACTTTCGTCTTCTTTCCACTTTTTGTCACACCACCTTCAATTAACGGCAATAGATCCTTTGTTATAAGACCGTTTTCAATTGTATCTAGGCTCGCCTTTTCCATTTTGTCTGCCCATTCGATAAGAGAGAGAGAATTATCCAGCTCCCCCCTCTTTCTCAAAGCACCTGTCCAAGCAAAAAGTGTCGCCATTGGATTAGTACTCGTTTCCTCTCCCTTGATATATCGATAGTAGTGCTTTGTGACTGTTCCGTGTGCCGCTTCGAACTCGTATTCACCGTTAGGAGACACAAGTACACTTGTCATCATTGCTAGTGATCCGAAGGCTGTTGAGACCATATCTGACATAACATCTCCATCATAATTCTTGAGAGCCCAGATTAATCCACCGTTAGACCTGAGAATACGTGATGCCGCATCATCTATAAGTGTATAGAAATATGTTATGCCCTTTTCTTGGAACTTTACTTTGTATTCACGTTCATAAATATCCTCGAATGTAAGCTTGAATGTCTCATCATATTTCTTACTTATCGTATCCTTGGTACTGAACCATAGATCCATGCCGCAAGAAAGAGCATACTCAAAACATGACCGAGCAAAGGACGAGATTGAAGAATCCTTATTATATTGACCCATTAAAACTCCCCCACACTCAAAATCATAAACTGTCAATCTTTCTTCCTTACCAGTACTCTCGGGAGTAAATACCAGCTCTGCCTTGCCCTTTTCCTCTATTCTCATCTCCTGGGCACGATATATATCTCCATAGGCGTGACGGGCAATTGTAATCGGTTTCTTCCATGTCTTGACAATAGGTTCTATTGAAGGAGTAATTATTGGAGTGCGGAAAACAGTACCGTCAAGATAGGCCCTTATCGTACCATTAGGACTCTTCCATTTTTTCTTGAGATTATATTCGCTCATACGTTGTTCGTTAGGTGTGATTGTTGCACATTTAACACCGACACGGTATTTTTTCACAGCTTCTGCAGCCTTAAGCGTTACTTCATCTTCCGTCTTATCACGATTCACAAGACCCAAATCATAATATTCGCTTTTTAAGTTGATATACGGAAATATAAGTTCATCCTTTATCATGCTCCAGATGAGGCGTGTCATTTCGTCTCCGTCCATCTCGCAAATTGGATTTATCATCTCAATCATTTGTGCTCTCCTTGTACATATTGAGTCTTCCACCCTTTTTAAGCATCTCCTTCTGTATTTCAGAAGCAAAGAGAATCAAAGGTATTTCAATACCCTTTGTCTCATCTATAAGTGTCGCCTTACCTTTCTCTAAAGAAGAGAAGGTATCAGAAAGTATTAATTTATCTTCCTTATCAATTAAAGAGTAGTCATCCTCATTAACAAAAATGAGAGGAAGTATGCCGAAGTTACATAAGTTTGCTTGGTGAATTCTCTCAATAGATTTTGCTATTACAGCTTTTACCCCTAGATACATGGGGCATATTGCTGCATGCTCTCTACTTGACCCCTGGCCGTAACTTAATCCAGCAATTATAAAGCCGCATTCACCTTTACTTTTCTTCTCAAGAGCCCTTTTAGAGAACGTCTCATCAACAGGATAGAAAACATATTGAGCATACTTCGGTATGTTTGATCTGTACTTCAAAAATTGTCCGGCGGGCATTATATGGTCTGTTGTTATCTTATCACCAACCTTAAGCCATACCGAACCCGATATTTCCTCTTTTAGAGGAGTGTTAAGTGGTGGCTCTCCAATATTCGGGCCGCGCTTTACTTCTTCCTTTGGAGCATTCTCGGGGAATATAAACATCGAGTCGTCAACCTTTTGGCTCTTAAATGGATCAATGGTTGATAAATCTACATCACACCCTCTGGGGTCCCTTATTTCTCCATACAATGCAGAGTAAGCTGCAGTCTCAGGAGAGACAAGATATACAGAAGCACTCTTAGTGCCACTACGGCCTTCAAAATTACGGTTATTAGTTCTGAGAGATACTGCGTTCGTCTCAGGGGACTGATGGTTTCCTATACAAAATCCACAACATGACTCAAGAATGCGCGCTCCACTTTCGATTAATGTAAGAAGCGTGCCGTCTTCTGTAATACTCTCCAACACAGCTCTACTTCCTGGTGCAACTCCAAATGAAACGCGGGGAGATACTCTCTTTCCATTAAGAATTTGAGAGGCCTTTCTCAAATCATAGTAGGATGAGTTCGTACAAGAACCGATAAGCACTTGATTGATCTTCAATCCTTCAATTTCCTTAACAGTAGTTACGTTCCCCGGAGAATGAGGAAGTGCAACCATTGGCACAAGCTCATCGAGATCTATTGTATAGGCGTCATCATAAACACAATCTTCATCAGCCTTAAGGGCAACAAAATCACACTCTCTTTTCTGCTTTTTTAGAAAATCAAGCGTCACATCATCGCTCGGAAAGAGGGAAGTAGTAACTCCACACTCTGCTCCCATATTCGTAATTGTAGCTCTCTCTGGAATAGATAGACTCGCTACTCCCTCTCCTGTATATTCAAATACAGTATTCACATTTCCATTAACACCGAAATGTTCAAGCACCTTTAAAATAACATCCTTTGCTGTTACAAAAGGTTTAAGCCTACCCTTAAGAGAAATATTAACAACACGCGGACATATCATAGAAAAGCCAACGCCGGCCATAGAGAGCGCAACATCAAGGCCACCCGAGCCAAATGCGAAGGAGCCCACTGCGCCTGCTGTAGGGGTATGTGAATCACTTCCGATTAATGTCTTTCCGGGAGCAGAAAACCTCTCAAGATGAACTTGGTGACATATACCGTTTCCACAGCGTGAGTAGATAACTCCCTTTTGGGCCGCAATCGTTCTTAAATATTCGTGGTCATCAGCATTTTCAAATCCAACTTGTATGGTATTGTGATCAACATAACTCACACTTTTTTCGCATTTTATCCGATCTAGTCCAAGTGACTCAAATTCAAGATAGGCCATAGTTCCCGTTGCGTCTTGCGTCAAGGTTTGGTCAATTCGTATTTCAATCTCACTTCCCTTCTCAAGCTTACCTTTCAATAAATGCTCAGAAAGAATTTTATAACAAAGCGTACTTCCCATAGTTCACCGTCCTAGGTCTAAATGATACATAAATAAAAAAAGATATAAAAGATGAAATTACTGTTTAAAGTAACATTCTAGCTTAAATTCATTTCTGCCATATATCGTGCGATATATATTCCGCTTGCAGAGGCATGGGAAAGCGAATGCGTAACTCCCGAACAATCACCTATGACAAAGAGTCCTTTATGGATGGTTTCGAGATTATTATCAATTTCAACTTCCATGTTATAAAACTTAACTTCCACACCATATAGAAGCGTGTCGTCTCCTGCAGTCCCCGGAGCTATTCTATCAAGCGCATAAATCATCTCAATAATGCCATCGAGTATTCTCTTCGGGATAACAAGCGATAAGTCTCCTGCCGTTGCTTTGAGTGTCGGCGTAATGAATGCTTTCTCTAGCCTTTTCTCTGTCGTTCTCTGTCCTCTGATAAGGTCGCCAAAGCGTTGTACAATAACACCTCCTCCAAGCATATTCGATAATTTTGCAATCGATTCGCCATAGCTGTTGGAGTCGTTAAATGGTTCTGTGAAATGCTTTGAAACAAGAAGAGCAAAATTCGTATTCTCCGTCTGTCTCTCGGGGTCCTCATAGCTGTGCCCATTAACAGTCACAATACCGTTAGTATTCTCAGTCACTACTTTTCCCCTAGGATTCATACAGAAAGTACGCACCCGATCTTGATATTTCTCTGTTTTATAAACAATTTTGCTTTCATAGAGTTCATCTGTTATGTGATTGAAAATGAGAGACGGAAGCTCTACCCTCACCCCTATATCAACTCTATTTGAATGAGTCTTTATTCCAAGGTCTTTACTGACCTTCTCCATCCATTTGCTGCCACTTCGTCCTACACTTATTACGCAGGTTTTAGAATAGAAATCACCTTTATCAGTTATAATTCTATATCCCTCTTCAGTCTTCTCAACTTCTTCAGCTCTTGTGGAAAAATGAAATTCAACCTTATCTTTGAGAAAAGAAAAAAGGTTGCCAAGTACTAAATAGTTTATATCCGTTCCGAGATGTCTTACCTCTGCATCCAATAGATGTAAGCCGTTTTTGAGGCACTCGCGCTTAAAATCCGTTGAGGCAGTAGTCGAATAGAGTTTGGTTTTGCTCCCACCGTAAGCAGAGTTTATTCCATCTACATATTTCATGAGCTCAATGGCTTTTTCTTTGCCTATATATTCGTGAAGATTACCACCGAACTCATTTGTTATGTTGTATTTACCGTCTGAAAACGCACCCGCCCCACCGAATCCGTTCATAATTGCACATGTTTGACAATGAACACAGGTCTTTATTTTATCGCCGTCAATAGGACATTTACGCCTCTCAAGCTCTCCTCCACACTCAATTATTGCAATTTTAAGATTTGGATTAATTTTAATAAGTTCATAGCTTGTGAATATTCCACCAGGTCCGGATCCGATTATAACTGTATCATATTTCATAGCCGATATTTTAAAGCTGTTCTTCAATAAAATACTACCCTTGAAGAAGAGTAATAATAGAATTAACATATCCCTAATGAAAAACAACATCTTCCTAAATCCTGTATTTTGGTCGGTTATTGTATCGATGGGAATGGCACAACTTGCAAAGTGCTTTGTTGAAGCAAGGATTAATCATCATTTTTCATTGAAAGTATTCTTAACAAACGGAGGAATGCCTTCAAGCCATTCCTCGAGTGTCGCAGCACTCGCAAATGCAATCGGCTTGACTCAAGGCTACGGTTCGACATTCTTCGTCTTTTCCCTCCTCTTTGCTTTGATTGTCTTTAACGATGCAACGAACGTACGCTTAGAAACAGGTAAACAGGCTCAAACATTGAATAAGTGGTCTAAAGTTCTCTCGGACATGTTCAGCAAGGATGCCTTTCAAGAAGAACATCTGAAGACTCTTGTTGGGCACACTAAGCTACAGGTTCTTTGGGGGATGATTCTCGGTATCGTAGTATCTACATTTATATGTGTTTGGTTCATATAAAGAATGAGTAAAAAGAATAAAGAAAGTGCAGAAGAGAGATTCGATAACTTCTACCTCTCACAATACAAAGAGAGGTGGCCTTCTCTTAAACAAGCTCTCCTTAAGGAAAATGAAAATAAAGTAAGTCCGGAAGGACTTGATAAACCATATTACATGGATAAATCCTCTCTTTTGACAGCCTCTCTTCTTCCTGTCTCTCCATCTTCAAATGTACTCGATATGTGTGCGGCTCCCGGTGGCAAAAGCCTTGTCATTGCCCTGAAACTCGACTCTAGCGGTTCTCTTACTTCAAATGATCGTTCCCCTGAAAGACGAAGAAGAATGAAGGAAGTCTTCTCTTCTTCACTTAGTTCAAAACAAAAGAATATACGAATCACGGGTTATAATGCAGAGAGCTGGGGATTATATGAAAAGGATATATATGACGCCGTTTTAGTTGATGCGCCGTGTTCAAGCGAGCGTCATGTTCTAAACGATCAAAAATACCTTTTTCAATGGTCAGAGTCTAGGCCGAAGAGACTGAGTATAACCCAATATGCTCTTCTCTCGAGTGCGCTTATGGCTGTAAAAAATGGTGGCTACATCCTCTATTCAACTTGTTCTATCAATTGTGGTGAAAATGAAGAAGTAATAGAAAAACTCTTTAAGAGGCACTCTCTAATAGTAGAGGAAATTCCTACCAATGTTCCTTTAGAGGAAAAAAGAAAACATGGAGCAATAATACTTCCAGATAGTTCTAGTGGTTTAGGACCTATGTATTTTTGTTTACTAAGAAAGAAGGTGTTAGATGAGTAGAGCAAAAGTTGCAATAGCTAGATGCAATAGATATGAACTCGAAATAGTTAAAGAAACATTGGAGAGGATGATAGGTATAACAGATTTTCCTCTTGTAGAAAATAAATATATACTCATCAAGCCCAATGTACTATCTGACTCTCCAGTTGAAAAACATATAACAACAAATCCTATTGTCGTGAAAGCACTTATAAGAATACTAAAAGAAAAGGGAGCCGGAAGGATAATTGTAGGAGACTCTCCAGGACTCCCCGGAGCTGCATTTAAACCTAAGAATTGTGGAATATGGGATGTATGCATCCAAGAAGACGTAGAATGGGTTGATTTTTCCCAAAATGCCACTCTACGCACTCTCTCTTCAGGTTTCAAAGTTCTCCAAACAAGCTATCTCGATGAGTGTGATATAGTCATAAGCGTGGCAAAGATGAAAACACACCTCCTTATGAAAGCGACAGGATGTGTAAAGAATATGTTTGGAACAGTTCCAGGACTGAATAAGAGTCCTATGCATCTCAAAGCTCCGTCCCCCGAGGCATTCAGTCGTGTCATAGTAGATATATACAGCACTCATATTCCCGAGTATTCGATAATGGATGGAATTATCTCAATGGAAGGCGCTGGACCTGCTAATGGTACACCTAGGCAGACTAATCTACTATTTTCCAGTGCATCTTCTCCAGCTATAGACAAAGCAGAAGCCATCATCATGGGATATAATACATCTGAAGTTCCTATTCTAGCTGCACTAGAAGAGAAGAATAAAGGGATAACAGACGGCCTCTACCCTATCCTTTCTCCTTACGACCTTGTAATTAAGAATTATAGAAGAGTTGAGGATAAAAAACGTTCACTCTTCTCGAGTCTAATTCTCCCGTATTTCAAAAAAAGAAAGGAAAGAACAAGTACATTTTCCAGGCCTACTCCATTTTTCAATAAAGACAAATGTAAAAGATGCTCTAAGTGTATATTGATTTGTCCTCTAAAGGCACTAAGACTATCTCAAGATGGAGTTCTCATAGATAAGGAGAAATGCATACGTTGTTATTGTTGCCATGAAATATGTCCTTTTGATGCAATTGAAATAAAAAGAGAATCTAAGCACAGATAATTAACATATCGCACGATACTCAGACGCCATTAAGAATGGGTGGCATTATTACCACCCATGTATTTTAATGACTGAGGAACACAAGCGTCTTCTCGTCCATAAGAATTGAGACGCAATCTCCTGGAGAGTATAGGGTCATATCGGGTTTATAATCGATTGATGCTTTGATAATTTTCCCGCTTAGCATGAGTTCGTAGTCAATATGGCTACCGACGAAGACTGTACTCTTCACTTCAGCTTTGATCTTATATTCATTTCTTCCTCTAACATCTATATTCTCCGGCCTTACAACGAGTATTGCCTTATCTCCAGTAGAAAATGACTCACATGTTCTACCATTGACTGTATCTCCTGTTGGAAGTGTTGCTGTGATTAATCCGTCATTGAAGTTTTTGACTACGCATTCTATGGTGTTTGCCTGCCCAATGAAGTCTGCTACGAAGCCTGATTGAGGAGAAGAGTAGATTTCCTGTGGAGTTCCGATCTGCTCAACCTTTCCCCTACTCATTACCATAATTCTGTCAGAAACCGTAAGAGCCTCTGCCTGATCGTGTGTTACGTAGAGGCATGTTATACCGAGTTTTTTCTGGATTCTTCTAATCTCCGTCCTCATGTGTATTCTAAGTTTTGCGTCTAGGTTTGATAGAGGCTCATCCATAAGAAGGAGGGCGGGGTCCATTACTATGACTCGTGCAAGAGCTACTCTCTGCTGTTCTCCTCCACTGAGTTCGTTAGGATATTTGTTCTCCGTTCCCGTGAGACTAACGAGTGCGAGTGCATCTTCAACCTTTTTCTTTATCTCTGACGGATTATCCTTTCTCGCTTTAAGGCCGTATGCAACGTTGTTGTATATAGTCATATGTGGAAAGAGAGCATAATTCTGGAAGACGAATCCGATCCCTCTCTTATTGACAGGGACATTAGTCATGTCGCGGCCAGCGAAGGTGATGCATCCGGAAGTAGGACGCTCAAAGCCGGCTATCATTCTAAGGGTTGTCGTCTTACCGCAGCCGGAAGGACCAAGGAAAGTAACAAGCTCACCTTTCTCTACACTGAGCGTGGTATCATCAACGGCAGTGAGTTTCATGCCATCTTTTTCAAATATTTTTTTAACATTTTTTAATTCAAGTGCTATTTCTTTCATAATTTATCTCTTCTTTTCTTTGCCTGAGCTAAACTGTTTGGTATATAGATGCATAATTAGCGCAATAAGGCTATCTGCAGCAAAAACAAAAACAATCAAGACTATCGAGAATGCGCATGCCTGTGGAAACTGTAGTTCTGTCATGCTTTCAAGTATTCTTGTAGTGAGTAGTGTCCAGCGTGCCGAGACAAGAAATATCGTGGCACTGATGGCTGTCATACTGTGGATAAAAAGGTACCTCATACCTGTAAGCACCGCCGGAATAATTAGAGGAATGGTAACTTTGGTGAATGTTCGAATAGGACTTGCACCTAGGCTTTCAGAGGCCTCCTCTATCGACGGGTCAATCTGCTTAAGAGATGCCATTACAGATCTAATTCCAGTTGCATAGTAACGGAAGACGTAAGCGGCAACGAGAATTGTAAGAGTACCGGTGAGAATTATCGGTTTCTTATTGAATGCAATGATATATGCAATACCGACAACTGTTCCCGGAAGGGCATAGTTGAGGATTGCCGAGAAATCGAAGAATCTTCTTAAAGGAAATTTCTTTCTTTGCACTATATATCCGATGACGACACCAAGGACACCCCCAATCAATGTGGAAAGAACTGCTATCTTCAGCGTGTCAGAAATAGCCTTCTTACCTCGTTTGAAGACATAGGCATAATGATCGAATGTTATCGTTTCGTTTATACCCCAGACCTTTACAAGGGATCCTTTGAGAATTATGTAGTAGAGGTATATTACGAATGCGAGAACCACTAATGAAACAATGGAGCATACTACTTTAACGATTATAGGCAATGGACTGAAAAACGATTGATGTCCACTCTTTCCTGAAACCGTAACATAACTTTTCTTCCCGACAAGGAACTGCTGAAAGAAAAAAACAAGGACGGCCGGAATTAGTAAAAGCAGTGAGAGTGCGCTTCCTCCGTTTATATCGAACTTACCTGTAATTTGTAGATATGCCTGTGTCGGAAGAACGGGGAATGTATGGCTACCAAGGATAAGCGGCGTTGCAAAATCTGCCAGCGATGATCCGAAGAGTAGCAGAAATGAGTTTGCAACTGCAGGCATACTCAACGGGAATGTGACAGTTCTAAGTATTCTACTGTTCTTTGCCCCAAGTGAGAGTGCAGCATCATCGAGACTTGAACTCATTGTATTCAGTATTGCTGAAATCACCATATATGATACAGGGAAATATGTCAGCGTCTCCGCTATAAATGTCCCTGTAAATCCGTATATGTTGAAATCCGGAATATTCATTAACTTAAGAAGTGTTCCATTAGGTCCGAGCGCCATTGAAAGCGATATTGACGATGTGAACGGAGGTGATATCAAAGGAAGCATGGTTACTGCATTAATAATCACCCTAAGCCAAGACGGCATGTTCATTCTGTTTACAAAGAGAGCAAGTATGTACCCCAGAAGAGTTCCAAAGACTGCCACAAAGACAGCTAGGTATAGCGAGTTCCACAGACTCTTAAGGTTACTCTTGCTCATATAATTTTTTTTGAGTATTTCTATCGAAAATTCTCCGTTTTTGAAGAATGCTGCGACAAGAAGCTTTATAATCGGATAAAAGATAAATAGTGCAAAACATAACCAGATAATGGTAAGTGCACAAAAGAGGGTCGGATCCCGTTTTATGAGAAGAGATTTCCCAGAGCCCTTTGTATGATTTCTTTTCATAATTTCCTAGTTATTTCTGATAAGTGACTGCATAAAGGGGAGGCGGCCCTCCCCCTTATAATAAACGTAAGTGTCAGTTTGTAATGACTTCATTTTCCCATCTTTCGATGAATCTTGCTCTGTTTTCACCCTTCCAGACAGAAGAAGACTCAATGAGAGGAATCTTCGACATATCTAGTGCTTCGAGCTTAACTGTAACATCGGGTCTTGTAGGAACATAACATATATCGTTTTCCATCATGAATTCACCGAGAGCCTTTGTTGAAGCCCAGTCCATGAGAGCTTTTGCTGCTTCTGGATGCTTACATCCGTTTACGATACCGCATCCTTCAACGCCATATGTAACACCTTCCTTAGGATAAGAGATTACTAGTGGATAACCCTGGAGAACGATATCAAGAGCATCGACAAGATAGAAGATGCCACTTGCAGCCTGGCCGTTAGCAATCGGAAGAGCACCACCTGCGCCACTCTTTGTATAAAGCTGGACGTTCTTGTTCATCTTCTTCTGAAGATCGAATGCTTCATCTTCACCAAGACCGAGAACCATTGCGTAAATTCTCTCTGTTGCTGTTCCACTTGTTCTTGCATCAGCCATCTGAAGTCCGTTTACGTATGCTGGATCAAGAAGATCATACCAGCTTGTCGGAGCTGAGAGGTTGTTCTTTGCAAGGAAATCTGTATTGGTGAGAATACAAAGTGGAATTAGTCCGATTCCTGTCCAGTAGTGATCCGGACTCTGGTAGTTAGCTGGAATCTTGTCTGCTTCTTTTGGCGTATACTGGATGAAGATGCCTTCGTCTACGCATGCGTCATATGTGTCAGACGGACCACCCCAAAGGCAGTCGACCTGAGGGTTGTCTTTTTCTGCAATAAGTCTGGAGAGTGCCTCTCCGGAGCTAAGACGAACAAAGTTAACCTTAATTCCAGTGTCCTTTGTGAACTGCTCAAATACCTGTGTTGCATACTTTTCAGGCATAATTGAATAGACGTCGAGAGTATCCTCGACCTTCTTGGTTTCTGATGCTCCCTGACTAAATAGAGCGAGGGATGCGAGCATGCAGAGAACAATGATAAATCCTTTTTTCACCTTTTTCCTCCTAAGATAAATGTGTAATTAATTAGACTATAGCACTCTTTCTCTGATATTTGTAAAAAAACGTGTTTTATTTTAAGAAAAAAGTTACCCCATCTATAATTTCCAGCTCCACAAGCAATAATAAATTCAACTTTAATCCACATAGAAGGCTTTTCGCATGAATTAAATTGATGAGAAAGAAGTTTTGAAATTATAAGCGAAGAAGTTTTTCAAGAGTCATCACCATCCTCTAATAGAGCTATCTAATTTTCTTTACCAAAGCCATGACCGAAATAACAAGAGTGTAGATACGTCTATAATCTCTAAGAATATATTGGCCTTATCAAATAGTATTTAAAGTTGTTTTCCCGATTCAATTCTTCAATTATGGTCTGGAACCATAATACTCTTCGCTCATAACATTTAATTAAACAAAAAACAAAACTCCCAATTGACCAACATGGCGCTTTTTGACACCCTATTTCGGTGTCATTAGATTTATCTAGTTTACTTAATAAGGAACAGTGTTTAGCAGCATCAAACTTTTCCGGCCCGGAGCTTATAATAGCGGGAGCCGGTAGTGGCAAAACACGTATGCTTACGTATCGTATTGCGAAGATGCTTGAAGAAGGAATAAAGGAAGATGAGATTCTTGCCCTGACTTTTACTAACAAGGCTGCCATAGAAATGACAGAGAGAATCAGAGAAATAACAGGACGAGAACTCAAAAAACTTACTTCTACTACATTTCATTCCTTCGGACTGGGAATATTGAAGCAATACATCCATTACCTCGGCTACAAGAATGATTTCTCACTCTATGATGATAATGATACACTCTCTCTTGTTAAGAGTGCTGTTACGGCAAAAGGATATGAAATTGCACAATATAATGCGAGCAGCCTTAAGTCACATTTTTCAGCATACAAAACAGAAAGGGAGATTCCACCCGAAAAAGGATCTGCAGTGAGAGAGATATATGAGGAGTTTCTACTCACTCAAAAGGCTTATAACGTTGTAGATTTCGATGATTTGATAGTTCTTCCCATAAAACTATTCACTCTCCGAAACGACATACTTACTAAAGTACAGGATAGATACCGTTATATTCTCGTTGATGAGTTCCAGGATACATCCCTCATGCAATATCGCCTAGTAAGTATGATTGCACTTAAATACCGCAATATCCTCGTAGTCGGAGACGACGACCAGTCGATATATTCATGGCGTGGCGCCAACTACAAGAATCTATTAATGTTTGAAAAAGATTTCCCGGAATTACATGAATACAGACTCGAACACAATTATCGTTCTAGTGGAAATATACTCAATGCTGCGAATGCTCTCATTCAACACAATAAAGAGCGCAAAGAAAAAAAGCTCTGGACTGAGATAGGAGATGGGGATGCATTGAAAATAAAAGCCCACGCTACAGGAGACGATGAAGCAATATGGGTAAGTACTGAAATAAAAAAGCTCATGAGAGAGTATAAGTATTCATTTAAAGATTTCGCTGTCCTAGTCAGAACAAACACATTATTGAGTACAATAGAATCAGCATTTCTTGAGTATAGAATTCCAGTTAACATTTCAGGAGGATCTTCATTCTTCGACCGCAAAGAAGTAAGAGATATCCTTTGTTACCTAAAAATAATTGTAAATCCAAAAGATGATAATTCTCTTTTAAGAATAATCAATACTCCAAAAAGAGGAATTGGAAGAACAACAATTGAAAAACTAAGAGAAGCACAAGATAGAGATAATATAACACTCGAAGAATCTTTGAATAGAAATTCTCTCTCTCCCCTCTTCAATAGTAAAACTCAAGAAGGGATGAATAATTTGATTAAACTTCTTTATAAGTGGAGGGGAATGATTTCCACTCCAGAAAAACTTATCGATGCGATAATAAAAGACACACGATACGATATCGCAATAAGAGAAGAGTATCAGGAGAGTGATAAGGTTGTCGAATTTAAACTACATTCAATTTCCTTCCTTAGTGACAGGATAAGAAAATTCTTTATAAAGAACAAAGATAAAACACTAAGAGATTTTCTACATTCCGTATCAATTATAGGGGATGAAAATAAAGATGATAATACTGCTGTGAACTTGATGACTATGCACTCATCAAAGGGGCTTGAATTTAAAGTTGTCTTTTTATGTGGCATAGAGGATAACATAATACCTTCAAAACGAGCTCTAGAAGAAGATATGAGGAATATAGATGAAGAGCGCCGACTATTCTATGTCGCTCTTACCCGAGCTAGAGAAAAGCTTTATATAAACTATGCTAATGCAAGACAAGATTATGAGAACAAATTAAAGTCAGCACTTCCTAGTAGATTTATCGAAGAAATACCAAAGAGTTTATTTAAAGATAAAGAGTTAACACCTGAAGAAGAAAGAAAAAACACAATAAATAGTGCTAAAGATTTTATAGAAATGCTAGCAAATATGGATTAAAACAAACGGTTCCTATCACAAAATAAACAGGAACCATTGCGTTTAACAATAATATTTATACTATACTTATACTAATTAAATATGAAAGAAATATTAATTTAATTATCTTCGCTATATTTCTTAGCAAATTCTTTAAGAGCAAATCTAATTCCAGCAGCCCATCCAAGACCCATATTCTCAAAGAGACCTTCAAGTTCATCCTTAAAAGAAGGCTCAATAGAGAAAGTAGTAAGAACTTTTTTCTCCTTAGGTTCTTTTGTGCCACCAAAGATCGCCTTAGCTTTTAATCCGCCTAGGCTTTCACTTTTACTCTCATCATTCTTCTTAAGTGCCATTTTTTACCTCTCAACCCCAAATTCTTTTATTAATCTTATAAAGTGCCTCAACAGTTCCCGGCTTAAGACCCCTACCGTTAACTTTATATTTTTGAGGTATTTTATGTGCTGTCTGAGCTTTTCTAAAAAGAGGATCAACAGGGATTCTAAAGACACAATAGTGCCCAGTACGTGATGCTTCCTCATATATTTCACGAGCCTGCTTAACCCTTTCATCATAACTATTTATGATGATTTTATTATGCTTGACAGAAGATTTATAATTTTTCTTTAACTTATTCAGTTCATCAACAAAGATCTCAAACCCATCAAGAGAAAATATCTCAGTAGTCATTGGAGTAATTACTTCATTTGATGCAATAATTGCAGCTCTCTCAAGCCTACCCAGTCCCGGAGAAAGATCAAGCAAAATATGATCAAATTCCCCTGCAATTTCATTAACAAGATCCTGTATGATGAATGGTTCATCATTAAGTTTAGTTTCGCTGTAGTTTTTGAGCGTTCCACCAATACTGAAAGTGGGTAAAATATATAGATTATCAATTGTATCCAGCTTGACTACAGCATCAAGAACATAACATTTACCCTGGAGAACATCGCTCAATTCAAATTTTGGAGCTTCTTCCAAAAACCAGGAAGAGAGGTTACCTTGAGGATCACAGTCTATCATAAGCGTTTTATAGCCGGAAAGTGCGCTTTGACACGCAAGAGCACCGCAAACACTTGTTTTGCCTACTCCACCTTTCTGCAAATGAAATGCAATCGCTTTAGACATCTATACCTCAACCTAATTAACAATTATAAATATTATAATTAAAAATACAAGCAATTATATAAGTT
>CAVFXW010000042.1:0-9775 GCA_963626675.1 Clostridium sp. CAG:452 | reverse complement strand
AACGCTAAAGAACAAATACTGGAGCAAAGAAGATGTTTCTTGTGAGACTCCAGAACAAGTCACCCCCCAAGTCACCCCCCAAGCCGAGAAGCAGGAACAAGACAAGATATTAAATTTTTGTTTTGAGCCTAGGAGTAGAAAGGAAATTATGGATGAAATGGGATATTCTGATAGAAAGCATTTCTTCAACTACTATCTTAAACCTTTACTTGAAAGTGGAAAATTAATAATGACAATTCCAGAGAAAGCCAATAGCAGCAAGCAAAAATATATTGTAAAAAAAACTGAAGATGTTAATGCTATCTAATTTTATATGTATCTGGCGTCTTAAATTATCGAAAACGATAATAAGGAATTCCATATCTATAAATAAACCCATGCCGAAATTGACATGGGATTTATTTTCTCTTGGAGCAAAGAATTCTATCTGTTGGGATTAAACGTTTCTTCCGCAGCAATTCTTGTATTTCTTGCCGCTTCCGCAGGGACATGGGTCGTTTCTTCCGACTTTAGGTAAGGAGCGCCGTACTGTCGTGTTATGTGCCTCGGCTTGGCTCTTTACAACTGTGCCTCTGTTATTATTCATTATCTCTCCCATTTCGTTATGGATTGTATTAAGTTTTCTTGCATCTTCTTTTTTTATCGGGCCGTTAATTCTAAATTGTACAAGAAGTGCCGCTTTACATACCGCTTCTGTAATGCTATTTAGCATCTCATCGAATGCATCTGATGCAGTATTCTTGTATTCAACAAGCGGGTTCTTTTGTGCGTAGCTCATAAGAGAAGCTGCATCTCTCAGCTCATCGAGTGCATCAAGGTGGTCGACCCATCTCTTGTCGATATTCTTAAGGTAAATATATCTTAAGTAATCATTGAAAACCTCATTACCTACGAAGTTCTTTTTCTCTTCAATTATTCGACAAATCTTATTTTTGAGTTCCTCTTTATTTTTTACATCTTCGGGGAGGAATGTTACGTTATATAATCTTCTGAGTGCATCGATTACTTTGTTTTCTTCGCCAGAAGAGGACTCATAGACATCATCTATGAGAAAAGCGTTATTCTCTTCAACTCTTTGTGTAAGATCTGAAGATGAGAGAATCTCATCGCGCTGAGAGTAGATGAAGTTTCTTTGCTCGTTAAGAACATTGTCGTATTCAAGAAGTCTCTTTCTTATTGCAAAGTTTCTCTCCTCAACCTTCTTTTGAGCGTTTTCTATAGCGGAGTCGAGCATCTTGTGGTGTAGAGGCTCTCCTGTATTGAGCCCCAGTCTCCCTAGCATCTCTTTCATGCCATCGCGGGCAAAGAGACGCATGAGAGTGTCATCGAGAGAGATGTAGAATTGTGAAACTCCAGGATCACCTTGTCTACCGGCTCTTCCTCTAAGCTGATTGTCTATACGTCTCGATTCATGGCGCTCTGAGCCGATTATGTATAAGCCTCCGAGGCTTTTGACCTCTTCATAGGCTTTTTTGTAATCATCCATTATTGCTTCTTTTGCTGCTTTAAGCTCTTCTTCAGTTGCATCGGTACCGACTTTCTTCATGGCAAGATGCTCCGGGGATCCTCCAAGTTTAATATCTGTACCTCTTCCTGCCATATTCGTTGCAATCGTTACAGCGCCTTTAGCGCCTGCTTCTCCGATTATGTATGCTTCCCTTGCATGGTTTTTTGCGTTCAATACTTCATGTCTTATTCCTTCTTTTTTAAGAAGAAGGGACAATAATTCGCTCTTTTCTATTGAGGTCGTACCTATAAGAATAGGTTGTCCGGTGCTATGTATTCTCTTTACATCTTCAACAATGGCCTTGAATTTGAACTCTTCGTTGTAGAATGTAAGATCGCTCTTGTCTATACGCTTTACCGGCAAATGGGTTGGAATTACAACTACATCTGTATTGTAGATTTCCTTGAATTCAACGGCTTCCGTATCTGCTGTTCCCGTCATACCACTGATCTTGTCATACATACGGAAGAAGTTCTGGAATGTAATTGTTGCAAATGTCTTGCTCTTTCCGAGTATCTTTACATTTTCCTTTGCCTCTATTGCTTGGTGTAGTCCCTCGGAATATCTACGCCCGGGTAGAACGCGTCCCGTAAATTCATCAACTATCTCTACAAGGCCGTCTTTAACAATGTAATCTACATCCCTTGTGTATAGATATTGTGCTCTCAAGGCCTGGCTAACATAGTGGACAAGTTCGAAGTTGTTTCCGTCATAAAGCGAGTAGACTGTATTTCCTTCTTCGTCCGTACTTTTTTCGAGCGCTCCTGTTTTTCTCAAGAGCTCTTCCATCTTTGTCATACCTTGTTTAGTGAGCGTAATATTTTTATTTTTCTCGTCGATCTTATAGTCGCCTCTTTCGTCGAATGCGGCATAGACCTCTCTGTCCATCTTTTCAATTTGACTCAATTCATAGTAGGTTCCGGTCTCGGGATCCTTTTCACATTCTTTGAAGTAGGGGACAATCGATTTGGCTGCCATTACTTTGCTCGTGTCGTCCTCAGCCTGCCCGGAGATTATTAGAGGTGTTCTTGCTTCATCGATTAATATCGAATCAATTTCATCGATAATACAGTAGTTATGTCTGGGTTGTATCTTATGCTCGAGGCTCTGTTTCATGTTATCTCTTAGATAATCGAAGCCGAACTCGTTGTTCGTTCCATATGTAATATCTGATGAATATGCTTCACGTTTTGTTCTTTCATCCTGTCCGGGGAGAATAACTGAGACAGAAAGCCCTAAAAAGCGGTATATAGATCCCATCCAGTCCTTGTCTCTTGATGCAAGGTAATCATTCACTGTAACTATGTGGACACCTTTTCCGGTAAGAGCATTCAGGTATGCCGCAGGAACACTTGTAAGTGTTTTACCTTCTCCTGTTTTCATTTCTAGTATTGAACCGCTGTGGAGAACTAATGCTCCCATTATCTGCTCATCGAAATGTTTCTCGCCGATGCATCTACCGCTCGCTTCACGGGCGAGAGCAAATGCCTTGGGTAATATCTCATCAAGGCTCTTTCCTTCTTCTTGTATTTCCTTCTTCCATTTTGCTGTTAGAAGAGGAAACTCTTCGTCCTTAAGACTAGCTGCCCATGAATATTCTTTTTTCACACTCTCGAGTATGGGAGTGAGTCTTTTTATATCTTTTTCTTGTTTTGTTCCACCAAATAATTTTGTAAAAAAATTCGCCATACATAGATAATACCAAAAAAGAGGGTAATCGGATAGCAATAACAGAAAAATACTTGGTCAGCTAATGGCCTTAATATCCTTATAGGTAAATTATTTTAATTATTTAACTTACAAATAATTATTTTGTATGCATTATTTTGATTTTCACTCTTTTCTCTCAGAAAATGAATATTTTGGTCTCTTACAAAAACATAATTTCTATAGATAAAGAGTATTTTGTTGTGTTAAAATGACACTATGGATTGGACGATTTTAATAGGATCAGTATCCTTCGGTATTTTTGACATAATTCTTGTTTCTGTTGTGCTCATCAGCGCAATAGCCGGATTCGCAATAGGGTTTTCACGTTTCGCCTTTAAGGTGATAGGGTATGTATTTACATTTCCAATTGCTCTTTTATTTGTTTCTACGCTTTCTTCCTTTTTTTCCAAGAGGATAGATTTGCCGCCTCTCTGGCTTAATCTAATTTCATATGTAGTGCTTTGTCTTGTGATTTTCTCTTTATTTAAATTATTGGGAAATATCCTAGGTTCAGCCTTCGATGCTATGTCCCTGGGGTGGCTTGATGGACTCATGGGCTTTATTGCTTCTTCCATTATTGCTTTATTTTTAATGTTTATTTTACTTGAACTTGTGTCTCTTCAGCCTTTCTATTCCCTTACGCCTCTCAAGGAGAATAGTTTCTTCTATAATAAATTATATCTCTCTTTATTCTCTTCTTTGGGATTGGATGCGAAAGGAGTTCTTCTTGGCGTTTGAAAATCTAGATGTAATACAACCGAAGATTTCGGGCGAATTGAAGAATAACATTAAAGATAATCTTTTGCCCCAGTCGCTTTTGTTTTCAGGTCGCTCGGGATCTGGAAGACTGACAGGAGCGCTTGACCTGGCTTTTTTACTGACAGGAGAGAGACGAGATATTCTTAGAACGCAATCTGTTATTTATTTTCCTTTCCGTTCTTTAGAGACTAGGCTTTCTTCTGCTATTAAACTTTTTTCGCGACAGAGAACTAGGGAGGCAAAGCTCTTTTTAATTGAGACAGTGCGCCTTATAAATATGCAATATAACTCTGTTCTTTCTTCTGCGTTTTCCTCCTCATCTTCCTCTCTTTTCGAGATAGCAGAAAAGGCCGATATATACATATCTGAAATAGAAGATAAGAACGACTTTAGCGATGACGATATAAAGAAGCTTCTTAGTTTAAAGCTTGATGGAAACAATAAATATATTTACTCCGGACACAGCTCTCCTTCTCCTGTATCGATAGACCAGATGAGATGCATAAAGGAATGGGCCGCATCCTCATACGGCGAGAAAGTCGTTATAATAGAAAATATCGAAGAAGCAACCGAAGGGGCAAAAAACTCTATATTAAAGATGCTCGAGGAGCCGGATGAACATCTATATATAATTCTTATATCTAGTGATAGCCAGAAAATAATGGAGACGATCCTCTCGAGAGTGAGAAAGTTCAATTTTTCACCACTTGGAGGAGAAACTGTATCTAAGCTTATCGAGAAAAGATTTAATATAAGAGGAAAGTTCTCATCTTTCGATTCTTTCTATTTCTTTTCATCGCACGATGAAGAGTGCATTAGAAGGTGTGACGAAGAGGTCATGGCATTTCTATCTATGCTTATTGCATCTACTAATATTACTCCTAAGAGAGAAGAGGATCTCAATAAATTTCTTGAGGATATGGGTGCATATAAATATTTTAGACAGAGACTAATTGAAGAGGTCGAAAAAATGCTCAAGGAAGGTAGGCTCGAACCGTATAAGGTAAGAAGGATTCTAACTATTCTTCAAAGATGGAATGAAAGTGTAGAAACGTTCAATATGAATGAAAAAACAGGGCTTGATTATATAATTAGGGAGGCCGCAATTGTCAAATAGACTGCTCAAAAAGGTTGTTGAAGATCTCTCCTCTTGTCCAGAGGATGAACTGGTAAAACTCGTAAATAAGGCAATAGAGGAAGAAGATATTTTATATACACTCTTTGATAAGCTCGAGGACGGCCATTTGGTTGTCAACGAAAAATCAATTGTTGTATTTGCCAATACGAAGGCCAAGAGCAGTATTCCATATAAAAGAAGTGGAAATACGATTGAGGGCCTCCATATAGATGAGTGCGTCATAGACAAGGATATGAATACATACATATCTCAAGTGCTCAAAGGGGAAGAGAACGCAGAGGAGAAGGATTTCTCGATACAAAGCGGAAATGAAGTTAGGGTCTTTCGAGTCAGTTTTACGCCGATTGAAACAAAAGGCCGCGTCTTTGTTGATATAGCGATAAAAGAGATTACTTCTTTAATACGCAAGGAGGCGCGTCTTCGTCGTTCGGAGAGTCTTGCAAGCATGACGACAATGGCAGCTGGGGTAGCTCATGAGATAAAAAATCCACTTGCTGCGATGAGGATACACACTCAGCTATTACGTAAGCTACTAGAGAAAAAGGGCACTCTTACACTTGATGATGCGGAGAGTTATTTATCTGTTCTTGAGGAAGAGATTGATCATTTGAACAAGATCGCTGTTGATTTCCTATTTGCCGTAAAGCCTATGGATGTGGAACTTAAGAAGGATAATATAAATAAGATTGTCTCGGAGATTATAGAGTTCCTCGAGCCTGAGGCTGAGGAGAAGAAAATAGAGATAGTCTCTTCGCTTTCGCCGTATATACCGAATATAGAAGTCGATAGTCACCTTTTCAGACAGGCACTTCTTAATCTTATACAGAATGCATTTGCAGCCATCGGTAGTAACGGCCGACTTACGATATCGACAAAGATGAATGGAAATTTCGTATCTGTTAGAGTTGAAGATACAGGAATCGGTATAGACGAAGATAAACTATCGCGCATATTCGAACCTTACTATACAACAAAGGCCAGTGGAACAGGACTTGGTCTTACAGTGGTATATAAAATCATGAAAGAACACAATGGTGATATTCATGTAACAAGTACAAAGGGAAAAGGAACTACCTTTACACTAGATTTCCCTGTCCCATCAAGCGAGAGACTTGCCTTAGAGGATGAAAAATGAGCGCTATATTAATTGCCGATGATGAGAAAAACATTCTTTCCGGACTTGTCAAGACATTCGAGATGGAGAATTATACGGTCTTTCCAGCTGAAAACGGAAAGGTTGCGTGGGATATAATCAGAAAGAATGTGATAGATCTTGTTATAACAGACCTAAGAATGCCGGAGATGACAGGAGAGCAACTTATTGAGAAAATACGTTCTTCTTATCCTTCTCTTCCCATCATTGTTCTTACAGGACACGGAACTATAGAGAATGCCGTTGAGATAATGAAGTGGGGTGCAATTGATTTTTATACAAAACCAGTCGATATCGAGAAACTGTTATTAGTTGTAAAGAAAAGCATTACCAACTCGCTACTCGAAGAACAGAATAAGAGACTTACCGAGGAGATCGAAAGACTTAAGAAGAATCAAAAGTATTCGAAAATAATTGGGCGTTCGGCTCTCCTAGAGAAGATGATGGAGACTATTTCTCTTGTGGCTCCCACACGATCGACTGTTTTAATAGAGGGTGAATCAGGAACGGGTAAAGAGCTTGTTGCAGATGCTCTTCAGGCTTTGAGTAAAAGATCAGATAAGCCATATGTGAAAATCAACTGTGCCTCGCTCTCTCCGACACTTCTTGAAAGTGAGCTCTTCGGCCATGAGAAGGGAGCTTTCACCGGAGCGATAAAAGAGACAAAGGGTAGATTTGAGCTAGCAGATGGCGGAACAATATTCCTCGATGAAATCGGGGAAATTGATGAACAGACCCAGATTAAGCTATTGAGAGTTCTTGAAAACAGGGAAATAACAAGAGTCGGTGGTGAAAAAACAATTCCGGTTGATGTCAGAGTAATTGCAGCAACTAACAAAAATCTCAAGGAAAAGGTAAAGGAAGGAACTTTCAGAGAAGATTTCTACTACCGTCTTGCTGTTGTTGAAATAGATGTTCCTCCTCTTAGAGAAAGGCGTGATGATATAGAGCTCTTAGCACTTTCTTTTATGAAGACATTCAGCCAAGAGAATAACAAGAAAATAGATTCTATAAGCCAAAAGGCAAGGAAAGCTCTTCTTTCATATTCATGGCCCGGCAATATAAGAGAACTCAAGAACGCCATAGAAGCTGCAACAGTTATGGCAAAGGGTAAGACGATTGAAAAAGATGACCTACCGGAGTATGTGAAAGGCGATGAGACAAATAAGGAGAGCCAAGTGGTCATTAATCTTCCCACGACTCTCTCCGAGGCAGAGAAAAAAATAATAATTGCCTCAATAAGTTATTGCTCTGGAAATAAATCAAAAGCAAGTGAATTACTAGAGATAGGGCGTAAGACGCTTCATAGAAAACTCAGCGAGTGGAAAGAAGTGGATAACGAGGAAGACAAAAGCAATGATTAGTGCTGAGGATGTCTTTTCTCCTTTCGGGCTCTTAAAAAATAAGAAGAAGAATTATTCCTACCGAGCCGGTCAGGAGGAGATGGCAAAGAGAATTGAAGAGGCCTTTTTAGAGAAGAGGGGAGCTATAATCGAGGCCGGAACGGGAATCGGAAAGAGTTTTGCTTATTTAGTTCCATCATTTCTTCTTGTGTCTGAGAAAGCGGACTCGCGTGTAGTTATAGCAACAAGTACAATTACGCTCCAGAAGCAGCTCTTTGATCTAGATATACCATTTCTTACAAAAGCACTAGGCGTCGAGAATAAATCTGCTGTTCTCTATGGACGGAATAATTATATATGTAAGAGTAAAGTTGATAATTTGATAGATGCATCCACGCTTCTTTCTCTTGATTCAACTAGACTTGAATCGAGGTTCATTTCTTGGTGTAAAAAGACCGACACAGGAAGCCGTATTGACATTTCTGATAAAGACTTAATGAAGTTCTCTCTATCTTTCTTGTCTGATGAAAACACATGCGAGGCAAAGCATTGTCCACACTATCAAGATTGCTTTATGTATTCTGCCCGGAGGAAGGCACAAAGCGCAAAAGTAATAGTTACTAATCATCATCTTGTTTTGGTCGATTCTGTTTTGAGATGGGAGAATGAAACCGATTTTTCAGAGCCACTCCTTCTTCCAGGATATACGCACCTTGTTTTAGATGAGGCTCATCATATAGAGAAAGAGGCGACAGTGCTCTATTCAGATACATTTTCATATAATACGCTATCGTCTCAACTAGATTATATGGTCTATAAAAATAGCGAAATGGGGAATAAAAGCCTCATAGAATATCTTTCTCGATGCGACACGTCAAAAAATAGAACATTTACTTCTAATATTGAATCAACGATAAGACGTATAAAAACGCTTGCCCGCACATTTCTATTGCACTTAGGTGGTTTTATTGCGTCCTATTCTTCCGTCTCTCCACTTCTTCTTGAAAAAGATTTTTTTGATAAATATAGAACAGAACTCGGAGAGGGAGAGCTCATTTCCAATGAGATAAAAACTCTCTCTAATGATATTACTTCTTACATTAAATCCGATGATGAGGCCCTTGTTCCCTTTATAGAGCGTCTATATCGCAATGCACAGACGCTTTTCTCCCTCTCTGATGTTCTTTTGTCTTTTATTCGTTTTAACGATTATGATTCTACAATTCCCTTTGTCGAGAAAGAAGATGATGGATTATATAAAATTGTTCTCTCTCCACTTCTTGTGGGTCCTATGATTAAATCGAGATTGCTTGATAAACTTGAGAGCTATCTTTTTTCCTCTGCAACTCTCTCTGTCGCAGGTAATTTTGATTATTTTAAATCGCGCCTCGCACTCTTAAACGAGGATTTAATTGAAGGAATATACTATTCACCTTTTGATTACGAACATAATTTAATGTATCTCGTTCCACAGGATGCTAGGCCTTATGTGAATGGAGATGCACTTTATATTGATTATTTGGCCTCTGTGATAGCTGATGCTATTTCCTCCTCCCTCGGCGGTGCGCTTGTGCTCTTTACTTCAATAGATATGATGACGAAGGTCTATAAAAGAGTGAATGAGAAGATAGGAAAAGAATTGAAAATCCTCTTGCAGGATAATACAAGAAGTAGGTCTTCACTCCTCAGGGAATTTAAAGACGATAAGGATTCGTCTCTCTTTGCCGTCTCTTCTTTTTGGGAAGGCATTGATGCTCCCGGGGAGACCCTTCGGCTATTAATCATTACAAAGCTTCCTTTTGATGTACCGACAGACCCGGTTAATAAGGCCCGTTCTGATTATATAAACCGTTCAGGCGATAAGGGCTCTTTTCTTGCTCTTACTCTCCCGAATGCGATGATAAAGATGAAACAGGGGATAGGAAGACTTATAAGAGCAGAAAATGATAGGGGGGTTGTACTTATACTTGATGGAAGAATAACAAAGAAGTTTTATTCACACCTTCTTTTTTCAAGTATTCCACCTGGGTATTTCCCATTAGACACCGTTGTTGATAACATTGGTAAGCGTATAGAGTCGTTTCTCTTTTAGGAAAAAAAGCGGGAATCCTCGGTAATTCAATTACAGAGATGAAAGCGTTTTATTTGTTTCAGAAATTATGGAA
>CAVFXW010000041.1:0-18846 GCA_963626675.1 Clostridium sp. CAG:452 | reverse complement strand
CATAATTGATCATTTCTTTCCATAATTTCTGAAACAAATAAAACGCTTTCATCTCGGTAATTGAATTACCGATGATTCCCGCTTTTTTTCCTAAAATGATGAAAAACTCAAAAATATTATTTTTTCCTCTTTTTACCTCAAATTTTGCTTTACAAATCACTTTTTCACAATGATACTTGATAACCATAGGAGAATGATATGCTCATCAATTTGAAAAAGAAACCAAAGATAGTTGAAAAGAACGTAGCACGCTGCAGAGAAAAAGGTATAACTCTGCCGACATTCGCTCAAATGAAGGACCCGTCCCTTATCCCTGATGATATAAAGGCTAAGCTTAAAAACGTAGGACTCTGGGATGTAAATCCACTCAACCTTTATAGAATCAACTGGCATAACGAACCCGTCGAAAAGGGCGGACAGTTTGGAAAAGTCAACTTCATTGAGATTCCACAGAAGATTACAGGCACAAAGGCAAAGATCTATGCTCTAGCAGGAAAGTTCTTCCCATGTGGAGTTCATAAGGTCGGCGCAACATATGCATGCCTCGCCCCGGCTCTCGTAACAGGAAACTTCGATGCTGTAGAGCAGCAGGCTGTCTGGCCGAGCACAGGTAACTATTGCCGTGGTGGTGCTTACAATTCAGCGCTCCTTGGTTGTAAGAGCATTGCTATCCTTCCCGAGGATATGTCCCAGGAGAGATTCAATTGGCTTAAGACTGTTGCAGGTGAAATAATTGCTACCCCTGGATGTGAATCCAACGTAAAGGAAATCTTTGATAAGTGTCATGAACTCGATGCGGAAAGAGGAAAGCACATCGTTATCTTCAACCAGTTCGAACAGTTCGAGAACTATCTATGGCACTATGAAGTAACTGGCTCAGCTATTCTTGAAGTCATCAAGGAGCTCGGTATTAAGAGTGAGAACGTACGTGGATACGCTTCCTCAACAGGTAGTGGCGGTACACTCGCTGCAGGTGACCATCTTAAGAAGGTCTATCCAAACATCAAGATTGCAGCAGGAGAGGCTCTCCAGTGCCCAACACTCCTGAGAAACGGCTTCGGCGCACACAGAATTGAAGGTATCGGCGACAAGCATGTTCCTTGGATCCACAATGTAAAGAATACCGATATGATATGTGCTATCGATGACCAGGATTGTATGGATATCTATCGTCTCTTCAATGAGAAAGAAGGTATTGAATACCTCAAGTCAATAGGACTAAGCAACAAGGAACTCGAGTCTCTCAAGCTCTTCGGAATTTCAGGTATCGGCAACATGCTCTCTGCAATCAAGATGGCTAAATACTATGAGATGGACGAGAACGATGTCGTCTTCACAATTCTCACAGACAGCAGTGTAATGTACACTTCTCGTCTCAAGGAACTTGAAGAACAGCAGGGCAAATTCTCACTCATGGAAGCTGCTAGAGTACATGCTGCTGCTCTCATGCACCAGACAAGAGAGAATGCACTCGAACTCACATACTATGAGAGACTTAGAGTACACAACCTCAAGTACTACACATGGGTTGAACAGCAGGGTAAGACATACGAAGAACTCAACAGACAGTGGTATGACAGAAACTATTGGTCAGATATCCCGAAGATGACAAAGACTATCGATAAGCTTATCGAAGAGTTCAACGCAAAAATAAAAGGCTGATAAAAAAAAAGCCCATCCTAGCCGGGATAACTCCCGGCTCTATTTTTCTTAGGAGGAATTATGCGATTTAAATATGTTTGTTCAGACTGTGGAAAAGAGTATGTCACCGATAAAATCATGTATCTTTGTCCAGAGTGCTCTAAAGAGAACACAGGAGAAACCTTTCCAAAAGGAAACCTCATCGTAAAGTTGAGTGAGGACGTATTAAAAGCGGCAAAGAATAAGGAACATGTAACACCATACGACTTCTATCCATACCTTGAGGAAGATGACAGAGCATATCCTGTGGGAATTACTCCTCTAATGGCACCGGTAAGAATAAGAGAGGAACTCGGAACCCCTAACCTCTTTTTCAAACTCGACACTCTTCTTGTTTCAGGCTCATTTAAAGACAGAGCCAGCTACCTTGTAGCCCTCCAAGCAAAACACTATGGAGAGAAGAAGATAGCACTTGCCTCGACAGGAAATGCTGGAGCAGCAATGAGTGCTGTAGGAGCAGCGCTCGGCCTCGATATAGTACTCTTCGTCCCCTCCTCTGCGCCTATCAACAAATTGATGCAATCCGTACTCTATGGAGCAAGGGTAATCCCAGTTAAGGGAAGTTATGACGATGCATTCAAACTCAGTATCGAATACACACGTCTCCACGGAGGAATAAACCGTAATACTGCATACAATCCGATGACGATAGAAGGGAAAAAGAGTATCTCAATAGAGCTCTTTGAACAGATGGGACGAAAAGCCCCCGATTGTGTATACGTTCCGGTAGGAGATGGCTGTATAATTGCAGGAGTAGCAAAAGGCTTTATGGATCTACTTGATGCTGGTCTTATAGATAAGATGCCTCGTATCATATGCTGTCAATCTAGTGCATCAAATGCAATCAGCAATGCAATAAATAACAACGATTACAGAGCTGTACATGCTCTAACAAGAGCCGATAGTATATCAGTCGACCTTCCTGCAAACGGGCGTATGGCTGCACGCTATGTAAAGGAATCTAAAGGCTGGGCTGTAACAGTATCAGATCAGGAGATTCTCGCCAGTCAATTGATTCTCACTTCAAAGAGTGGCGTTTTGGCAGAGCCTGCCGCAAGCTGTGCATTTGCTGCCTTTATGAAAGATAAGGACCACTTTAAGAAAGAACTCGGAGAGAATGCAACAGCTGTTGTTCTCCTTACGGGAACTGGTTTTAAAGACATGAAGGTTTTCGACGGCAGAGTATCACTTCCGCCTGCTATAGAAAATAGCATTGAAGAAGTAAAAAAATTAAAGTAAGAATGTGCCTTCTCTTCGTGGGAAGGCCTTACTTTTATGTGGACTAGAAACGCTCTAGAGAGATAGTGAGACCCTCTAAATAATGTCACCGTCTTCTCTCTTACAGGGCTGAACTAACGCTTTTTTCCTTGATGCAAATCGGGGGGTGTAGATAATTTTCTTCGGCAAAAAGCTATTCGTGGAGTATCTGTAGAACTTCTTTCCATTTACCGTCCTCCAGCTTCTCGCATATAGGCTTTGCCCATTCAACAACCTTTGTACTGTCGTTGGAAAACATAGCCTTGGCATAGTTATGAACATTTTCCTTGAGGTGAAACAAGTTGAGAATCATTGTTGCTCCTGGAAAAAGTTCTTCAACAATATTTCTGATCCATACGACACCATCACTGAGAACCACAACCTCTCTATCTGGGTCATATCCTTTCTCGAGGGCAAGTAAAAACAAATGCCATTGAAAGCATGGCCTACCTTAATAACCTTACAGTAGCCATAACCCAGCTTATGCAGACTGTGCTGCAGGAGCCAAGGCTCAAGACTGTTTATCAGCATTTTGCTACTTCTCCCATTGAAATGTTTGAGAGGGCTATGGAAATTATCTACCATCCTGACAAATTTTTTTCTTTAATACGAGAACGACTCAAAGGCTCGAAAGCTTCCTGAATTTTATCAAAATCATCTGTTTTCCAGACCCTGCTGTCGATGTTTTTGGCTTCTCTGAGCCAATAGGACATACTATTTTAAAACTCGTACTGAAAATACTACCTCGAAAACTCAAAAATGCCTCTACAGTGCCTATAGAGCAGATTAGCTCTCTTAAAAAAGTTATTTTTTCAGGCTTCATGCGTAATGACTAGCGTACCTGCTCAAATTATTAGAAAATAAACGTTTCCCTGACACATTATGCATATCCTTTGTTTTTGAAAAGATTTATCTCCAATAGAGCGTGATAATATAATTAGATTTTGAAACTCATTGTTTGAACTCTCTATACTGGTAACTCATCTCGATGTATGGTAATCTCTTGTTAGGCACTGTAGTGACACGGTGGACGATTAGACCTCCTAAAACCTAAAATGGATATTAGGAGGAGTTTCCCTCCTAATTCTTCGACAACGATGAAAAAAGGAGGTTTGCGTATGAGTGAATACGAGATACTAATGATCGTATTTACGGTCATGGGCTTATTAATAGCTCTGTACAATAGCACTAAAAAATAACCGTCCTTACCTTGAACCTTAGGACGGCTATATTCGTCTTTTGATAGAGGTCAACCGTCCACTGGCGGTGCCTTTTTTCTATCTATAATGTACGTGCTAATGCTCCAGTTGTCAAGTTTTTTGCGTGCCTGCCAAAATATACGCAAAAACAAGTTTACAATCATATCATGCATATCCTTTGCTGTAGAAAAGATTTATCCCCAATAGAACGCGATGATATAATTAGATTTTAAAACTTATTGTTTGCACTGGGTATAGATAATTTTCTTCGGTAAAAAGCTATTCGCGGGGTATCTGTAGAACTTCTTTCCATTTACCGTCCTCAAGCTTCTCGCATATAGGCTTTGCCCATTCAGCAACCTTTGTACTGTCGTTGAAAAACATAGCCTTGGCATAGTTATGAACATTTTCCTTGAATTGAAGAAGTAAAAAAATTGAAGTAATAATGTGCCTTCTCGTCGTGGGAAGGCCTTACTTTTATGTGGACTAGAAACGCTCTAGAGAGATAGTGAGACCCTCTAAATAATGTCACCGTCTTCTCTCTTACAGGGCAGAACTAACGCTCCTTTTCCTTGATGCAAACGGGAAAAATAGAGTTGACACTCTTATAAAAAGGTGCAACGATATACACCGTTATTCGGGTTGTAGCGCAGAGGTTTAGCGTACAAGTCTGGGGGACTTGGGGTCGGCGGTTCAAATCCGCCCAGCCCGACTTTTTTCATTCTGCAATATTAATCAAAACACATTTATAAAATACGTCTTGCACTTTAGCATTTTATCCATTTTCCCGGCTCAAAACTTCTAAGAGACTATCTTTCCATTAAAGTTTGATTATTTCCGGCTCATGTGTAAAAGAATAGAAAACAGCAGTTGCATTCTTGAAATAAAAGACTTCGGTATTGCCGTCATCTGGCGAATACATAGCCTTAAGAGAAGGATATGCATTCAGCATCGAAACACGAGCTAATCTATCATCATCCTCTACTAGTTCGCCAGAAATACGTAGCCACTCGCCATTTCTAAATGCACATATCTCAGCCTTTGGATTAATGTGAAGCTGTTTTGAAACATCCTTCTTTTTTCCTGTCTGAATATAGAGTTTACCATTATAGATATTCACAGTGCCGAAAGGTCTGACTCTCGGCATATCGCCATCCATAGTCGCAAGATAATAAACCTCGCAATCCTTTAAAAACTTTTCTACTCTTTCCATATGTATCTCCCTTGTTATTTCCAAGTGTATGTTATGTTAATTGTTGTCTGTGTATCAAAAATTGGAGACGCACTCTTTATATTCCCCGGATTCTGAATATAAATCAAATCCACTTCTCCCGATATCGACAAGGACTTGATTATCGAATAGGAAGAGGAAAAAGAAAGAATGCCAGTATATGAGGGAGCATTCCTCTTATTTGCATTTTCATCGTTATAGTTAGCTGTTTGATGCTCTGTTGTCGGAGTAGTTTTATTTGTGTTCTTATTAACCCTTGTCCAGACCGTATATTTATCATGGGTACCGTGAATCATGAAAAAGAGACTCACATTCGCATCCCATTTATCTGGTCTCTCATAGCCTAATGCCATATATGCGACAATTGCATCTCCTCCGTATTTATATCCAAGAAAATCGAGATTATAATTCTCCGTTCCTCCCGTATTACTCATCTCTCTGAGAGCAACTACATAGTTAATACCCCAGCGTCCTTTTGTCTGCTCGCGTCCAGTCTCACCTGCTTGTCTATCGCCATCTCGGAGATATAGATAGGGATCTGTTACAGCTCCCTCGACATTGAGCGTTAAGATACCATCACCGATTGTACGCTTATATGTTCCTCCAAGAAGAAGGCCCCTTGCGTTTGGTTCTGCTAATTTAACTGTAGTTTTAGGATTTTCTTCTCCTGGGAGTACAGATTCGTCTATTACAACTTGAGCATATAAATTCAACCCTTTCACTATCGTCCAGTCCACTTCAAAAGCAAGGATGGAATTAGTATTAGATCTAGTGTAGTTATTGTGGTACATCATCGCCGGAGCAAATGCTATGAGGTCTATCTTATTATCTGCGCTCATATACATTACCCCTTCCGTAAGAGTAAACGAGAGAGACGGCAATATATTCCATTCTAGTCTATGTGAAATGAAAGCGCTAATTCCATTCATATAATCAGATTGCCCGTTACCCAGTCCCTCACGACTATATGTCATGCTTCCGTCTGTATTCTTTATATAGTAATTCTGTGGATGGGGGAATGCAGATATCAAAAAAGTATACTTAAAGCCTTTATCATATGCCTTGAAGTAAGCTGCATTGTGGTATTTTATGTGATCTCCGATAATAAAGTTACCTGTTTTTCCATTTCCCCAGCCAAGCTTATCTCGCCCGATAAATAGAGACCAATGTTCTCCTCCTATGGAGACAAACGCTCTATGCGGGAAGTTGAAATCAAGCTCGTTCACATCATTTTGAAGAAGAAACGGAATATTTGTCCAAAGAAGACTGTCTCCGAATGAACGCGATGTATGATCCTTGGCAGTTCCTAGAGAGAAATTGAAATAGCCGTAGAAGTTCTCTGCGATGTGCTCTTCAGTAATTAAATTCAAAAACTCTTTCTGGTCGCTCCATCCACGATACCAATTATCTCTTGTCTGAAAAAAGGAAGAGGAATAATTCGAATTTATATAAGCTTCCGGAGAAAGAGAAAGAGAAGCACTGAATACGGGAGATGAAGCATCTTCATCTATCACATAGGCTATCTTATCGTATAAATCCTTCTCAACACCCTCAAGAGTGCTGTACTCTACTCTAGAGAGCATCGCCTTTATTTCGCTACCACTGTACGGCCCGTTCGTACTCATAAGGGAGCCGCCCGTAAGAAGCGATAGTGAATCAAGCCAGGACAAAACAGGATCGTCCACACTGTATATCTTTTGATAATTCGAATCTGCAAAGAGAGAAGAGAAAACCAAAACAAAAAGAAGTCCAAACAATATTATTCTTTTCATAATTACACCCAATAATTATTGTAGCATTGGAAAAAAGAAAATATATATCAAAATGCGTAGAAATGATGCTAAATAATATGATGAATTGAGCTTTAATACATCTTTGAATTATCGGCTAGGCGTTTCAATCCAACTTAAATGTAAATAAACCATATGCAAAAAGAGATTTTTCGCATATGGCCATGCATTTTCCTATTGATCTAGGTTCTTCTTTGCTTGAGAGAGCATCAACTTAATTCTATTCAATTGATTTACCTCGCTCGCTCCCGGATCATAGTCGACAGCAACAATATTACTTTTCGGATATGCTTCTCTTATAGCCTTAATTACACCCTTTCCGACAACATGGTTCGGTAGGCACGCAAAAGGCTGTATACATACAACATTGGGAGTGTCGTGTGTTATGAGCTCTATCATCTCTCCGGCTAGAAACCACCCCTCACCATATTGGTTACCCAAAGAAAGGAAAGGCTCTGTCATCTCTGCTATTTTGTAAATCGAGATAGGAGAGTCAAAACGCTTACTCTTCTTAAGTGCCTTTACAGCCGGTTTACGGAAAAAAGCGAAAGCAGAAAGCGTTGCTTTTGATATAAAATAGTATTTCTTTCCAGCACCAAAATATTTCACCTTATATTGCCTATTGAATGCACTGAAATTAAAGAAATCCAAAAAGTCAGGAACGACTGCTTCTGCCCCCTCCTTTTCCAATAGTTCCACTAGGTGGTTGTTTGCAAGAGGCATATACTTCACAAGTATCTCACCCACTATCCCGACACGTGGCTTTTTAATAGACTCATCAATTGGGAAGGCATCAAACTCATTGACAATCATATTACATACTTTCTTGTAACTGTATTTGGTATGAGGATTAACAAGAGAATCGATACATATTTTTTCTAGTCTCTCATGAAGTGCATCAGCCTCTCCTTTCTCTTTTTCATATGGCCTAGTATGGTATAAACAACGCATAAAGAGATCTCCGTAGACTATCGCTCTAGCGCCATCCCTTATAAGTCCCATAGAGAGCTTGAATCCTTCATTCTTTTCCATTCCATTAGCATTTAACGATATTACAGGAATATGAGAGTATCCTGCTTTCTTTAGTGCTCGGCGAATAAGAGAGACATAGTTACTTGCCCTACAGCAGCCTCCCGTCTGAGTCATAATGATTGCAAGTTTGTCGGTATCATATTTACCAGAAAGTACAGCATCCATAAATTGCCCCACCATAACAATCGAAGGGTAACATGCATCGTTATTCACATATTTGAGTCCGGCATTTATAGCACTACGGTTGTCATTGTCAAGAATAACAAGATTGTAACCGTATTTTCTAAAAACAGGTTCGACGATGGCAAAATGAATCGGGCTCATCTGTGGGGAAAGTATCGTATAGCCCTCTTCTTTCATCTTTGATGTAAATTCAACTCTTTTATATGGAGTATAGGAGCCTGAGACTGTCTTCTTGCTTCTCTCCCTTTCCTCCATTGCATACAAGAGAGATCTTATCCTTATCCTCACAGCGCCCAGGTTTGCAACTTCATCGATTTTAAGAACCGTATAGAGCTTTCCTGCGGCCTCTAGAATTTCATTGACTTGATCGGTTGTTACAGCATCAAGACCACAGCCGAATGAGTTGAGCTGCAGAAGCTCCATATTATCGTGTTTCGTAACAAATTCAGCAGCGGTATATAACCTTGAATGATATACCCATTGGTCAACAACTCTAAGCGGCCTTGTGGGAACAAAATCAATAGGAACACTATCCTCTGTCAATACATTTAGGCCATAAGACGCAATAAGCTCGGGAATACCGTGGTTAATCTCCGGATCTATGTGGTACGGACGAGAGGCAAGAACAATTGCCTTCTCCCCGTTTTCTTCCATCTTTTTTACCAGCTCTGCACCTTTTCTTCTTATATCGTCCTTGGCTCTCTTCTGCTCAAGCCAAGCTTCTCTTACAGCTTCTTCTACTTCGCTTCTCTTTATGCCCCACTCTTCCCTGCATATTTCAGAGAGCCTCTTTAGAACGGTTTTTTCATCAGTGAAAGCCATAAATGGATGGATATACCTCACCCCATGGATGGAGATATCCTCAACATTATTCTTTATATTCTCAGGATACGAAATTACAATCGGACAATTGTAATATCTATTTTGAGGGTTTTCCGTCTCCTTATGTTCGTAATAAACACTCGGGTGGAAGATAGTCTTGATACCCTCTTTTATAAGCCACTCCACATGTCCATGAGAGAGCTTTGCAGGATAACAAAGAGACTCGGAAGGAATGGACTCCATCCCCATTTCATATATTTTTCTACTAGAGAACGGAGAGAGTACAACCCTAAATCCAAGCTTTTTGAAGAAGGTCGCCCAGAACGGGTAATTCTCATACATATTCAATACTCTCGGTATTCCAATAGTCCCACGATAGGCCTCTTCCTCCTTTAGGCTCTCATAAGAAAAGATGCGCTCCCTCTTATATAGAACCATGTTTTCACCTTTTTTTACTTCGGATGATTTTCCGAGAGGCTTTTCACAGCGGTTTCCACTTATATGTCTCCGCCCTCCCGAGAAGAGATTTATGCTCAATAGACAATTATTAGAGCATCCATTACAGTGGACTGATGACGAAGTATAACTGACACTCTCCATTTGTGAGAGAGTAAGCATTGTACTCTTTTCCCCTCTATAGTTTTTCCTTGCGATGAGAGCTGCACCAAAAGCCCCCATAACACCTGAAATATCAGGTGAAATGACCTCTGTTCCTAATATCTTTTCAAATGCAGCAAGTACAGCTTTATTATGAAATGTTCCCCCCTGGACAACTATGTGTTTCCCAAGTTCCTCAGCAGAAGAGAGTTTTATAACCTTATAAAGGGCATTTTTAATTACTGAATATGCTAGTCCAGAAGATATGTCACTTACATCCGCTCCCTCTTTCTGTGCTTGTTTGACATTCGAGTTCATAAAGACAGTGCATCTTGTTCCTAGGTCTACAGGGTGCTTAGCAAATAGTGCTATCTCGCCAAACTTCTCGGCCGTATAACCAAGGCTCTCGGCAAAATTTTCGATAAATGATCCACAGCCAGATGAGCATGCTTCGTTGAGCATTATAGAGTCAACAACTCCATTCTTGAGCCTTATGCATTTCATATCCTGGCCGCCTATGTCGAGTACGCAATCTACATTTTTATCAAAGAACGATGCAGCCTCGGCATGTGCTATTGTCTCGACAATTCCGTCAGTGAGGGAGAATGCAGTCTTCAAAAGCGCTTCTCCGTATCCAGTGGAGCACCCCCTCACTATTTCAAGAGAAGGAGGAATAATTGCCTCGAGTTCCCTTATTCCTATTTTTGCAGCCTCGACTGGATTACCTTTATTATTCGTATAGAATGAATAGAGAAGCTCCCCATCCTCCCCGATAAGTGCAAGCTTAGTCGTTGTACTCCCGGCATCTATACCTAGAAAACACTTGCCTTTATATAGTGAAAGATCTCCTCTCTTAACCTTTGCCTTATTGTGTCTCTCAAGAAATTTCTCATAGTCATCTTTGTTTTCAAAGAGAGAAGGTAGACGCGGCATTTCAAAAGTAACCTTTACTCCCTTCTCAAGTCTCTTTATAAGTGCTGAGAGCTCTACTGGTTCTGTATCTACACTCTCCAGAGCCGCTCCTAGAGAGGCAAAGAGATGAGAGTTTTCTGGGTCTATGACAGCATCACCAGAGAGAGAAAGCGTTCTTATGAATGCCTTCTTCAGCTCTGGAAGAAAATGTAACGGACCACCAAGAAACGCTACTCTTCCCCTTATGGGTTTACCACATGCGAGTCCCGATATCGTTTGTGTAACTACAGCCTGAAAAATGGAGGCTGCAAGATCGGCTTTCGTCGCACCTTCATTTATGAGAGGCTGTATGTCTGTCTTTGCAAAGACTCCACAGCGTGCAGCGATTGGATATATCTGTTTGTAATTTTTTGCTTCTTCATTAAGGCCTAGCGCGTCTGTCTGTAAGAGGGAGGCCATTTGATCTATAAAGGATCCTGTTCCTCCTGCACAGACCCCGTTCATCCGCTCTTCAAGAGTGCCTTTAAAATATATTATCTTGGCATCCTCTCCTCCGAGCTCAATTGCCGAGTCTGTAAGCGGAGCATATTCCTTTATTGCTGTAGCTACAGCAACAACCTCCTGAACGAACTTGAGGCCAAGACTTGATGAGAGATTGATTGCTCCCGAGCCAGTAATAGAAACTGTAAGAAGTGCCTCCCCTAAACTTTTTTCTGCATCTTTCAAAAGCTCTGCAAGCGTTTCCTGTGTATGAGCTTGATGACGCCTATAGTCGGCGTATATACTCTTTCCTTCTTCATCCAGTATGACAAGTTTTACAGTTGTGGAGCCGATATCTATTCCGGCACGGTATTTATTCATATTGTTTCCTCCCTTAGAAAAAGAAACAGCTCAATTAATCAATGCGAGCCGAAGGAAAATTTCGACTCTTCCCCCTTTATAAGTCTCTTGAAATTCTCCTTGTGTCGGTAAAGCACGAAAAGAGCAATTATGGCATAAGTAATGATTACTTTATTCTCTATATTGAATAGATATAAAAATAAAGGACCCAAGAGTATAGCAGTGACAGTTGAAAGAGACATATATTTTGTCGAGAGAAGAAGGACACACATTATTAGAGAAGCAATAAGTCCTACTCTCCAGTCAATAACATAGAGAGTCGAAAGGCTTACCAAAAACCCCTTTCCACCCTTGAAGCCATACCATACGGGATACGCGTGGCCAAGACAAGCAAAAAAGCCTGAGTAAACAGCTCCCCACTCATAGAGACCTCCTTCACGCTCGAAAAGAAGCGCAAAGACCGCCGAGACGATGGCCGCCTTAGACATATCGAGTACAAGAACGAAAGGGGCAAGCTTATTGCCGAAGCAGCGTTTGAAATTCGTAAAGCCCGGATTGCCGCTTCCAAGTGTTCTTATATCTTTTTTATAGACAGCTTTTGATAATGTAATTGCAGGATTCCACCCAGCAATAAGATATGATATAACAGCACCCGACAAATATAGCACCGCTTCCATTAGACCTTTCTCCTATTCAAGAATCATTATGTAGTCGTAAACTTCTTGCATACCTGATATGAGATAGATTTCCTTTTCTCCCCAAGTATGCTTGAGTTTTTTCTCGAGTCTTTCTGCCTCTTCTTTTGAGACACTCTTTCCATATATAAGTAGAGCTATATCATAAGAAGAGAAATCCAATGCAGAGAGTGTTTTTTCGACAGCTTCGTCCCTTTCTTCAGAAGATGCAAGAATCTCTTTACCTTTAAAGCCTATGTACTCGCCCTTCTTTACTCCTTCTGCATCCCTTATGCTTCTCGATATCTCTGCTGTTTGCACGCTCGAGAGCGCAGATGAGAGCTCTTTGTAGATATCTTCCCCTTCACCTTCCCCTGTATACATAGAAATTGCAGCATAACCTTCACCGACATTACGGCTCTCTATAACATATACATGGGAGTCCTTAAACATACCCTGGGCCATCTTTGCTCCAAGGATTATATTACTGTTATTCGGAAGAACGAAGATATTCTCAGCATTTGCCTTTTTAAAAGCTTCGAGAAATGCCTCTGTTGACGGATTCATACTCTGTCCGCCGTCGACAATTTCGTCTGCGCCTCTTTCTCGAAAGAGGTTCTTGATGCCCTCCCCGGAGGCTACAGCAATAACAGCGTTCTTTTTCCTCTCACTTTGAGAAGGTTGAGCGCTCTCATCTTCTTTGATTATGTTATTGTGTTGCAGCGACATATTCTCGATCTTCACCTTCAAGAATTCGCCATATTGCTGTGTAAAGGCAAGCACCTTGTCGGGAGTCTTGGTATGAACATGCATCTTAATGATGCTTCCATTCTTAAATGTAACGACGCTGTCGCCTATTGTATTCAAATAGTCCTTAATTGTATTAATTGAGAAGTTTTCAATATCGGTCTTGGCCCTCTGGAGGCGAAGTAGCACTTCAGTGCAATATCCGAACTCGAGAACACTGTCTTCTGTAAAGAGATTTACATCAACATCCTGTCCACTCTGGTGGAATGAGATATCATCATCCTCATCATCCTCACTGAAAGCCTTAAGCATCCCCTCAATTATATAAACAAGTCCCGCGCCTCCCGAGTCGACTACACCCGCCTTCTTCAATACAGGAAGCATATCAGGTGTCTTCTCGAGAGTTCTTTTTGCTTCGTCGAGAAAATCCCTTAAAAGCTCCTCAGGGGATGTATAGATCTTCTTCGATATATATTCTGTTGCACAGCGCATAACAGTAAGCATCGTACCCTCTGTCGGTTCCATTACCGCAGAGTATGCATGCTTCGTGCCATTCTGGAGAGCTTTCGCCAAAACTGAACTCTCGGCCGTATCGACATTCTCCAATTCTCCTGCTATTCCTTCAAATATTTGAGAAAGAATTACACCGGAGTTTCCTCTCGCGCTCAAGAGCATCCCATCCGATATACTGTGTGATACAGAAGATAAGGACTGGGACTGGGAGTCGATTTTATCGACACCGCCGATACTTGTCATAAGCATATTATCGCCAGTATCGCCATCAGGAATTGGGAAGACATTAAGGTCATTGATTGTAGAAACATGATCCTTGAGGTTTTTGGCCCCTTTTCTGAACATTTTTGCAAGCAGCATTCCATCAATTGTCTTAGGCTGTTCCATTATGAATATCCTTTTATTTCTCTTCTGCGTCGTATGTGACTTCTTTTCCAAATGCCCATACACCGATAGTATCAGGACCTGTAGATGCACCTACAATTGGTCCGATAAGACCAACGGAAATATCTTTTGGATTAATTTCACTCTTTATAAGTGCTTTAAGTTCCTCAATCTCATTTTCAGAGCAATCAGCATGTGCTATATAGACAGTCTGCTCTCCAGCATTTGTTATGTTTTCTTTAAGAAGAGCAACAATCTCATTGAAAGAGTTCTTTCTTCCCTTAACTTTCTTGAAAGCTACCTGTCTTCCACTTTTATCTGCAACGAGAATCGGCTTTATCCCCATGAGATTTCCAAAGAATGCCGATGAGGCAGATACACGCCCGGATTTTCTCAGGTGCTCAAGAGTATGGACAGTTGCAAACTCCTGTACACTCTTACGAATGGAAAGAACATAATCTCTTACCTCTTCTGCGCTTCTATTTTGCTTTGCATACTCAGAGGCAGCAATAGCAAGCATTCCTTCTCCTATTGTCGCATTGAGGGAGTCTATACAATAGATGACACCGTCCTTATAGTTCTCAAGAACCTTCTTTGCAGTTACAAAACCGGTATTCACGCTTCCACTCTGCTTTGCAGAACAGGCAATGTATACGATGTCGTATCCACTATCGAGGTACTTTGTAAAAACACGTGTAAACTCAGGTGCTGAAACCTGTGCCGTTGTTATTCTCTTTCCTCCACGGATTCTATCATAAAAATCATGGGCCTCTTCTGCTGTCCATGTAAGCAACGCTTCGCTTTCTTTTGCGTCTTCTATCGTCGACATCTTTGCGTAATCAATATCATATTTCTCCAGCTGAGAACCACTGAGGTCTGCACAGGAATCCGTAATTATCTTTACTTTTCTCATAATCCACTCCTTGTAAAGGTATTGTGCCTCTAAAAAAGCCATTACCCCGTTGGAAAAAATATCATAGAAATCTAAACTGAAAATAAACTGAATATCTGATAGAATATAAATTATGTTTAATATATTAATCTGTGATGACGATAAACATACCAGAATGCTTCTCAAGGTTATACTCGAAAAAGCAGGATATACGACAGAGGAAGCCGAAAACGGAATAGAGGCTGTAGCAATTCTCGAGAAGAAGAATATAGATCTTGTGGTGCTCGATGTGATGATGCCCAAAATGGATGGCTACGAATTTACAAAACTTGTACGAGATAACAACAATAATCTGCCGATCTTGATGGTTACAGCGAAGCACACTCCACCAGACGAAAAGAAGGGATTTATTGTAGGCACAGATGACTATATAACAAAACCGATAGATGAAGAGAAACTGCTCCTTCATATAAAAGCACTCCTGAGGAGAGCAAGAATCACAAACGAACAGAGAATCGTCATCGGGGATGTAATCCTCGACTATAATTCTTTGACAGTAAAGAGAAAAGATGAAGAGATAGAACTACCACAAAAGGAGTTCATGCTCCTTTTTAAACTCCTCTCATATCCCGGTCAGATATTTACGCGCATACAACTCATGGATGAAATATGGGGAAGTGATAGCTTAACGGGATGGGAGACTGTCACAGTACATGTAGCGCGCTTGAGACGGAGGTTCGAGGCTTGGAATGAATTCGAGATCGTAGCAGTCAGGGGACTCGGATACAAAGCAGTGAAAAAAATATGAACAAGAAGAAATACACAAGTAAGCTCGGCCTTATGCTCCTTCTCTCCATAGTTGTCTTTATTGTCATCGCATCCGCAATGCTCTTGACATTTCTTATACTCTATCTTCTAACAAGACTAGGAGTCATGAGCGTCGACACAGGAGACGTGGGTCTATTAGGAATAATGGAATTCATGTTCTGCTCATGCCTCATAATAGGTCTCATACTTACAAACTCGATGGGCAGCGCTATATTCCTCAAACCAGTTAATAGAATAATTACGCAGCTCAACAGGCTTGCCGACGGAGACTTTTCCGCCCGACTCCATTTTGGAAAGCCAATAGGAGAATACCCTACATTCAAAAATGTCGAGAAAAGTTTCAATAGAGCGGCAGAAGAGCTCGAACACACAGAAATGCTCCGAAGCGACTTCATCAATAATTTCTCCCATGAATTCAAGACACCGATAGTCTCCATATTAGGTTTTGCAAAGCTCTTAAAGGAAGGTAATCTATCTTCCAGCCAAAAGATGGAATACCTCTCTATCATAGAAGAAGAATCAATGCGGCTGACACGGATGGCCGACAACATAATGACGCTTACACGCGTTGAGAATCTCACAATATTGACAAATGTTTCACTCTTCAACCTCTCGGAAGAGATACGGTCCGCTATTCTCCTTGTCGAAGAGAAATGGGCACTTAAAGATCTACTCATCGACATGGAAGAAAGCGAATATATGATAGAAGCCAATGAGGAAATCTTAAAACATGTATGGATAAACCTTATCGACAACGCAATTAAATTCTCCCCAGAAGGTGGAACTATTTCGATAAGAATAAATGAAGACGAGAACTGTCTTACAGTTTCTATATCAAACAGTGCCAATGATATACCGCAAGAGAAAATCGACCGCATATTCAATAAATTCTATCAAGCAGATGAATCCCATTCGATGGAAGGTAACGGCATAGGACTTGCAGTTGTAAAGAGAATATGCACTCTACATTCCGGCTCGGTGTCGGTTGTAAGTAAGGATGGAACAACTACATTCTCAGTTCTTCTTCCTAAAAAACAGAAAGCATAGATAATATTCATCTTTTGAGATATTATGTTCACCATTCTATGAAAAGAGGTTAAAAGTGAAAAGAATAGTTACAATACAAGATATATCATGTGTAGGAAAGTGCTCCCTCACCGTAGCACTTCCGATTTTGTCTGCAATGGGAATTGAAACAGCAATAATACCGACTGCTGTACTCAGCACTCACACCATGTTTAAAGGCTTTACTTTCCATGATTTAACAGATGAAATAATGCCTATCGTCGAGCATTGGGAGAAAGAAAAATTCGCATTTGATGGAATCTATACAGGATACCTTGGTTCCATAAGACAGATAGACCTAATTGAGGAGCTCATAAAGCGCCTTAAGAGAAAAGAGACTCTTGTCGTTGTCGATCCGTGCATGGCAGACGGAGGCCGTCTCTACCCCGGTTTTGACAAAAACTTCGCCTTGAATATGGCTGGACTCTGCAGAGAGGCAGATATAATCCTACCCAACCTCTCCGAAGCGTCATTCCTTCTTGATGAAGAATATCTTGAGAAGGATTACACCGAGGATGATATCAAATCACTACTAAGAAGACTCTCCTCTCTTGGAAGCAAAAAAGTAATTCTAAAGGGAATCATATTCAACAACGACCAAAAGACACTAAAAGGCGTAAAGAACAAGATCGGAATCGCTTACTATGATGCAGAGACAGATACTACTTCGTGGTACTTCCATAAGAGAATATCACAATCATTCCATGGAACTGGCGATATTTTCGCTTCTGTCTTCACTGGAGCTCTCCTTAACGGAATGACAGTGGAAAAGAGCTCAAAACTTGCAGGTGATTTCGTTATGAAATCGATAGAGGAGACGCTCTCTCACCCTGCCTACAACACTTATGGAGTAGACTTCGAGACAATGATGCCCTATTTGATAAAAGAAGTGCATAAAACAAATTAAACGCTTGTGAAGAAGAAATACAATCTTATAATCATCGGCGCTGGGCCAGCGGGCTTAATGGCGAGAAACATTGTCCAAGATAGCCTCCTAATAGAAAAGAATAATGAGTGTGGTCTCAAGCTCCTTATAACGGGAAATGGGAGCTCGAATATAACCCACGAGGAAGAGGCGGGAGATGCTGTCACACATTATTATGAGAAGAAGCATTTCGTCTCTCCCTCTATCTACTCCTTTCCGCCGTCAGCAATAATGGACTTTTTTGATAGAAGCGGAGTAAAAGTTGCCATCCGCAGTGACAGAAGAGTCTTTCCCAAATCCGGAAAGAGTTATGATATAAGAAATGCGCTCCTCAAAAATGAAAATAATATTCTCTATGACACAACTCTCTTAAGTATAAGAAAAGAAGACGATACATTCGCTCTCGAGACTACACGAGGGACGCTATACTCCAAGTATTGTGTCGTATGCACAGGAGGAATGAGCTATTCTGAGACAGGAAGCGATGGAAGCGGATACAAAATTCTCAATTCGCTCGGGCACAAAATTGTCCCTCCTTCTGCAGCTCTTTCATCCCTCATCCTCGATATTGACACAAAAGCGATCGAAGGCGTTACAGTCAAAAGCTGCACGCTAAAGACAGGGAGAATATCATTCTCTGGAGCAATTTGTTTTACTCGGGACGGCATATCGGGTCCAGCAGTACTCAACATATCACGCTACTTTGCCACTATGGGAGATTTGACAATAAAGTTTCTGGATGCATTTTCTCCCGACGACGTAAAAAAGGAAAACGGCAAGAAGAACGCAATCAATGCGCTGAGCCAAATAACTTCTCTTCCCGACTCCATGCTTTCCTACCTCTTTCCTTCTATCAAAAACAAGAATGTCGCATCATTGACAAAAAGTGAGCTCAAGGCAATCTCATCGACTCTCCTTTCATGGAGAGTAAAAGCAAAAACAGGAGCTCTAAAAAGATCAATGGTTACAAGAGGTGGAGTCGATACAAATTCAGTTGATAGTTACACAATGGAATCCAAGCTTGTAAAAGATCTATATATCATCGGTGAGGTTCTTGATGTCGACGGAGAATGTGGAGGATACAATCTCTCGTTTGCTTTCTCCTCTGCTGTACTTGCAGGAAAAGACATCTTGCGAAAAATGAAAGATAAAAACAATTGAGTAGATCATAGACCATGCAATTTACATATCGGTAGCATGTGAACTACTCGGTAATAAATTACCAGAGCATCATGGCTGAGATTTCTCCCCCCA
>CAVFXW010000040.1:0-45395 GCA_963626675.1 Clostridium sp. CAG:452 | reverse complement strand
TCCCAAGGTAACGTCACGTAGGGATTACAAATGGGAAGTTAGAAAAAAAATTTACACAGCTATTATTATAGCTCTACTTGTTGTAGTTTTCAGCGTCTGGGGGGGAATCCTCTAATCTTAACCCATTTATAATTCCGATAGCGGAAAGCGAATTCTACAATGACACATACACGCTTTATTCGCTTTTACGACTCGCGTCACCCTCTTACTCACAACCATGGACTCTAGGTGAAACAGAGATAATTCTATCTAGGGCGGAGGAACTTGCTACAAAAAACGAATTTACTAAAAATCTTCTTTCTTCTCTTAAATCAAGATTAGAAAGCTATAGTCCAAAGTCCTCATTATCTGATGGGTTTAACTATGGTGTTGGAGTTACAGCATCTCCAGAAATATATTTACACTCAAACACTGAAGATTATGTGAATGATACAGACTGGTTCTACAATTTTGATAAAAGGCAGAAGCTTCTAACGCTTGAGTTAGAATTTGGTGTTAAAGATTTCTTTTATACTTACTCCGAGCTGGCTTTCACAAAAAGCCGATACTCTTGGAACGGAACAGAACTCTACAGCCATGAGAACGATTTTTCTTATGGAATTGGCGCTATTGTGGACTCATATGAAATCGTAAAAAAGAAATACATGGAAGAAAATGGCATAACTGATGAGAGTGCGCTGCCTAGTGATTGGGATTTGGAATATAGGTATTCGCCACATGTTGTTAAATCAAGTACGAGTTTTTCTTCTGTGTATAACGACAACACTCCATTTTGGAGTTTGTGGAATGTTGCTGCAAATTTCCCAACACGCGCATTTGTTTCCTTTGGTGGTGATAACTGGAACATCCTCTTTGGCCGAGATAGATTGAATTGGGGACGAAGTATTATTGGCTCCTTTATTATAGATAAGCATGTAAGCTATCATGATTTTGCCAGACTTTCCATGTATACCGATTCTTTTAAATACGAATGGAACAATATATTCCTTGAGACTCAACCGTATGTATCAGAAGAAGATAAGAAGGGACCGGAAGACATAAGAATATTCATGAATCATAGGTTAGAATTTAGACCTCTCAATTGGCTAAGCTTTGTACTGACGGAATCTTTAATGTATCGCAGTCAGGTTCTAGAGATACAGAATCTTAATCCTGCGTTTATTTATCATCAGCTCAATAATAGAGATCTCTTTAATTCTATTGCCTCTCTTGAGCTCTATGTAACACCACTTGGTGGATGGGATATCTACTATCAGCTTGGACTTGACAATGCAACTATTCCAGGAGAAGGTAACAGCCAATCAAATGCTTTGGGAATGCTTTTAGGTTCTTCCTATAGTTTTGTATTGGGAAGTGGTTATGTGAAGGCAACAGCGGAAGGTTCTTTCACAACTCCAATGATGTATAGACGAGACGGCGTAGACTTCCTTATGCTGCAAAGAGACTACACCTTCATATACCAAGGCTCAGGAACAGTGAAACTTAACTATATTGGCTTTCCGTATGGCTCTGATGCAACAGTCCTAAAACTCCAGGTTGAGTACAATATACCACAAGTAATTTATATGGCATTGGGTTCTGAATTAATCCGTAAGGGTGAAATAAATATGTTCCATTCACATAACAGTGATAACGAAAATAATCAAAAAGCCAACATAAAAGGTAGTACTCCTTATGGAAACATAATTACTTATCAGCTAACTCTTTCTGCAGAGGCGAAATATTATGTTCCAGAGTCAATAAAATGGATGGATATCTCTGTGTTTGGAAATCTTGCATATCTAACTCGATGGACACACGATAAAAAGACAGGAGAATCAACACAGAAAAAAAACGATATTCAATTTTCGTTTGGATTTTCTCTAGAAGTTTGAAGTTCGCCTCAGCGTCAATACTGAAATTTTATTAAATGAGCCATGATGATAAATGCTATGGCTCATTTGCCTCTTATGCTATGTTTGAGAAATTTTTTCTGTATTTTAGGTATGGAGGATTTTCCTTCTCTAATATAGAATATAGCATTGTGAGCTGTTTATGACGGCTGTAATCAAAATGAAAGTGATGGTATTTTTATGGAGATAGAGGGAGTGTCGTCTCATCCGTTGGATAAATGTTTGATAGCCTTTGATGCATATGATGAGAAGGAAATAGCGACGGGAAAGATTTTCGATTCAAATGAGTTTATCGAAAAATATACGTATTCCGGATCCGACCTCGGGGCTCTTACAGAAGGTGGAAATACAACATTCAAAGTATGGGCACCTACTGCGATGAAAGTTGTACTCAATCTTTTTGATAACGGTTTTTCAGGAGAGGCATATAAAAAATATGATATGACCTTGCTTCCTCACGGTGTATGGGAAATAAGTGTACCATGCACACACGGCACTTATTATACATATTCTGTTACGACTGATTTAGGGACAGAGGAGGCTGTAGATCCCTACGCAAGAGCTCTAGGTCTCAACGGACTAAGAGGTATGGTAGTTGATTTAAGTCTTACCAATCCGACAGGTTTTGATGAAGATAAATATGTTGATACAATCGAATCTTACTCCGACGCCGTTATTTGGGAGACTCATGTCAGAGATTTTTCAAATAAAATAGATAAATGCTATTATAAGGGGAAGTATCTTGCTTTTACAGAACGTGGTCTTGTCAACTCTAGTGGATATCCTGTCGGCGTGGATTATCTTAAAGAATTAGGCATAACTCATGTTCAGCTTCTTCCTATATTTGATTATGCAACTGTAGATGAGAGTAATCCTTCCTCTTCCTATAATTGGGGATATGATCCTTTGAATTACAACTCTCCAGAGGGGTCGTATTCAACAGATCCAGAGAGGGGGGAAGTTAGGATAAGGGAAGTTAAGGAGATGGTTCAGTCGCTCCATTCTCTTGGAATCGGAGTTGTAATGGATGTGGTCTATAACCATACGTATTCGTTGCGTTCATCTTTGGGCAAAATAGTCCCTTATTACTATTATAGGTATAATGCTGACGGCTCGCCATCTAATGGTAGTGGGTGTGGAAACGAAACTGCATCAAATAGAATCATGTTCCGTAAGTTCATGATTGACAGCCTTCTTTATTGGCAGAAAGAGTACCATATAGATGGCTTCAGATTTGATTTAATGGGTATTCATGATATTGAGACAATGAAGGAAGTAGAAAAAGCTCTTCATAGAGTTAATCCTAAATGCCTTATTTACGGAGAGGGATGGTCCGGTGGTTGCTGTGCTTATGATTATACACTTCTTGCAACACAAGCAAATATAAGTAGGGTTCGTCCGTCCTTAGGCGCAGCAGGAAGCATTGCGGTATTCAATGATGTCATGCGAGACAGTCTAAAAGGCAGTGTCTTCTCTTCATCAGGAAAGGGATATATCAACGGAGAGGCTATCAGAGCCAATGCCGAGCGTGTTGCCTTTGGGGTTAACGGTGGAAAAGGGCTCTTTGCGTTCTGGAGTGTTTGTGATGATATGGTTGTGAACTATATGTCTGCACATGATAACAACACTCTTTGGGATAAACTTCTTTCGTCGAATCCTTTCGCATCAAAGGAAGAACTCATTCGTATGAACAAACTCGGGGCCGCAATCATTATGGTCAGCAATGGCATGCCGTTCATGCTCTCTGGCGAGGAGATTTTGCGTACCAAGAAGGGAGACGATAATAGCTATAAATCATCTGATGAAATCAACAACATTGACTGGAATGAGATAAAAAAGGGATCGATGGAAGAAGAGATGTTCTTCTGGTATCGTGATCTTATTAAAATGCGCAATAAATATTCATGGCTTAGAAAAAGCGACACACTCTGCACTGTATGGGATAACAATTCGATTTTTGTAACCTATCGAGATAACAGTGAGATTATCGGTATTGCGATAATTAATCCCACAGATGAGAGCTTTTTAGGAACACTTCCAGAAGGCGAATGGAGAATCGTACTCGATGGAGAGAAGTTTCTCAATGAGAACGAAAAAGCTGAAATATGCGTATCTGTTCCTGCAAAAAGTGTAGTTGTACTCAAGAAATAATTTATCATAAATATATTTAATATAAGTATGAAAGTTTTAAATACTTATAAAAAAGAACAACACGGCACACAAATTCTATGAAAGAATAAAAGGTATCTTAAAATTCATCGGAGGAATTAAGATGAAAAAAACGATTATCATTATAATGCTTGTGCTGGCATTGTTCGTTCCACTTTTCGCACAGGGCGCAAAAGAAGAAGATAATTCTCCAATCGTCCTTGAATTCTGGACCCATGAGGATACTTCTAGACAGATTCTTGAAGAGAGGTATATTGAAGAGTTCTGTAAACTCCATCCAAATGTAACAGTCAACGTTACACGTCAGAGTGCAGAAAAATTAAGAGAACTAATCCAGACAGCTTTTGCTTCCGGAGAAGGTCCATCGTTCTTCAATCTTCCTATAGAGAATGAGTTCCAGTATATTGAAGCAGGTAGAGTTGCTGTAGCAGACTACAAGACACTGGGTTTCAAGGATGCAAAAGATCTACTCAACAACTATGAGGATGGAATGATTGACGCTGTCTACTATGATGGTGAGATATATGGTCTTCCTCTTGAGTTAACTAACTGGTCAATTTTCCTCAATAAGAAGGTCTTTAGAGATGCTGGTCTCGATCCGGAGAAGGATTATCCGAAGACATGGGAAGATATGGTCGAAATTAGTAAGAAGATCGTCCTAAGAGATGGCGACATTATCACACGCCGTGGCTTCGACTTCAGATATTCATATGAACTTACATACTTTGTTCCTATGGTTGAACAACTTGGTGGTTCATTATCTGGAACAGATGGATGTGTCAACAAGGAAGCATGGGTAAAGGCTCTTACCTTTATGAAGAATTGGGGACCGAGCGGAGAGAATCTTGGTAATCCGACTTTAACTGCAGCAAGAAAACTCTTTAATAAGGATAACGGCGACATAGCAATGGCTAACACGGGTCTCTATCAGGAAGCAAGAATCCTTTCTGACAACCCTGATTTCTACAACAGTGGCGAGTGGATGGTTGTTCCATATCCGACATTCGAAGGAGCAGTCAAGGACACAGCAGGCTGTTACTATGGACACTTCTATATGGTTAATGCAGATAAATCCGATAGAGAACAGCAGATGGCATGGGAACTCATTAAGTACTTCCTCCTGACAGAAGGACACGCTGAAGAATATCTGACACAGGTCGGACTTATCCAGCCTACAAAGGCACTCATGGAAGGCGAGACATATGCTAATATGCCATATTCAGAGGTATTCAAGAATGATTTCGCACGTTCACACATTGTTTATTTCGAGAAAGGAGCTGCTGAAATTCAGAGCGCTATCAACAGTGCTATTAAGCAGGTTATGCTCCAGGGAGCAGATCCAAGTGTAGCTTACGATGCACTTCAAAAGACAGTTCTTGAGATACTTGCTGACTGATTATCAAAATGATTGATTGCGGGTCGTTAATCGGCCCGCTTTATGGAAAGTTTATGAAAAAAACAACACGCTACAGCATAGAAAAGAAACAGGCGAGATGGGGTTTTGCCTTTACTATTCCCTGTCTAGTTTTCTTTGCAATTTTCAGTTTTTATCCGATTATAAGTGCTTTTATAACAAGTCTTACCAATCGTGATGCAATCAAGCGCACGTGGGATTTTGTAGGGTTGGCAAACTATAAATATCTCTTTACCCAGTCAAACGGGGGTTTTTCGCTTCTTAACTCATTGAAGGCAACGGGAATCTTTACTATAGGTACATTTATTCCGATGGTTGTTGTTTCTCTTATTCTTGCTGTCTTAATCATGCAATTACGCAGGCCCAGCCATTCTAAGATGATTGAGCTTGCATATTATACACCGGCTGTTCTCTCATCTGTTGTTGCTGCTACGATATGGATGATTCTCTTTCAGCCGACAGGACTATTTAATCAGTTGTCTAATTGGGTGATGCATACATCTGGAAGAGACTATCAGTGGCTTACTAAAGACGGTATGCTTAGAGCATCCACCATCATTGTTTATTTCTGGAAGTATATCGGTTACTTCACAATTCTATTCATCACAGGGCTTGCAAGCATTCCTCCGACACTTTATGAAGCGGCAATAGTTGATGGCTCATCTAGATGGCATACTTTCTGGAAGATAACACTCCCTCTTCTAAAACCGACAATCATGCTTGTCTCCATCATGGCCATGCTGCAATGTCTTAAAACATTCAGTACACAATATATGTTCGTACAGGGTGGAACGGCGAGAGAACCGATCGATGTCATAACGATGAACATCTATTATACTGGCGTTGTCAATAGAAGGCTCGGTCGTTCAAGTGCGATGTCGATTATTCTCTTTGTTATTATGCTCTTTTTTACAGCTCTCCAGTTTGCTTCTCAGAAGAGCGGTGATGATACAGAGTATTGAGGAGGAGAGATGAACAATAATAAATTCGTAGGAAAGATTGGGTTTGGCGAGATTCTGACATATGTGATTCTTATAATGGTACTTGTTTTCACTCTCATGCCTCTTGCCTTTATGATTACAGCTTCCTTTATGGATGCAAAGCAGATTATGGCGATGCCTTATTCATGGATTCCGAGCAAAAAGTATTTTACAACTGAAACGAGGACATTTTTCACGAACTTCAAGAAGGCGATTTTGGGAAATCATGGTGAGAAGATTTTCTTCCGTAATCTCTTTAATTCACTCATTGTTGCGATAACTTGTTCGCTCACAACTGTACTCTTGTCGTCTCTATGCGGATATGGACTGGCAAAGTTCAACTTTAAAGGTAAGACAGTAGTCTTTATGGCGATAATGAGTACTATGATGATTCCGTTTGAAGCCATTATGATTCCACTATATCTTGTTGCATCGAAATTTAAGATGATAAACACTATTCCGGGACTTATCATACCATTTCTTGTTAGCGCATTCGGAGTTTTTCAGATGAGACAGTATCTTATTACGTTTCCTAGTGAATATCTTGATGCTGCACGCGTGGATGGTTTGGATGAATTTAGAATTTATTCACGTATAGTTCTCCCAAATTCTACTCCGGTAATAGCAACACTCGGGATTCTCTCCTTCAGAAACCAATGGGATAATCTTCTATGGCCGCTTCTATGCTCACAAGCCGAAAAGATGAAGACTATTCCACTTTATATCTCAAAGTTCGCAGAAGAGAAGCAGACTGACGAAGGGGCCTTGATGGCATGTGCGCTTCTTGCTTCTATCCCAATGTTCATACTTTTCTTTACTCTCTCGAAGTACTTCCTTGGAGGTGCTGCGGTATATGAATCAAGAAAAGGTTGAGAGAATTTCAATATTCCTTAAATAGATAAGCCGGTGTCAGAGCCGGCTTTTATCTAGTCTCTCAGTCAAATCTTTGATAAGAGCAGGATTAGCCTTGCTCAAGTTTCAAGACCAAAGAAACTTTTTTCTCTATAGCTTTAGCAACACTACAAAAAGTGTTGGTAATATAAGGGAGGATGAAATGTTTAAGTTTGGCAATGAGAATGAGCGGGGAAAAAGAGTAGTCAGCGATTGAGTTGGTGAAGCAGTAGAGAAAATTGAAAAGACAGTTTCAGTGACGAAAAGGTTATAAGTGGAATGAGAGATGATATCGAGAAAGAAGCAGAAATGAATTCTCGACTTAGAAAAATTGTAGATATATAGATTTCTCGATAAGGTCTCCTCCTATATATTTAAGCTTCCAGCTGCGGGAAGGAGATATGCTATCACTCTCAAGGAGCCTATCTTGATATCTCCATATGAAGAGACTATTAAAAGCCTATTAAAGTTTGCTCTTTCTCCTTCTCTCTTTATGCTCTTTTAAAATAGCAAGAATATGATAATATATTAGTTATGTTGGATGATAATGCAATCTCATTGTTATGTTTGAGAAAGAATAACGGTGAATTCACCTCTGATAAGAATTTGTTAACTCTCCTTACTAAGTGGGAGGAAGTTAAAACAAGTCCTTCTATTTCAATTAAGAAGTATGATAGGGAGAGCCTTGGAATAATTATTTCCTACTTTGATGCTTCCGATGATGGACACTATGATTACCGCAAGGACTGTTGGTTTGCTTTCTCCGGTACGGCAGATAATATGCTCTATGCCGATATTCTCGACTCTTTTGATATGGCACATGACGCAGCCCTCTTGGCAGATGATATAAGAGAGACATTAGGGTTATCTTTTCTTTCATTTTCAGACATTCCACAAATTAAGCATAAGCTCTATACAATTGTATTTTCACCTCTCATTAATTTAGTGTTTCTCACAAAGGATGAGCTTTTTAATTTCATTAAAAATGTGAGTGAACTTGAGAAACTTTCATTTGAAATAAGAAAGAAGCGAAATGAAATAACAGCAAATTATTCTCATGATATATTTAAATTAGATAAAGCATTCTGGGACGGAGAATTAACGCGTGAGGGCAAAAGGAAGATTGAAGCACTAAAGCGCACTAAGGGAAAAATTACACCTGATGAATTTAACGCTATTACCCGAAATATGAATGAGTATAGAGAACTCAAAAGATTATACAGCCAAAAAGAAGATGAGACCGGGAATATAAAGAGTGGGATTTACGAGAAATGGAGAACTGATTGGAAAAGATACAGTGAAGCGCTCTCAGATATCGTAAATCTCCACATTAATGGCTTGATAAATAAAAAGTACGACATTAATAATCTTGATACTTTTCAAAAAGAGGTGGAGCTTTTATATAAGCGGATGTGTGATATAGAAGAGAAATATTCTTCTTCCTTTGAAAGACTCTCACAGAAATGGGATAAAAGTATAGTGGATCTTACATCTCTTCCTTTTAAGAAGTTTATTTCTCTTTTTTCAAATGCAACGATTGATGATACATTGAAATACAGATGGAAGAATGTTTTAGATATAATCATTTCAGCTCGCAGTAATGGTGTAATTGAGGCTATTGATGATTCTCTCTCGCTTTCATTGAGAAAAGATGAAGCTGTTTCCTCATTTAAGAAAGCACTTTGTACTATCGGTATAAGTGAACTTGTAAAAGACTTACCTATAGAAGAGAAGAAAGAAGAGACTGAAGGGGAATTATTCCCTCTCTATAGTGAATGTGACATATCTCTTATGGCAAAGAAGATGGATGTTGAATCATTCTCTTCTCCATCTTTTCCTCTCCTTATGAAAAGCGTAATAGATAAAGAAGCGCCGCTATATAAGCGTGATTTATTGAAGAGGATTATATTCCTCTTTGATGGTGATGATACAATAACGAAGGAGAAAATGGAAAAGGGAGGGGAAGCGCTTTCTGCCCTTGATGGTACAATACTCTCTATCAAGGGTGACTTTGTATATAGCATTGATAAGAGAGATTATCTCTTTAGGCGCTCTCTTTTAATGAGGGATTTTTCTCATATTGCCCAAGAGGAAATAGCAGAGGGGCTTTATGAGATAATTAAAGAGAAAGGAAAAATCGAGAGAAGGGAACTCTATGACACGCTTGGACGGCTTTGTGGATACAACCGTGTTCTCAAAGCTCGATATCCTGAACTTGATTCCTGCCTTGCTCTAGTAGGTGGAATTGAGATAATGGGTGATGAGATATCTTTCTCCGGAGGAAAATAATGAAAAGAATTATTTATTCTATAACGATATCATTACTAATACTTCTTTCGTTTATTTCTTGTGCGTCAACGGATTTTAAGAGGATTCACAAGGAAGTTGTGGAAGTAGATGAAAGCACTGATAGTGCCGAGAGCCTCCCTTTTTCTGATATTACAGAAGAATTAAATACAGATACATCATACTCTAATCTTTCTCCACTCTATGAAGAAGGCATCATAGTTACAAAAGGGAAAAACGAAGAAGTTCAGCAGTCTTTAGAAGCGACAAAAGAGACAAAAAATACATTTCAAAGAGTTTATGATACAAAAGATGAAGAAGTAATTCCAGGCGAGGAGGGTAAGAACTATTACTCGCTGAATATCCTCATTTACGCAATATGCGGACTAATTATTCTTGTAATTGTAGTATTTGTCATTATTCTTTTGAAAAAGAAAAAGAAGAGGAAAAATAAAGATTCTCACTCTAATAGAAAAGCTCAAAAAGAAAGTACAGAATATGACGGTTATGTAAAAAAGGTGCTTGACGAAATGGATGAAGAAAAAGAAGAGCAAATAGAAGAAGAGGATGAAGCAAAATGTGTCGATATTGATGAGATAATCGATATTATCAAATAAGGATAATATCCCCATTGAAGGAAAAGTGAGCAAAAAAACTCAAATTCCTTTCCTAGGGGATATTTTATTTTTCAATAGTCCTCAAGAAGTACTCTACAGTCTTCGCTTTCAGGATAAGAAAATACATCTTCTGTTTTCCCACGCCTGATTATCCTTCCATCCTTCATTACAAAGAGGTAACGAGTCATGCTTCTAACTTCGCGTGCTGAATGAGTAACGAGGATTGCTTCTTTGTTGAGGCTCTTTAAAAGAGATAGGAGCTCACTCTGGAGACTTCTACGGAGGAATGCGTCCAAGGCAGAGAAAGGCTCGTCGAGAAGTAGTAGGTCTGGTTCGCTTACTATGATGCGCGCAAGTGCTGTGCGCTGTGCCTCTCCCCCCGAAAGATGACAAGGTAGCCTATTTTCTAGTCCTTCAAGATGGAGAAGTTCTATAGCTTCTTCATATTTCCTCTTTTTCTCATCTTTGTTTTTTTCTTTTCTCAAACCACACATGATGTTCTTTTTCACCGTCATTGTGGGAAAGAGTGCGTAGTTCTGGAATAGATATCCGATTCTTCTATCCTGTGGAGGGATGTTTATTCTTTTACGGCTATCAAATAGAACTCTGTCATCGAGTGCTATATAGCCCTCGTCGGGGGGCACTATGCCGGCGATGCATTTAAGCGTCATACTTTTACCCGATCCACTTGAGCCCAGGACTCCGGTAATAAGAGTCTCTGTTTCGAATTGAGACTTAAGAAAAAATGAGCCAAAGTTTTTTTTAATATCTACAACTAGTTTCATTTCTTCTTCCTCACTTTTCTATTCTTATTTTCAAGAAGATTGACAGCAAGTAAAACAACGGTAGATATTGCAACATTTATCAATACCCAAATATATGCTTCTTCTTCGTTATTTGTTCTCCATAGTTGGTAAACAGTAGTGGAAATTGTTGCTGTTTTCCCTGGAGTATATCCTATAAGCATGCTTGTCGCGCCGTATTCCCCCAGTGCGCGAGCAAATGCAAGCACAACTCCAGCAAGAATACCCTCTCTACATGTCGGGATCTTTATTCTCCAGAATATATAGCTGTTACTCAGGCCTAGTGTTTTTCCCGCTTCCGAGAGTGTATTGTCATAAGCTTCAAATGCGCCCCTAGTTGTTCTATACATAAGGGGGAATGCAACAGTAGTTGCGGCAACTATTCCTCCGTACCAAGTCATGACAAACTTAATTCCGAACTTTCCTAGAAATTGTCCAAGGGGTGTTTTTACGCCGAAAATCAGAATAAGAAAAAATCCGACAACAGTTGGAGGAAGGACGAGAGGAAGGGTGAGAAACACATCAAGAATACCCTTCAGAATTGGGTGGAGCTTTGCTACAAGGTGTGCAAGGAAAATACCGAGGAAAAAGACTATTATTGATGTGCAGAATGCGATGCGTAACGAATTGAAAAAAGGATACCAGTCCATATGAATAATGCTTTAAATAAAGAATGAGGGCAAAAAGCCCTCAGTGCTTTATTAGAGTGCGCTTGCAAAACCGACAGATGCAAATACTTTCATAGCTTCATCTGACTTAAGGTAATCAAGGAAGGCTTTAGCTATATCTGGGTTTTTGCTTACAGAAAGAACAGCTGCAGGATAGATGACTCTTCCACCTGTCATTTCGGTAGTTGCTGTATCGACAACGGGTAGACCGGCTGAAAAAGCGTCTGTTGCGTAGATGATTCCACAATCAACGGACTCTTGACTGACCTGTGTTGTGACTTCCTTAACGTTTGTGCCGTATGTAAGACAACCACTAGAAGCAACCTCATTCTCATCAATTCCGTAGTAGGCAAATATCTTCTGTGTATATTGTCCAACAGGGACATCAGAATTTCCGATAGCAAGGAAGACATTGTGTGTTTTCAAAAGTTCGGCAAGCTGATCAAAGCTTTCGATTTTCTTTGGGTTGCCTTCCGGTACTGCAAGAGCAGTCTTATTCTCAAGAAGATCGACAGTCGTTGAAACATCGACCATCCCTAAATCATTGAGGGCATTCATCTGCTTCTTTGCAGCAGAGAGGAAGATATCACAATCAGCACCTTGCTCGATCTGAGTCTTGAGAGTTCCACTTGAATCGAAATTGTATGTGATAGTTACGTTCGGATTAGCTTTTTCATATTTAGCTTTAAGTGTTGTAAGAGTCTCTGTCATACTAGCTGCAGCGAAAACGACGAGCTCTGTCTTTTCTGCCTTTTTTGCCTCTTCTGCTACTCCCTGAGCGGATGCGCTTGTGAGAGCGAGTGCCATGATTAGAAGTAATGATAAAACCTTCTTCATGATATTTCTCCTTTGGATTATTTATTTATCAAGTTTTTCACCCCTGAGGAGACCAAGTCCATGAGGGAGTGCTTCTATGATCACATCGAGTGCCTCCAGGACTCCTTTAGGGCTTCCCGGGAGATTAATTATGAGAGTGGAATTTCTTATTACAGAAACTCCTCTACTTAGCATTGCATGCCGAGTTTTAGTAAGGCTGTATGCTCTTATGGCTTCGCTTATTCCGGGAGCGTTTCTTGTTGCAACGCATTCTGTTGCTTCTGGTGTTATGTCGCGAATAGAGAATCCTGTTCCTCCTGTTGTAAGGATGAGATCCATCTGCGCTACATCAGATAGAGATATAAGTGTATCTTCAAGTTTTTCTTTTTCATCGGGAAGAAGAATATATTCTGGCTCACTGTATCCATCCTGGATCAGATACTCAATGATTGCCGGACCTGATAAATCTTCTCTCTCTCCATTATATGACCTATCAGACAGTGTTATTACAGCAATGCGAAAGTCTTTCTTATCCATCAAATTCCCCTCCCAAAAGTACAGAACGGGAAATGACAAGGCTTGCAGCCGAGACACAGTCCTCCGTGGCCGAGGCTCTCTAGATAATCTTCAGTTACCTCTACATTTGCCATAATGCGGGGCAGAACCAAGTCAAAGATAGTGCGACCGGCATACATTACGCATCCAGGAAGTCCGATTATCGGTCTTCCATCCTCGAGATACCCCATGAGAAACATTGCTCCGGGAAGTACAGGAGCACCGTATGAAACGATGTGTGCGCCACTTTCTTTAATTGCAAGTGGAGTTTTATCATCAGGGTCCACACTCATTCCACCGGTGCATATGATCATTTTTATATCTGGGTTGTCAATCATAGCTTTGATTGCACTTTTTATATGTTCCGGATCATCGTCAGAAATAGTATGGGCTATCATTTTGGAGTCATACTCTGCCATCTTCGATTCAATCACGGGAGTGAAAGTATCTTCTATTCTCTTATAAAATACCTCGTTACCGGTGGTCACAACTCCATAATCCTTGCTCTCGAATGGGATGATATCTAATAGAGGCTCTCCAAAAACAGCTTCCTTTGCTTTCTCCATTTTCTCTTTTTCGATTACAAGTGGAATAATCCTTGTTCCGCAGAGCCTCTGGCCCTTATTAACAGCAATACCGGTGGGAATTGTTGCGATCATCATTTCTCCGAGACTGTTTATTTTCTTTAGCCTCTCTGTATCTACGGTAAAATATCCTCTCTCGTCTGCAATGAGTTCTATTTTTCCTTCCTTGACAGGTGTTGGGTGCATATGTCGGCCTTGACATATTTCTCTCAAGATATCTGCCGCATCGTTCTCGTGTAACATTCTCTCGTCATTTTCCCAGACATAGAGGTGGTCCTTTCCCACTGAGAGAAGTACAGGAATATCTTCCTCTTTCACAATGTGTCCTTTTCTGAATACTGCGTCTTTTGTAACGCCTTTGATTATCTGGGTAATATCGTGGGCGAGAACTGTGCCTATGGCATCTTTTGTATCTATTAATTTCATAATCAATATATTAGGCGTTTGAAGACTTTGAAGTAGGAATAAAAGAACCTTCAAAATCTCATTCGCCTTATCCTTTTTCTCCGTTATCAATCGGCTAGGTTATCTAAGATTCTGGGATGAATGCACCATTATCTTTTGATGAATATAATGCTAGTTGATTTATCCTTTAAAAGCAAGCGTTATATTTTCAAAAATAAAACGGTATGGTTTCTCTTAATATATTTTTATAAATTAGTAGTGATTAAATTGAAAAAAATTACTAATATGAGGAAGCGCCGAAAGTTAAAGGTGCATCAATAGATTAGTGATAAGGAGAAAAATATGGATATCGATTTGAAAGCCTATGGTATCACAGGAACAAAAGAAGTCGTTTACAATCCTTCCTATGAAATGCTCTTTGAGGAAGAGACAAAGTCGTCTCTTACCGGTTATGAGAAGGGTCAGGTAACAGAACTTGGTGCTGTCAATGTTATGACAGGTATCTACACAGGTCGTTCACCGAAGGATAAGTACATTGTCGTAGACAAGAATTCTAAGGACACAGTATGGTGGACTACAGAAGGCTACAAGAATGACAACCATCCTGCATCAGAAGAGACATGGAAGGCAGTCAAGGACCTAGCAATCAAGGAACTTTCTAATAAGAGACTCTTTGTCGTTGATGCTTATTGTGGCGCAAACAAGGACACAAGAATGGCTATCCGCTTCATCATGGAAGTCGCATGGCAGGCACACTTTGTCAGAAACATGTTCATTAAGCCGAGTGCAGAAGAGCTCAAATCCTTTAAGCCTGACTTCGTCGTTTACACAGCAAGCAAGGCTAAGGTTGAGAACTACAAGGAACTTCGACTCAACAGTGAAACAGCTGTCATGTTCAACATCACATCACGTGAGCAGGTAATTCTCAATACATGGTACGGCGGTGAGATGAAGAAGGGTATGTTCTCAATGATGAACTACTACCTCCCTCTTAAGGGAATCGCATCAATGCATTGTTCTGCAAATACAGATATGAATGGTGAGAACACAGCTATCTTCTTCGGTCTTTCAGGAACAGGAAAGACAACTCTCTCTACAGATCCAAAGAGACTCCTCATTGGTGATGACGAGCACGGTTGGGATGATAACGGTGTCTTCAACTTCGAAGGTGGATGCTATGCAAAGGTTATCAACCTCGATAAGGAAAGCGAGCCAGACATCTACAATGCTATCAGAAGAGATGCTCTTCTCGAGAACGTAACAGTCGATGCAGCAGGAAAGATTGACTTTGCTGATAAGTCTGTCACAGAGAATACACGTGTATCATATCCAATTGACCACATCGAGAAGATTGTTAAGCCGATTTCCCATGGACCGGCTGCAAAGAATGTCATCTTCCTTTCAGCTGATGCATTCGGCGTTCTTCCTCCTGTATCGATTCTTACACCTGAACAGACAAAGTACTACTTCCTCTCAGGTTTTACAGCAAAGCTTGCTGGAACAGAAAGAGGAATCACTGAACCAACACCGACATTCTCTGCTTGTTTTGGACAGGCATTCTTGGAGCTTCCTCCTACAAAGTACGCTGAAGAGCTCGTCAAGAAGATGGAAAAGAGTGGTGCAAAAGCATACCTGGTCAATACTGGTTGGAACGGAACAGGAAAGAGAATCTCCATTAAGGATACAAGAGGTATTATTGACGCTATTCTCAGCGGAGCTATCCTCACTGCTCCTACAAAGAAGATTCCTTATTTCAACTTCGAAGTGCCAACAGCACTCCCAGGAGTTGATCCTGCAATCCTCGATCCAAGAGATACTTATAAGAACGCAGATGACTGGCGCGTTAAGGCTGAAGATCTTTCAGCTAGATTCATCAAGAACTTTGCAAAGTACTGTTCTACAGAAGAAGGCAAGGCTCTTGTTGCTGCTGGCCCTCAGCTCTGAGAATAAAAACTCAACTAACGGCAACCTCGAAAGGGGTTGCTTTTTAGTCTCTCCAAACAAAGGTAGTTGCAACTAACTCATCGGATATATATCATATATTTGAGGTGCAACATGTACGAAACAAAGGCGAATATAGACGGAATGATGTGTTCGATGTGCACGAGCCATGTAAATGAGTGCATACGAAATTCATTCAAAGTGAAAAGTGTCAAGGCAACGCTCAAAAACAACGGTGAAACAACAATTTTGAGCCAGGATCCGATAGATGAGGAGGACCTTAAAGAAGCACTTGGAAAACTGGGATACAAACTCATAAGCTTTTCTTCAAGAGAGGTAGAAGAGCAGAAAAAAAACCTCTTTTCGTTCTTAGGACACAAAAAATAATATTCTGATTAAAGTAAGTCTCATATATACTTTTGGTATCTATTCTTAACCTTTTTCTACTCTTTATGTTATCATAGAGACATGAAAGATGGTTTTATTAAAGTTGCGGCGGTTTCTCCGTCACTCAAGGTCGGGAATCCTTTATACAACAAGGAAGAAATCAAGAAACACATAAAGGAAGCGGGAGAGAGAAAGATAAAAGTTCTTGTTTTTCCGGAACTCTCTATTACGGGTTATACAGCCTCTGATCTCTTCTTTCAGCGTACGCTTCTTGAAAGCGCAGAGGATGCATTGAGGGAGATTGTTGATTCGACCATCGGACAGGATACCCTCGTTTTTGTGGGCTATCCTCTTTCTTATTGTGGTAAATTATTCAACACAGCTGCTTGTATACAGCGCGGTAGCCTCCTAGCGTTTATTGCTAAGAAGAACCTTCCTACATACGGTGAGTTTTATGAAGAAAGATGGTTTACACCGTGCCCGGAGGAGAACATCAGACTAGATACAGAATGGGGTGAGGTAAGATTCGGTAATAAGATAATCTTTGATGCTAATTTTCCTTCGTCCTTACGTATTGCAGCTGAAATATGCGAGGATTTGTGGGTCTCTGATCCTCCGTCAACGCACCATAGCCTAGAAGGAGCGACTATCATTGTTAACTTGAGCGCCTCAGATGAGACGATAGGAAAGGAGGAATATAGACTCTCGCTTGTCTCCGGACAGAGTGCGCGCACACTCTCTGCATACATATATTCAGATGCGTCTTTTGAAGAGTCCTCGACAGATATGGTCTTCACCGGGGCAAATATAATAGCGGAGAACGGCATTATACTTAATTCTCGTTCAATGAGTATGTCTGAGCTTGTTATTAGTGAAATAGATACCGATAAACTCGAGAGTGAGAGAGAAAAGAGAAACACATTCCCGCTTTCCGACTCTGGGTATGATTATATTCCTATCTCGTTTGATATTGAAAAAACCGAACTTACCCGCTTTGTAGATTCACGCCCGTTCGTTCCCGCGAGCGATGAAAACTTAAAAAAACGCTGTGAAAAGGTACTTCTTTTACAGTCGCTTGGTCTGAGAAAGAGAATAAAACATACAGGAATAAAAAATTGTGTAATCGGACTATCTGGCGGCTTAGACAGCACGCTTGCTCTTCTTGTTACTGTTAAGGCCTTTGATGCCCTTAAACTTGACAGAAAGAATATAAAAGCCATAACTATGCCATGTTTTGGAACGACGAAGAGAACAAGAAGCAACGCAGAGAATCTGGCTTTGTCTCTCGGCGTCGACTTCATTACTGTCGATATTACAGAATCTGTGAAAAGCCACTTCAAAGATATCGGTCAAAGCGAGGATGATTACTCTGTAACATATGAGAACTCACAGGCAAGGGAACGCACTCAGGTTTTAATGGATATGGCCAATAAAATCGGGGGACTTGTGGTTGGAACAGGGGATCTTTCTGAACTTGCACTCGGGTGGGCTACATACAACGGAGACCATATGTCAATGTACGGTGTCAACGCAGGGGTGCCGAAGACGCTTGTGAGGAGTCTTGTAAGCTACTACGCAGAAAATGAAGCATCTCTTGAGGCTAAAAAGGTTTTGTCCGATATCCTCCTTACTCCCGTTTCTCCCGAGCTTATTCCTGCATCTAATGATGGAACTATAAGCCAGGTTACAGAAGATATTGTGGGGCCTTACCTCCTCCATGATTTCTTCCTTTACAATACTGTTAGAAATTCATTCTCTGCGGGAAAGATATTCCGCCTGGCAATTTATGCATTCCATGGCGAATATGATAAAGAAACAATCTACAAGTGGGAGAGAATATTCTTCCGTAGATTCTTCTCTCAACAGTTTAAACGAAGCACTCTGCCTGACGGCCCGAAGGTTGGAGCTGTCACTCTTTCTCCTCGCGCGGACTGGAGGATGCCCAGTGATGGTGATAGTACAATATGGCTTCTCGACTTAGATAGGGCTTATAAAGAAGAAAAAGAGAGACAATAGTTGCTTGTAACTTTTTTTTCGTTATATTGTTTTTTTGAATGAAGGTTTTAGATAATGAGAAAGAAAAGTTTTATTCTTGTATTGATATTGATGTTCGTTTCTCTCTCCCTCTTTGCTGGTATAATAGAGGTAGGAGCCAATTATACAATCGATTTACCGATTGATAAGACAAGTGAGACTCCACTTGATCTTAAGTCTATCTCGTTTAAGAAATTCAAGCTCGGTACAGATTTAAGATTCAATATCGGATATATAACACTTGAAGAGAGCCTCAAGGGATCTTTTACAGAGGAGCTTCTTCTTTCCTCATTCGATATTTCATCTTCTATCGGCCTAAAGGCAAAATTCTTTTTCATGGATGTCATACTTGCCTGTGGTTTACGAACAAGTGCAAATAAGAGCGGCAATGACTGGATTTACAACTCCTCTCTTAAGGAACCATCATTTATGGATGCTGTGAAGTCGTCGACTATTTTCTATAAGAGTACATTTGATATAAACATCGGAAAGAAGGTTATACTTGCTTTTTCTCTTCTTGCTCCGACAAATCAAACGCTTTCGAGTCTCTATAAGGAGCAGACTGTGACAATTGCTGATGCACTTGCTCCCGATTTGAAAAAATCGGAGTTGACTGTTGGTCTTCTCTTCAGTTTCTTCTAGAGCCATGAGTGGAAATAAAAATACTGGATTATTCAAAGGACTGTTGACTGTACTCATACTTTCAATAGTGGTCTATTTTGTCATTTTCTTATTTTTCCCCAATGTCTCTCTAAAGTATTTCGGTATTGCGTTCAATAAAGAAAAGGCTATAGAGAAAAGTGTTATCGCTCTTATGGATAGGGCGGATTATCTATTAGATGACGAGAAGGAGAAGGTGGAGGAATACCTTTCGTCTAAAGACGGAGAGAATTTTGTAAAAGAGATATCCAGTGCAATTAATGACGGCATAGAGGGTATAAAGAGTTTTACCGATACCGATACCTTTAGAAACTTTGAAAAGAAGATGAGTGAGATCCTCAGCTCTGAGTCGTATAGAAAATTAACTGAGAATATTGAAGAAGTAGCCTCTTCCATTCTAAAGAATAACTGAGTTTCAATTCCGTTCTTTTTCTCTTATACTGTTTTGGAGGTACATAATGGACGGATTACTCTTCACTAGTGCAGATCTTGATCAAGAACTCATCGAAAAGGAAAACAGACAGAAGGAAAGAGAGAGAATTGCTACTCTCAAGAGAGAGCAAGATGAGAAGGAAAAGCGTGAAAAGGAGAAGAAGAAAAAAGTCTACGATAAAACGCTCTTTCTTCTTGACGGATACTCAATAATCTACAAGAGCTATTGGGCTTTCATTTCCCGTCCTCTTACTGACAAAAACGGCAACAATATAAGTGCGTATTACGGTTTCTTTCAAACACTATTTCATATCCTTAAAGAGAACACGATGGATGGACTGGCTATCACAATGGATGAGAAAGAGCCGACATTCAGACACATAATGTATCCGGAATATAAAGCCAATAGAGAAAAAGCTCCCGAGGATTTACATAAAGCTGTTGAACCTATAAAAGAAACTCTTAGGAAAATGAATATTCCCGTTCTTTCAATGCCCGGCTTTGAAGCTGATGATGTCATGGCGAGCCTAGCAAAAAGAGCAGGAGAGGAAGGCTGGAGAACTGTGATTGTCTCCGGCGACAAGGATCTATGTCAACTTGTAGGGGATGGTGTCTCGATTTTGAGACCACCGAAGAAAAAAGGTGAGAGCCACTATACTATGCTCGACAGAGACGGTGTTAAAGCGGAGTACGGAGTATATCCTGAGCAGATAGTAGATTATCTATCTCTACTTGGAGATGCTGCAGACAATGTTCCCGGAGTCAGTGGCATCGGAGAAAAAAGCGCAACGCGGCTTCTTTCTGAATATGTAACGATGGAAGGGATTTACAGGCACCTGGGAGACCTCAAAGAGAAGGAGAGGAAGAAACTCGAGGAAGGTAGGGAGAATGCAGAGCTCTCAAAGAAACTTGTCGTTCTTTCAAGAGATGCACTTAAGAATGATTTCTCCCTCGATAGTCTCAAATGCGATAATTTTGCCATTTCGTCTGCCTCTGGAGACTTCGAAGAGAAGAACCTGAAATCTCTCGTAATACGTGCACGTGCAAAAAAAGATGGCCCAACGCAAGAGAATGTCGAAAAAGTCGAGAATGAAAACAAAAGTGAGCCTCTCTTGAATGAAAGTGAGAAATATCTTCTTGAAAAGGGAAGTTACGAAACAATAAAAAAGAAAGAGGATCTTCTTGTAGAGTTTGAGAATATTGCACAATTCAAGGGTGGGGTAATGTCATTATTCCTATTGACTGAAGATAAGAGTTCGCGTCCACTCTACGGTTTTGCTTTCTCTTCTGAAATAGGAAAGGCAGTTTATGTACCTATAGGAGAAAACGCCCTTAGCATGGATGATATTCTGGATGTCTTTGAGAGATATCTTTCATCCGGAAGAATAAGAATAATCTCACACTCTCTCAAGGATGTAATTAAAACACTCTCTTCTTACGGTATAAAATGTAAGGGAGAGGGGGATACAAGTATAGAGGCATGGCTTCTCTCGTCAAATGATGGTGTATATACTCTTAGCGCCGTCTCTGCAAAATACTTCTCGATTACTCTTCTTGATATAAGAGATATTACATCTTCGCTTTCGCTTTCTTCTGTCGACGAAGACCTCTTGATGCGATATTCATCTCTTTCGGCCGATTATACATATAGACTGGAGCGAGTGCTCTCTCGGCGTCTCTCTGAAAAGGGACTAAGCAGCGTTTACAGAACTCTCGAACTTCCTCTTGTAGAGGTTCTTGCCTCAATGGAAGAAGAAGGGATATATCTTTCATCGACGAGAATAGAAGATCTTAAGAAGACTACAGATACGAGAGTGAGAGAACTCGAAGACGCAATATATTCTCTAGCGGGCTATAGGTTTAATATTAATTCAACGATGCAGCTCTCAAAGCTCCTTTATGATGAGAGGGGACTGGAAAAGGGAAAAAAGACGATGCGGGGCTACTCCACAGACACTCAAACACTCGAGGGTCTCAAAAAAACAGGAGATCCGATTATCTCCTATCTTCTTGAATATAGACTGTTGAGCAAGCTCAAGAGCACATATATAGATGTGCTTCCCTTGTTGAGAGACAACAGGGGTCGTGTTCATACAACTTTTTTGCAAACTGGAACAGCAACAGGTCGTCTTTCCTCAAGAAACCCGAATTTACAGAACATTCCTGTCAGAACAGATGAAGGAAGACTCATCAGATCAAGCTTTGTGCCGGAAAAGGGAAGAATACTTATAAGTGCAGACTACTCACAGATTGAGCTTGTTGTTCTTGCATGGATGAGTGATGATGATGCTTTGAAAAAAGCCTTCCTCAGCGGAGAAGATGTCCATAGATATACAGCAGCTCTCATCTTCAATAAAAACAGCATTGATGTGACATCATCAGAGAGACGGACTGCGAAGACTATCAACTTTGGGATAATGTACGGAATGTCTGCATTTAGGCTCGCCAACGAACTCGATATAACCCGAAGCGAAGCGCAAGATTTTATATCACGCTATTTCGTTCGTTACGGGAAGGTTAAAACCTTTGTTGAAAAGACAGTAAAAAGTGCCGAAGAGAATGGCTATATAAAAACATATTGGGGCCATATGAGGGAAATTCTCGGCATAAAGAGTTCTAATAAAACGGAGAAGGCTGCTTCTGAGAGAACTGCAGTCAACTCTGTCATCCAGGGAACAGCTGCCGAGATTATGAAGAAGGCGATGCTTTCCATATACAATGAGATGAAAGAGAGAAAAATGAAATCCAGAATGCTCCTCCAGGTTCACGACGAGTTGATCTTTGAAGTTGTGGAGAATGAAATTGATGAGATGGAAGCTCTCATTAAAGAGAGTATGGAGACGGCTGCTTCTCTTTCTGTTCCTCTAAAGGTATCGATTGAGAAGGGACACTCATGGGGAGAAATGCATATATGATAGTGGGACTTGTCGGAAAGAGCTGTTCAGGAAAAGACACAGTTTGCTCATCTCTTGGAGAGGAGTTCTCTGTTGTCGATGCCGACTTAATTGGACACGAGGCACTTCAAAAGAAGATCGATGAAATCAAATTAAAATTCGGAGAAGGTGTAATAAATAACGGTTCTGTTGACAGAAAAGCCCTTTCAAAAATTGTATTTTCTTCTCCCGAGAAACTCAAAGCTCTTGATGATATAACACATCCATGGATAAAAGATGAGATCTTAAGAGAATGTAAGAAAATTGAAGAAGAAGGAAAAATTGCTGTTATCAACGGTGCCCTTTTGGAGGAAGCTGGCCTTATAGAATATGTAGATGAAGTTCTATTAGTAATCTCTCCATATGAAAAGAGAGAGGAAAGGGCATTGAAGAGAGATAATATAAGTGTGGATGATTTTAAAAAAAGAACAGAGGCTCAGAGTAAAATCGGTTCGACGCTCTATTCATCTGGGAAAAAGGTAATTACAATCATTAATGATAAAGAGATAGAAGAGCTTTCTCGACAAGTCAGCCTATGGTGTGCTAAAATGAAAAAAGTGAGGGAAAAATGAGCAAAAAATCAAATTCTGTAATCATTACCATAACTATTGTTCTAACAGCATTTGTTGCTATTCTTGTTCTGCTTTTAAACCCTAAGAGAGGAGATGACAATCTTAGTGCAAAGGTTCTCTCAGAAGCACAATCAAGGCAGAATTCCTCTATAGTTACGGTATCAGAACCACTTGAGACAGATCCTGCTGTAATAAGTGAAGAGGATAGTCAAATCGAGAAAATTGCTTCTAACCTTCTTTCCAATCCTAATTTTATAATTATGATTCAAGAGAAGAGTTCTCAAGTTGCTTCATCCGTATTCGATGAAAAATTAAAAGAATATGATGCGAGAGTCAGCGTCTTAGAGAGAAAATATGATGATTTAGCTTCTTCCCTACTTGGAAATGAAACATTTATAAATGCAGTTGTCGCATATGTAGAGGATAATACTAAAGACGATGGCGCTGATGAAAGTATATATGATGAGAGAATTAGTGAGCTCGAGAGAAAATACGACGATTTAGCTTCCTCTCTCCTTGGAAATAATGCATTCATAAATGCTATTCTTGCATATGTAGAAGAGAATTCTAAAGACGACAGTATGGCTATATATGACGAGAGAATTATGAGCCTCGAGAGAAAATACGACGATTTAGCTTCTTCTCTCCTTGAAAATGAAACATTCGTAAACGCAATTGTCGCATATGTAGAGAAGAGCGTCATAGACAGTGCAGACGCTGAGGCATTAGCTAGAGCCTTTATTAATACAGAGGCATTTAAAGAAGTCTTGAAAGAGTATATCGAAAAGGATGACGTCTCCACGGTTCCTCTTCCAGTTTTCAAGAAGGTGACGAGCCAGTACATCACGAGAGATGAGTACGAGAGTGAGAGAGAGATAGAGAGAACGAGGGAGATAGAAAGGGTTCTCGATTATCTTGGGTACTAGATTATATTTTCTATATAACGGGGAGAGCGATCTCCCTTTTTCTTTTTTTTGAGAGGTTACTATGAAAAACGAGGAAGTATTAGCTCTTCTGGGGCGTCTTGTGGGGTGTTCTTCTGTTACAGGAAACGAAGGAGAAGTCGTTTCACTTTTGGAAAAGATATTTTTGTCTCTGGGTTTTAAAACGGTAAAGACGCCGTCAGGGTGTATATGTGGTGTAATTGAGGGAAAAAGGCCTGGTAAAACTGTTCTCATCGATGGCCATATAGACACAGTAAGGGTCGTTGATGAGGATAAATGGAGTTTTCCTCCCTTCAAGCTAACAAAGAAAGACGGAATGTTATATGGACGTGGGACTTCTGATATGAAGGGTGGTGTTGCTGCTGCCGTTTCTGCTGCATCAGAGTTTATTCCTCTTGAGACGGGAAGAATAGTTGTAGCTTGTATAGTCGAGGAGGAGAGATTTGAAGGATTATGTGCAAGAGAAGTTAATGATATCTTTTCTCCCGACTATGTAATTATTGCTGAATCAACGCATGGAAAGCTCAATATAGGGCAGAGAGGAAGATGCGAGGTCGTCCTCACCTCTTATGGAAAGAGCTGTCACTCATCTTCTCCCAAAGAAGGCGAGAATGCCGTAATGAATGCCATAGATGCAATAAAAGCGATAGAGACAATACCAGAGAAAGAGCATGATGTGCTCGGTAGAGCTATCATGGTCTTGACCGATATTATATCTTCTCCATATCCGGGATGTAGTATTATCCCCGAGAAATGTAGAGTTACCTACGACCGTCGCACTCTCATAGGAGAGACAAAGGAGAGTGTAATAGCACCGATTAATAATCTATTACATGAAAAGAGCATTCATGCGAACGCCTCAGTTGCATTTGGGGAAACTGTTACATATACAGGTCACTCTCTTTCCTCCGACAGATTCTTTCCTGCATGGTGCCTCAAAGAAGATGACGAGATAGTGAATAAAAGTAGAGCGGGACTAGAAAAAGCGGGGCTCTTTGTTGGATACGGACACTATTCATTTTGCACTAACGGCAGCTTCTGGGCTGGAGAGAAAGCAATACCGACTGTAGGTTACGGCCCGGGAGAAGAGAGGTTTGCTCACACAGTAGATGAGCATATTGAAGAGAGTGACCTCTATAATTGTAAGAAGGGACTTGAAAATATCATTGAGTCATTGCTCTCTTAGAAGTTATCACATGGAATTCTAGCCTTACTCGGGATATTTACGTTCTTCTCCGTCTGGTGTTTTAATAGTCCATATTCCGTTATCGAGGCCTAATAGGTATTCTCTTCCGACAGGAACCTTTCCACCTCCTAATGGAAGATCTATCGTATATGTCGGCATACCAAGTCCGGAAAGCGATAGGCGCATCTTCTCTTCGATTTTGATTCCTTCGCTTAATGGAACACGTAGGTGCCTTGTTCCTTCCACTAGATCACCCTGGAAGAGATAATACGGCTTAATTCTGTTTTGAAGTAGCTTATTGGAGAGGGCGGTTAATATTTCATCGTTATCATTCACCCCTTTAAGAAGTACGCTTTGATTCATCATCGGAATACCGAGCTTAACAAAGCCGAGAACGGCTTTTTCAGCCTTTTCGGTTATTTCTTCAGGGTGATTGAATTGTGTCATGAGATAAAACGGCGCACCATGGTTGTGCTTTTCAATAACAGAGAAAACACTCTCGGTAAATCTATCGGGATTACTTGTGAGTGCTCTTGTACAAAGGCGGTATATTATATCTTCACGTGCCGTCTTGAATGATGAGAGAAGATAGTCTAGGCTATCATCACTGAGGGTAAAGAGATCTCCTCCTGTGAGAAGGACTTCTTTTATTTCTTTGTGTTCACGAAGAAACGATGTAGCCTTTTCTATATCGTAATGTGAGCACGGGCCTATCATACTTCCAGAAAAACGCCTTCTAAAACAATGACGGCAGTAGCTGAAACAAGCATCAGTTACAAGAAATGCAGCTCTGTTATGATAGCGTCTTACAAGACGGTCGGTTACAGAATATTCACATTCGAGCTGTGGGTCTAGTGTTCCACAATTATCAATATTTTCTTCTCTTGAAGGTACGAACTGCCGTCTTATTGAGGGATAAGAAAGCATGCTAACTAGATGATCTGAAATAAGAAGAGGAAGAGTATTTCTTCCATTTTCGTCCCAATTCTTTTCATCCTCTGTTAAATTGATTATTTTGCCCAGTTCTTCAAGTTTAGTTACAGCCATGACCTATTTTGTACTCTTTTCATTTGTTTTAAACAATATATTAATCATATAATGGAGGTACTTGGAGTTTTTATGAGTGATAATTCTAATCTAAAGCTTAATTACAAGAGAACATTCTTAATTGGATTTGCATTCTTTGGCATACTACTTTTATGGCAGGTTTACGATTCATGGTGTCCGACATTTCTTACCGATATTTTCGCACGCAGAATGTATGGCATATCATCTGCAGAACTCAAGGCTCAAGGAAATAGCGAACATATTCTCAATGTTCAATGGATTGTCGGAATCATCATGGCTTGTGATAACCTTGCTGCTTTGATTCTTCTTCCAATTTTTGGAAGAGTCTCCGATAAGACTGTCTCTCCTCTTGGAAAGAGAATGCCTTATATACTTACAGGAACATTCATCTCTGCGATAATCTTCCCGTTCATTCCGCTTTTCTTCCATTATAACAATATCGTAGGAATGGTTATTTCGATGGCAATGGTTCTCATCTTCATGATGATGTATCGTAATCCCGCTGTTGCGCTCATGCCTGACATTACGCCGAAGCCGCTTAGAGCTAAGGCAAACGGAATAATCAATATCATGGGATATCTTGGTGGAGCTTTTGCAACAGTGCTTGGTATATTCCTTCCTCTTTCTTCTTATATAAACATTGAGGATGAGGCAAGAAGAATCTACATAATTGAGGTACCTTTTATAGTAGCTTCAGTTTTGATGGTCATATCTGCTCTTGTTCTATTTTTCACAATCAAAGAGAACAAGTTGGAAGAGCAGCTCAAAGATGAATTGGAAATGGGCGAAAAAATGGCCGCTGTCGAGAATCCTATCGATGACTCAAGGCCGATGTCAGAAGCGAATAAGAGAATGCTCATGGCTCTTCTTGCTGCAGAATTTTTTTGGTTCATGGCCGACAACGCCATAGGTACATACATTGGAAACTATGTCATTTACTACCTTAACAGTGCCTCAAGTGCAACGATGATTCTTACTATTATCGGGGGACTGGCATCTGTTGTGGGATTTGCTATTGCTGGCACGATTGCTGATAAAATCGGCCGTAAGTGGACTGTATCATCAGGACTTTTGATCTCAGCGATAGGATACCTAATCATGATAGGAATAGGACCGACGGGAAAAGAAGTTGGAAAGAACGGTGAGTTCTCCTTCCCTATGATGTTGTATTTTGTCTGGGTTATGAAGGGATTCGGTATGTCGCTGGTACATAATTGCTCCTTCCCGATGATAGTAGAGCTGTGCTCGAGTAAAAAAATTGGACAGTTTACGGGTTATTACTACGCTTCAAGTATGGCCGCTCAAACTGTAACTCCGGTAATCCTAGGCCTCTTACTCACACGCTTGAGCCTCTGGGGTATTCTTCCTGTTTATTCAGGTGTACTTATTACTCTTTCCTTTATTCTCTTTACATTGCTTGTTAAGAATATAAAGGCAAGTAAAGTGCAGAATGCCAAGGGCCTTGAAGCTCTTTCGGACAACGACTAGGAGGAAAATATGGCAACACCACATATAAGTGCAGAGAAGGGCGACATTGCGGAGCGTGTGCTACTTCCAGGAGATCCATTGAGAGCGAAGCATATAGCCTCAACCTTTCTTGATAATCCAGTCTGTTACAATGAAACGAGAGGAATGCTCGGCTTCACAGGATATTACAAAGGTGAGAAGGTTTCTGTTCAGGGGACTGGAATGGGGATGCCGTCATTCTCCATATATTGCAATGAACTCATTTCGGTGTATGGATGCTCTAGACTTATTAGAGTCGGTACATGCGGAACAAACAGTCCTTCTTTAAATCTACGTGATATATTTATTGCTCAAGCCTCCAGCACAGATAACGCAATGAACACCGATCGTTTCGGCCTAACCTTCCACTATGCTCCGATTCCGTCATTCAAGCTTTTGAAGAATGCCTATGAGATATCAGAAAAGAGAGGGCTCAATGTAACAGTTGGAGAGTGCTTCTCGTCTGATAGCTTCTATGATGACAGGCACGAAGAGAAAATGGCTCTTATGCGTAAGCTCAATATAATGGCAGAGGAGATGGAGAGTGCAGAGCTATATACGCTTGGCGCTCTTAAGGGTGTTGAGACGCTTGCGCTCTTCACTGTAAGTGACAATATACTCACACGAGAGAGCACATCAAGTAAGGAACGCGAGAAGAGTTTCAACGACATGATTATCGTTGCACTTGATACACTTCTCTCTTGATGACAAAGCAAATATAAAAGCCTCCAGATAATGTGGAGGCTTTAGTATTGATGAGGAGTACTCAGTCGTTTACACGCTCGAGATATTCTTTAGTCTCTGTGTTCATATAATGATGAGCTTGTCAATGATTTTTCAGTCGACAGGCTTCTTCTTCTCCTCGAGTTGAAAACTTGATAAAAACTTTCTTATTTTCTCTTCCAAACCTTTGTTAAAAAGCCTTCTATGGCAATTTGGCTGGTTTTATTTAGGTTACATGCGTAACTGCTACCTTCATACTTTCTGTGCTCGGAGGAAAACTTTAAATTACCAACTTGCACAATGAAAATCAGCTAACATGCATAATAAAAATCAGCCAACTTGCACAACTATAAATTGACAACTATAAATAATTTTATATATAGTTTAAAAAAAGAGGATTATTCTTATGGAAGGATATAGGAAAAGAATTGCAGATGAGGTGCTTGAGAAGAAGCTTGAAGCCAAAGGTGCTGTCTTAATCGAGGGGCCAAAGGCCTGTGGAAAGACAACTACAGCAGAAATGAAAGCATCAAGTATCATTTACATAAATGACCCTAAACAGTTTCAGGAGAATCTGATGCTCTCTGAAATTGATCCGGAGGCCCTCCTTGAAGGAGATAATCCAAGACTTATAGATGAATGGCAGCTTACTCCGAAGCTTTGGGATGCAATTAGATTCTCGATTGACCATAGAAGGAGGTTCGGACTTTATATTCTCACCGGTTCTGCTGTTCCTGGAAATACAGATGAGATACATCATACAGGGACAGGCCGTTTCAGTTGGATGAAGATGAGGCCTATGAGCCTTTATGAATCTGGAGAATCAACCGGAGATATCTCTCTTTTCTCTCTTTTCAATAAGAGTGAAGACATTATCAGGGGAACAGCATCATTAACACTAAACGATATAGCGTTTCTTATATGTCGAGGAGGATGGCCTCTTTCTATAGATGTTTCAGAGGATGTTGCGTTAAGACAGTCCATTGATTATGTGGATGCTGTTGTTGAAGAAGACATTTCAAGAGTTGATGGAGTAAAAAGAAATGCTACGCTTGTCAGACGCTTGATAAAATCGCTTGCCAGAAATCAAGGTACGCAGGCTACTATAGAATCTATAGTCAGTGACGTAGCCACTAATGAGGCTGTGGAGAATTCTAGAAACACCATTGCTAGTTACTTAAATGCATTAAAGAAGATTTTTGTAATTGAGGATATGGAAGCATGGAATCCAAAACTGCGCTCTAAAACTGCAGTCAGAACATCAGATACAAGATATTTTATAGATCCGTCAATTGCCACTGCTTCTCTTCGTCTGGGGCCTGGAGATGTTGTATCAGATCTCGAAACAATGGGATTCCTATTTGAAACTCTTGCAGTCAGAGATCTCAGAGTATATGCAGACTCAATTGATGCTGATGTTTACCATTATAGGGATAAGTCCAACCTTGAGTGTGATGCTGTTATACATTGCAGAAATGGGAAATATGGACTTGTTGAGATAAAACTCGGCGGAGATAGTCTAATTGAAAAAGGTGCTGAATCTCTTTTGAAACTCAGCCGGAATATTGATTGTGAAAAGATGAATAACCCTTCTTTTTTGATGGTGTTGACTGCGGTAGGAAACAAGGCTTACAGACGTCCTGACGGAGTACTCGTTGTCCCAATAGGGTCTTTAAAAAATTGATTAACAGTTTCACAGAATATCGGACTATAGTCAGAACAGCTAGAGCGTCTATACGATAGATGTGCACTATCAAGGCTATCGTTTGAACGTGCTGAAAATAGGCTTAACGTACATTCAGTCGTCTCAAGCCACGATAAGTAAATGGCTCTTATGCGTAAGCTTAATATAATGGCAGAAGAGATGGAGAGCGCAGAGCTATATACGCTTGGCGCTCTTAAGGGCGTTGAGACACTTGCTCTCTTTACTGTGAGTGACAATATACTCACACGAGAGAGCACATCAAGTAAGGAGCGCGAGAAGAGTTTCAACGACATGATTACCGTTGCACTTGATACTCTTCTCAAAGCAAATATAAAAGCCTCCAGATAATGCGGAGGCTTTAGTATTTATGAGGAGTACTCAGTCGTTTACACGCTCGAGATATTCTTTAGTCTCTGTGTTTACTCTGACCTTCTCACCCTGCTTGATAAAGCCAGGAACTCTAATCTTCAATCCTGTCTCGAGAACGGCATCCTTTGTAACACCCTGGACAGTATCTCCACGTGCTGCATCTTCAGTCTCTGTTACAACATAGACAACCTTGCTTGGTACCTGGATATCGAGAACCTGGTCTTCCCAAAGTGTGAGGCGATATGTCTCTCCGTCCTTCATGATGTATTCATAGTCAGGGAAGCTCTTCATAGGAACTTCAATCTGCTCGTAGTTTTCTACGTTCATGAATGAGAAGTTCTCGCCGTCATTGTAGAGATATTGGAAAGTTCTGTCTTCGATTGTGATATCTTCAGCATTGTCCTGGCTCTTCATTGTTTCACTGAGTGTCTGGCCTGTTGCTGGGCTCTTGAGCTTAAGTCTTACGAATGCAGATCCCTTACCAGGGTTTACGAATTCTCTTTCAATACATAGAAACGGCTGACCCTTGATGAGGAGAGCTGTACCTTTTTCAATCTGTCCTGCTTTAATCATTCTTTATTACCTCAATATAATAATTACAGTTTTTCCACACGCTAGAATAGCAGAAAGATATATCGAGTGTAAAGAAGAGTGATGCTAATTTGTTGTATCACAAACTATTCGTCATATGATATTACATTACCACTAAACTCAATTCTCTTTATTACTGCTTCGGTCCTAGGTGTCGTATTGATAGAATTGAAGAAATTCTACCGAGAGCATTTGAAGATAGCGCTGTTTCTTTCTATTAATTTAAAAGATCACGCATCGGGAATGCAAGAAGAGGAGCTATTTCCTTTTCACCGATGTTAACCATTAATAATCTATCTAGTCCAATCGCAACACCGGATGAGGGTGGCATATCGAGTTCAGGGAAAGTGGAAGATGCATTCGATATCGCCTCCCCTGTCTTTTTTCTCTCATTTACCAGTTTGTTTTGCTCCCTCTCGTAGTAGGCGCGTATCTTATTCTTGTCACGCTCTTCTGTATAGCAGTTCGCGATTTCCGTCCCTCTTATATACATCTCCCATCTTCTTTTGTATGGCCTATCGGGATAATCTTCAGCAAGGCATTCAATTTGCTTCGGGTAGTCTAGGAGGTATACTTCTCTATCTTTCGGTAGTGAGGGTTCTACATAAGTAAGGAATATTTTATTGAATGTATCCTCCCAGCTCTCTTCTCCCGGGATATATAGAGAGAGTCTCTCTGCTTCTTTTTTTAATATTTCTATATTCTGGGCCTTCTCCATATCGACATGGGCATAGTTCCACATTGCCTCCTCGATTGTGATGACGAGAGGTTTGTTCTCTGTCCAGTCATGTTTAGAGAGCTTTGTTTTATCTAACATCTCAATTGTAAGTTCTATACTCTCTTTATCTGTGAAGTCGATTGTGTAGTATTCAAGCATAGTAAACTCAGGATTATGTACGTCCCCGAGTTGCTCGGCATTTCTGAAGCATTGTGATATTTGATAAATTGATCCAGAACCAGAGGCGAGCATCTCCTTCATATATATTTCAGGAGAGGGGATGAGAAAAAGATCCTTCTTTCCTATAAACTCATTGTTGAACTCTGTCATAAAGCATTTGATTGTAGGCTCCGGAATGAGTGTGGGAGAAAGCGTCGGGGTGAATACTTCAAGATAATTCTTTTCATCGAAGAAAGAACGTATACGGGAGAAAAGGATACTTCTTTTCTTCTGGTAATCAAAATTAAACATAAGGGGAGTTTAGCCTATACAATTGATTCGGTCCATATGATCCTCTATTGTCCTTGATTACCCTTATGGGTAAAATGACAAATATGTTTCAATACACAACAGATGAGCCTATATATGCGCTTAGCTCAGCTTATGTTCCATCGGCTCTAGCAATAATAAGAGCTTGTGGAGAATCTTCACATGAACTATTTGCACCTTTTTTCAAAGGGCATTTTCTTGAGAGCGCCTCAAATAGTGCCGTTCATGGATATGTCATAGACGAAGAAGGCAATAAAATAGATGAGGTTGTTGTTATAAAGTATTCAAAGGGTAGAGGATACACCTCGGAGGAGTCCTTCGAGATTATGTGTCACGGCTCTCTACCGGTAATAAAGGCGATAGAATCACTTCTCTCTCGACATGGTTTTAGAGAGGCTCTTCGCGGAGAGTTTACATACCGCGCATTCATGCATGGCAGAATGGACCTTACCGAGGCAGAAGCTGTAGAAGAGCTCGTCTTTGCAAAGGGCGAAAGATCAAGAGTAGGCGCCATCGAGAGACTCTCGGGAGCTCTAAAGAAGGAAGCGGATGCGTTAAAGAAGGATATTCTCAATATATTGGCATCCTTGGAAGTATATCTTGATTATGGAGAAGATGAGATTATAGATGATTGGATATTCCCTTATGAGAGGGTGGATGGAATAATTGAGAGACTAGAGAGAATAAGTGAAACATATAAAGCCGAAAGACTCTATAAAGAAGGAGCGAAGATTTGCCTTGCTGGATCGGTCAACGCAGGAAAATCAAGTCTCTTTAACGCACTACTGAAGGAGAACAGGGCAATTGTGTCATCAAAAGCAGGAACTACGAGGGATTACCTTGAGAGCGAGTGCATAATTAATGGTATTCCTGTACGCCTTTTCGATACTGCTGGATTACGCGAGAGTGATGATGAAGTTGAAAAGGAGGGTATAATCCGCAGTGAAAAGATAATGGATGAAGCCGACCTAATTGTATATGTCCTTGATGGAGACGAAGAAATAAGCCAAAAGAGAGATAAAACCATATATGTTCACTCGAAAAAAGATATAACTCACTCCTCGGCTCCTCTTTCCTTCTCGTCACTGACAGGAGAAGGCATAGGAGATGTAATTGAGAAAATCGCTTTATACCTCAGAAGAGATATAAAGGATGTAAGAAGCTCAGTTCGAATTGAGAGTCGAAGACAGAAAGAGAGTATAGATGAGGCTATTTCAGCTTTGAAAGATGCTGAAAAGAATGCTCAAATGAGTGTCGATATAATTGCACTTTATTTTCAGAGTGCACTCTCCGCTCTTGGAGAACTTACTGGGGAGGTAACGACAGATGATGTTTTGGAGGAGCTTTTCTCCTCCTTCTGTCTGGGGAAATAAAATGAGAGATTATGACGCAATAGTAATAGGTGGAGGACATGCCGGCATAGAGGCTTCTCTTGCTCTATCCCGTGAGGGCTACGAGACTCTTATGATAACACAGAGTCTTGATGCAATCGGCCGTATGAGCTGTAACCCGGCCATCGGGGGACTAGCCAAGGGAAACCTTGTCAGGGAGATAGACGCGCTTGGAGGCGAAATGGCTCATCTTATCGACAGCACGATGATACAGTTCCGTATTTTAAATCGTTCAAGAGGACCGGCTGTACAGGCTCCGCGTGCACAGGCTGATAAGTTCTCTTACTCAAGATTGGCCAAAGAGACATGCGAGAAGGAGAAAAAACTCCATCTCTTTATGGATACTGTTATCGATTTTATTCTCGAAGAGAAAGATGGAAAAAAGACTATAGTCGGTGTTGTTACTAAGCGTGGGTGGAGAATCAGTGCAAAGACAGTTGTCCTTACAACAGGGACATTCATGGAAGGAAGGATATTCATCGGCGAATATGATGCCCCCTCCGGAAGATTGGGAGAGGAAGCAGCACTAGGATTGGGAATGAAGCTCAGGGAGTACGGCTTCAATGTGGGAAGAATGAAGACAGGAACCCCAGCGCGTGTTAGAGCCTCATCTCTCAACTATGATGAAATGGAAGTACAAGAAGGTGATAAGCTAATGCGTCCGTTCTCATTCGACAACGAGAAAATAGATCGAGTCTCTCTTCCCTGCTATATAACATATACGAATGAAGAGACGCATAGAATAATTAGGGATAATATACACCGCTCACCTCTTTATGGTGGAAAAATTGTCGGAAAGGGCCCCAGGTATTGTCCGAGTATTGAGGATAAGGTTGTGAGATTTCCAGAGAGGGAAAGGCATCAAATCTTTGTAGAACCCGAGGGAGTAGGAACTGAAGAGATGTATCTCAATGGGCTCTCATCATCTCTTCCTGAGGAAGTTCAGCACAGCTTTATTAGGACTCTCCCGGGGTTGAGAGAATGTGAAATAATGAGGCCGGCATATGCTGTCGAGTACGATTACCTCGATCCGTTGGATCTATATGCTTCTCTTGAGTCAAAGATAGTCAGAAACTTATTTGTCGCCGGACAGACGAATGGAACTTCAGGCTATGAGGAAGCAGCTTCTCAAGGTTTAATGGCGGGTCTTAATGCTTGTTCTCGTCTAAAAGGAGAGAGAGCTGTGGTACTTGGGCGAACAGATGCCTACATAGGAGTTCTCATCGACGATCTTGTGACAAAAGGAACAAAGGAGCCATATAGAATGTTCACTTCCCGTGCTGAGTATAGGCTTTCCCTAAGGCACGATACAGCAGACATACGTCTCACTCCAATCGGCTATAAGGCTGGTCTATGCCCAAAGGAGAAGTATGATCGCCTCCTAAGAAAAATAGAGAGTATGGATGAGGTGAAAGAACTTTTGAGAGCAAAGAGAGAAGGAGGCAAAAATGCCTTAGAGCGCCTCGTTGAGAGTGGAGTAGATATCTACAATATGGACGATATACCAGAACTCAAGAATTATTCCGATGAGGTTCTAAGTGAGGTTATGCTCGAAGCAAAATACTCGGGATACCTCAAAAGACAGGAGATAGATGCCCAGAGGGCGAAAAAACAGGAGAGCATTCTCATTCCTGAGGATTTCGATTACGACGCTGTTGATGGACTCTCGGCAGAGAGCCGGGAGAAATTCAAAGCTGTGAGGCCTTCTTCTGTAGGTATGGCGGGACGTATCAGCGGAGTGCGTGTTTCAGATACTGCAATATTGGCACTCCACTTGAGTGAAAGAAAGAGGAATGAAGATGAGCATCTATGAGTATCTAATCTCGCTTGGTGTTGATGAGAGAGAAGAGAAGAGTGCACTAATAGAGAGATACACCGATGAAATAATGCTCTTCAATCCCACTCTCAAACTTGTCTCTTCAAAAGATAGGGAGGAGGTGGTACTTCGCCATATTATGGACTCTATTTCTGCTTATCCGATATTTAAAGAGGAGACAAAGAGCCAGGCAAAATTAGCAGACCTCGGTTCGGGGTGTGGGTTACCAGGAATTGTGTTGTCAATTCTCTTTCCGGACAGGTCTTTTTTCCTAATAGAGAGAATGCAGCGAAGGGTTGGTTTTTTAAGAACAACCTCGGCTCTTCTTGGTCTTAAGAACGTCTCTGTAGTCGATAAGGATATTAAGGATATAAACGAGCATTTTGATGCGGTTTTCTGTCGTGCTTTTCATCCTGTGTACGATATAGCGGGGGATGTGCAGAAGCTCTCAAATAAGATCATTCTCTATAAAGGAACAAAAGAAAACGTCGAGGGTGAACTAGAGAGGCTTCGAAAAGAAGGTTATAACTATAAAGAGAGGGTTGTTCCTATTAGAGTGCCCTCTCTACAGGAAGAGAGAAATATCGTAATACTGGACTCGTGGGGAAAAATAAATGAAGAAAGGTAGATTATCATTCTGGACATCTGTAATCCTTCTTTTAGTAGGTTTTGCGTTTCTTGTTACGGGAATACTATATAATATAAAGGTTCTTGATGAATCTCTTTCGTCGTTTCTCAGCATAGTAGAAAAGGAAGCCGGCGTTACATTCTCCGGAAAAGGTTTGATAGATGCGGGGCTTTTTATTCTCCTTGAAGGGCTCTTGGTTGCGTTTTTTCATCTTCGTAAGCCCTATTCGATGATAATTGTCATTCTCTTAGTTCCTACATATTTTACACTACAGACAGCATATCGCATCTCTCATTCATTACCGATCTCTTCTCTTCTACCTCCAGTAGTAAATGAATCGAGACCGACACTCATGTATATTTTATTTGTTCTTGAATGTCTTTTGTTACTTGTTCTTCTTGCTATTTTTAAAGGGCCCGATGAGAAGTGGAGAAAGAAGAGGGAAATCCAGATAAGGATGCTTGAGAGAGAGGGAGCTATAAAAAGTAGGGAAACCCTCAAAGAAGAGAAACTTCTCAAGAGGCAGAGAAAGCTCAATGAAAAGGAAGAAAGCCAAAGGAAGAAGGAAGAGACGAAATATCTCAAACAGCTTGAGAAAAAAGAAGAAGCCGAGAAGAAGAAAGAAGAGCGCATAAACGCACGTGATAAAAAAGAATATGAGAAGAACCGAGAGAGGGAGGAAGAAAAAAGAATCCACGAAGAAGAAAAAGAGAAGAGGAAAAGAGATAAGCAGAAAGACAAACTTATAGAAAAAGAAGAGATAGAGAGGGAAAAAACAGAACGCCGTAATGTAAAAGAAGAGAAGAAGAGGGCAAAAGAAATAAAAAGAGAGAAGAAGAAAGAGCCTATTTCAGATGATTCTTTTGATATCGGGCCTATGCCGGAGTATGATAGGGGAATAGGAAATCCAGATACTCCCCTCTCTTTCCCGGAGTTTGCCTTGATGCCGGACTTAAAGACCATTGGACACCATTCTGTAGACGAAGAGAAAGATGCAATTGAAGAAAAGAAAACACCTTTGATTGAGAGCTCGTCCTTTATGGATAATCTTAAAGATGAGATAGATAAAGAGAGTGAGAGGGGGGAGAATCTTCTTGAAACGAAGCACTTCAAAGGTGGAGGAATGCTTGAAGCAACGCTTGAGTCTTTGAATGGAGACGTTGTTTCCCCGCCTTGTAGTAACCTTCGCCCAATAATAGGACTCGATGATGATGAAGAAAAAGATGAGATACATTCATCATATTCCTCCGTTGCGCCGTCTAATCTTGATCCGTCACATCCGCGCTATAGACTCTTTGAAAACCTACAGCACCCAGCGAGCGAGAGTGCCCAAACTCCAACAAATGATGAAGAGAGCGAGGAGAAGAAACAAAGAGTTGCGCCGTCAAATCTTGATCCGTCACACCCGCGCTATAGACTCTTTGAGAATTTGCAGCATCCAGCAGGCGTGAGTACTCAAACTCCAATAAATGATGGAAAGAGCGAAAGAGTTGCGCCATCTAATCTTGATCCGTCACACCCGAGATATAAACTCTTTGAAAATTTGCAGAATAAAGAAGGCGAGGAGGATAGAAGTAAACCCAACCTAATTGATGTACTTGATGAAAAAAAGAGTGAGACTCTCACTACTGTTTCATATACTCCGTCCAGGCCTTTTATAGAGGAAGAGAAGAGTGTAGTACATAGTACATATCCCTCTTCGACAATAATAGAAGATGTAGGCCATAAGAGTTTTTCTTCTATGAATGAAGAAGAAAGTATCAGTGAAAATAGCATAGAGAGAAATGAAGAGATAAAGACAAATTTAAGCGAGAAGATAATAGAAGAGCCATACACAGAACCCCAGATGCCGAGAGTAAGAAGTGTTAGAGAAGACGATAATGGACACAAAGTATTCGAGGTAAAGAGCGAAGAGGAAGTCGAGGATGACTTTAATCTTCTTGTAGGAGTTGGGGACCTTGCTTCCAATAGGGCAGGACTCACGGCAATCAAGATAAGACAAAATACACAATATACTCCACCCGAGATTTCACTATTGAAGGATTATCCTGTTATAAGAGGCGAGATAGATTCATATACACGCGAACAGGGTGAGATAATCGTAAAAACACTTGCCGAACAGAAGGTTGTTGTAGAGCTTTCTAATATAATTAAAGGCCCGGCCGTTACGATGTATGAGCTCCGTCTTGCGCAGGGTATGATAATAAGCAAAATCAAGGCAAGAGAAGATGAAATAAATTATGCTCTCGGCGGTAAGAGGGTGAGAATCCTCGCCCCCGTTCCGGGTAAGCAGGCTGTCGGAATTGAAGTTCCGAACGAGAGGATATCTGTTGTAGGCTTTAAGGATATGCTCTATGCGATGAATGAACACTCAGAATATAATTCATTCGCTGTCCCGATGATTCTCGGCCGCACCGTCACAGGAGAGCCCATCGTAATAGATGTTGCCAAAATGCCTCATATGATAATCGCAGGTACAACCGGGTCGGGTAAGAGTGTATGTATAAACACCTTCATAAATACGATTCTCTATAAAAAGAGTCCGAAGGATGTTCGTCTTATACTTGTAGACCCGAAGGTCGTCGAACTTACGGTATATAATGGAATACCTCATCTTCTAACACCTGTTATAACCGACAGCAAGCGTGCTCTTAAGGCCCTTGACTGGCTTGTATGTGAAATGGAGAGGCGTTATGCAATGCTTGCACATTACAGCCAGAGAAATATCAAAGGACTTAATGAAAAGATAGCCTCTGGAGAGCTCAAAGGAGTAGAGAAGGTTCCATACATAGTTCTCATTATGGATGAGTTTGCCGACATAATGGCAGTGGTCGGAAAAGAGATGGATGCTCAAATAAGCCGTATAGCGGCAAAGGCAAGAGCTGCCGGAATACATATGATTCTTGCAACACAGCGCCCGAGTAGTGATGTTATCCTCGGAACATTGAAATCCAATCTTCCGGGACGTATTGCGTTTGCTGTCTCGAGTGGAATCAACTCTCGTGTAATACTTGATGAAATGGGTGCTGAAAATCTTCTTGGTAAGGGTGATATGCTCCTCTTAGATCCTTCCAGTATGGGAACAAGGCGTATACAGGGAGCGTTTGTTTCGGACGATGAAGTGGAGAGGATTTCGTCGTTTGTTCTAGACCACAACGCAAGAGCGGAGTTCCTTGAGGAGAGTGTCTTTGAAGAGACGGAGAGTGGGGAAGATGAAGAAGAAGAGTTCTTCGATGATGAGGGCGATGAGGATCTATATGAAGCAGCAAAGAAAATTGTGTATGAGCGTAAGAGCGCATCGGCTTCATACCTGCAGAGACGGCTCAAGATAGGTTACAATAGAGCTGCACGCATCGTGGAACAGATGGAGGAGGACGGCATTGTAGGCCCTGCCAACGGCTCCAAACCTAGGGAAATTCTCAAATACGAGTGATAGACATAGATAGTTATTAATTTTACATTAAGGATAGTTATGAAATTCAGTGAACTAGGGTTAAAGAAGGAAGTTTTAGAAGGTATAGAGAGTGTCGGCTTTGCTATGTGCACTCCTGTCCAGGAAGAGGTGCTACCGGTAGCACTATCTCAACATGATGTGATGGTTCAATCAAAGACAGGAAGTGGAAAGACGGCAGTCTTCCTCATTACGATACTTGAGCATTATATAAGGAGTGAGAAGAAGAGCCGGGCACTTGTTGTTGCTCCCACAAGAGAATTGGCAGTACAGATAGAAGAGGATGCTCAGCGCCTGGGCTCTCATATTCCGGGATATAAGGTAGGGGCCTTCTATGGAGGAGTAGGATACAAGGAACAGGACAGAGAAATAGAAGAGGGAATCGATCTCTATGTAGGAACTCCGGGGCGTCTCATCGATTACGCAAAGAGCCGTAAGATAGATTTCAGACAATTTGATGTCGTTGTACTCGATGAAGCCGACAGAATGTTCGATATGGGGTTCTATCCAGATATACAGAAGATGTTTTCCATGATGAGGGACTCAAGAAAGAGACTAACAATGCTCTTCAGCGCAACTCTTTCGTCACATGTTAGAAATCTTGCCTGGGGATATATGAATGCACCGAAGGAGATTTTAATAGAGCCGGAAGAGATAACTGTCAAGGAAATCACCCAGTGTTTATATCATGTGAGTAAGGATGAGAAATTCTCGCTCCTCTTATCAATATTGAAGAAAATTAATCCCAAATCAGCACTTATATTTACAAATACGAAAGATAAGGCAGTAGAGGTTTCAAAGCGTCTCAACCTCAATGGTTATAAGACAGAGTATCTCATGGGTGATATGGCTCAAAGTAAGAGACTCGAGACTATAGAGCGTATGAAGGAAGGGAAGCTCAACTACCTTGTTGCAACAGATGTTGCAGCCCGAGGTCTTCAGATTGATGACCTTGAGCTTGTTTGCAATTACGACATCCCCGAAGACTATGAAAACTATGTACACCGTATAGGGAGAACTGCAAGGGCCGGTAAGAGTGGTAAGGCTGTAACACTTGCTTGCGAAGAGTATATTTACGGACTTGAAGCGATAGAGAGCTACATTGGCTTCAAAATCCCCGTTATGTGGGCTGACGAAGAGAACTTGGAAGAAGTAGAGGATAAATCAAAGGGTTATAAGACACCTCGTAAGGTGAGACAAAATGGGCAAAAAAAGCCATCATCGAGCACAAGGGACCTCAGAAACCGTAAGATAGCATTCAAGCAAAAGGAAATGGACTTGCATCGTGACGATACCTTCTCTTATAAGAGCCGCACTGACTTTGACGCCCTCAAGAGAATGAGTCTTGAGGAGAGATTGAACTACTATCAAAATGCATTTTCTTCCAAAGAGAACTTCAAGGAAAAACCTGTGGAAGAGACGAAAAATGAAGAAGAGAAAGTGAAGAAGGAGAAGAGCTTCTTTTCTCGTATTCTATCCTTTTTCAAGAGGAAATAAGATGAGTAGTAAAAACAGTCTCTTTAAGAGATTTATGTCTTACTATAAGGGTTATAAAGGATGGTTTATCCTTGACCTAGCTGTTGCATCTCTTTCTTCTCTTCTTTCCATCCTTGCGCCTTTCTTTGTAAGAAAAGTGCTTTCTCTCATCGGGACAAAGGGTGAGAATGTTTCCTCTTTGATTGTCTTTTATCTTTCTCTTGTACTTTCAATATATATACTCGATTCTGTCTGTACATTCATAAGAATCAAATGGGGCCATTACCTTGGAGTATGGATCGAGAATGACATGAGAACAGATCTTTTTCATCATCTACAGAAGCTCTCATTCTCATATTTCGACAAAAACAAGACTGGAGATATCATGAGTAGGATATCGAACGACCTCTTTAACATTGCAGAGGTTGCGCACCATTGTCCTGAAGATTTTCTTATATCGCTCATAACGATTATCGGTGCATATGTGCTTATGTTTATTTTATGTACGCCTCTTGCACTTATTTCGATAATCCCTCTTCCGATAATGGCAGTATATGGAATTGTATTTAATAAGAGGCTAAAAAGAACAAATAAGGTCATAAGAAAGAGAATTGCCGAAATAAACGTCACAGCCGAAAATTCGATCCAGGGAATAAGAGAAGTCAAATCATATTCAAGAGAGGATATGCAGGAGGAAAAGTTCAAAGAGAGTAATGTCTCACTTAAGAAAAGCCGAGAGGACCTATATAAGGAGATGGCACATTACCAAAGTGGTATATCCTTCATGAGACAGCTGTATTATTTTGTTACAATATCTGGCGGCATAGTCCTTATAATGAAGGGAATAGTTAATGAAGCTGATCTTGTTGCATTTGTTCTCTATGTTTCCGTTGTTATTCCTCCGATAGATAGACTTATAAACTTCACAGAACAATTTACGCAGGGCGTTTCGTCTTTCGAGCGTTTTACGGAAATTATGGATGTAAATCCATCAATTAACGATAAGGCGGATGCAAAAAAACTCATTGTTACTAAGGGTGACATATCATTCAAGGATGTATCGTTCCACTATGCAGAGGAGGAAGATGGAGTTTTAGAGCACTTCTCGATGGATATAAAGGGTGGCTCGAGAGTTGCACTTGTTGGCGAGAGCGGGGCTGGAAAGAGCACTGCAGTCTCTCTTCTTGCACGCTTCTACGAAAAGGACAGTGGGTCGATAACAATCGACAATCAAGAAGTAGACGAGGTGACGCAGCGCTCCCTCAGGGCTAATATAGGCTTTGTACAGCAGGATGTCTTTTTGTTCGATGCTTCAATTAGGGATAATCTATCATATGGTAAACCCGGGGCAGTAGACGAGGAGATAATTGATGCCCTTGAGAAAGCGAATTTACTAGATTTTGTCATGAGCCTTCCCTCTGGACTCGATACCCAAGTCGGGGAGAGGGGCACTCGACTCTCTGGCGGACAGAAGCAGCGACTGAGTATAGCGCGTGTTTTCTTGAAAAATCCTCCGATTTTAATCTTTGATGAGGCGACAAGCTCCCTTGATACGGAGAGTGAAACGCTTATTCAGGATGCATTTAATAAATTATCCAAGGGGAGAACGAGTATTGTAATAGCACATAGGCTCTCCACAATCATCGACAGCGATGAAATCTTTGTAGTAAATAAAGGAAGGATAGAGGAGAAGGGTACACATGACGAACTTCTTGATAAGAAGGGGCTCTACTATAAACTCTATTCACTGAAGTAATGAAGAAGGTATTTAAAATAATCAGAATAACACTAGAGGCACTCTTAACTATTCCTGCATTCTCGCTTTCTGTTGTCGGTATAATTTTCTATTGGTTCTTCAGACTAATAGGACTCAAGACTTGTGGAGAAAAGGTATCTCATTTCTTCTATTATATTCTTTGCGTTTGGATAATGTTCTTCATTGGTGCACGAGTTCATGTAGAGGGACGGGAGAATATACCGCAAAAGAGCGAGAGCGTGATATATGCTCCGAATCACAACTCTTTAATCGATGTTCCTCTCTTTTATGCGTCTCTCAAGCGCTTTCCTGCAATGATGGCTAAAAAGGAGCTCTTCAAGATTCCCTTGATGCACGCTCTTCTTGTCTCTCTCGGATGCATAAAGATTGACCGTAAGGGAGCTCACAGCATAGTTGAGGCTATACGAAGTGGCTGTAAGACAATAGAGAATGGAAACTCTCTTGTTGTTTTTCCCGAAGGTACAAGAAGTAAGACTGGTCGTATAGGGACATTTAAGAATGGGGCGTTTAAGATAGCAGAGCGCACAATGTGTCCTATTGTTCCCGTTGTCATAAAAAATGATAGGTATCTATTAGAGAGTGCATCCTCTCTCTTTCGGGTCGATGTATATATAAAGTTTCTTCCTCAGGTGGAGACAAAGGATCTTTCTGAAGAAGAACAAAAAGAGCTGGGAGCGGTTGTCGAGAGAAAGGTGAAAGAGGAGTGGGAGAAACTCCCAGGATATGGAAAAAGGAGAATAGAAAAATGAAGAAGAGCATATTAAAAAACTATGCAAAGTTGATTATAGAAAGTGGTCTCAATGTACAGAAAGGACAGGACGTAGTGATACAAGCTTCTACCGAGAATGAAGATTTTGCTCTCATGTGTGTTGAGGAGTGTTATAAAAGAGGAGCAGAGAAGGTAAGAGTCGAATGGAGTAATCAGAATCTCGATAAACTAACCTATAAATACCGAACAACGGAATCTCTCAAGAGTATGGAAAAGTGGGAGGTAGAGAAGATAAAGAGTACATTCGGTAACCTATCATTGAGGCTATGGCTCGATAGCGATGACCCAGATGGCCTTAATGGTGTTGATATAAAGAAGATGGGAGACGCATTAGAAGCAAGGGGAAAGAGGATAAAGAAGTTCCGTGACGAAGCGGACGGGAAGTACCAATGGTGTATAGCTGCAGTTCCGGGAGAGAAGTGGGCAAAGAAACTCTTTCCGAAAGAAAGCAAGAAAAATGCGATTGAGAAACTCTGGAATGCAATTCTCTTCTCCTCGCGTGCACTTGTAAATCCTATTTCGGCCTGGGAGAAACATGATGAGGACCTTAAGAGAAGGTGCGAATATCTTAATAGTCTCAAAATTGATTCACTTCACTATACTTCCACTAACGGAACTGACCTTACCGTGGGTCTTATGGAGGAGTCTGTATTCCTCGGCGGAGGCGAGGAGACAATCGGAGATAGACAAGTTTATTTCCAGCCTAATATTCCATCCGAAGAGTGTTTTACATCCCCAAAGAGAGGACGCGCTGACGGAATTGTCTATGCAACGATGCCACTTTGTTATAACGGAAATCTCATTGAGAATTTTTATATACGCTTCAAGGACGGAAAGGCCGTAGAATGGAAAGCTGAGAAGAATGAAGAACTTCTAGGAAGACTTCTTAGAATTGATGAAGGAGCCTCATACATAGGAGAGTGCGCGCTTGTTCCTTACTCCTCTCCAATAAGAGAGTCTGGAATACTCTTCTACAATACACTATTTGATGAGAATGCAACCTGCCATATTGCATTCGGAGCCGGGTTTGATAACTGTGTCAGAGGCTATGAGAATATGAGTAAGAAAGAGTGCCGCGATAAGGGTGTCAACGACTCTATGATACATATAGACTTCATGATCGGCTCCGATACACTTAATATCGACGCCATAACGAAGGACGGTAAAACAATACGTATTATAGAGAACGGAGAGTGGGCTTTCTAAGCGGTAATAAGATTAAACTCTTTTATAGTAGGGAAGAGGCATCCTAAAGCGATATGGCTCGTGTGTAGCTAAAAGATGCGGATGTCGCAAAAAATGGCATAAGACCAGACGGTTGTACGTATATTATAGGCAATATCAGCACGGTTGTGTGTCTAGGTGTCATTTAGATAAACCTCCGCAAAACACATAAAATTGCGGATAAATTTCAAAATATAGCCTTAACTTTTCGTTGATTTAGAAGCATAATTTAGATAAGTCTCCGCAAAACATATAAAATTGCGGAGCATAATCCAAATCGAAAAGGTGCGATGGACATGAAAAGTAGGGCTGATTGTTTGAATGAATACGGCTCAGACTATAAGATACAGCAGAAAGTCGATGCCGGCGAGCTTTTTAAGGTCGGAAAAGGAATTTATTCCCTGGATAAGCATGTGCCGGAACTGGCTGTGATTGCCTACCAGTATCCCAACGCTGTGGTAACCATGCGTAATGCTTTCTATATATATGGGCTTACGGATATAATCCCGGATGAATACGATCTTT
>CAVFXW010000039.1:0-18896 GCA_963626675.1 Clostridium sp. CAG:452 | reverse complement strand
CTCTTTTATTTATTATTCCGTCTAAACTCATACATCAATATTCCTGCTGCAACAGAAACATTGAGACTGTCTATGTGTCCTCTCATCGGAATGGAGATTATGCAATCACAATTCTTCTTCACAAGACTCGATATCCCATCTCCTTCACTTCCCATAACAATCGCCGTACGGGGAGCAAATTTCTCCGTATAAGAGTTATCTCCTAACATATCAGCTCCATAAATCCAGAAGCCGTTATCTTTCAGTGCTTTTATTTCCCTTGTAAGGTTAGTGACAACTGCAACAGGAACGTATTGCGCAGCACCGGAGGATACTTTAACTACAGTTTCATTTGCCTGTACGGAACGTCGCTCAGGAATAAGAACAAGGTCCACCCCGAATTGGTCGGCTGAGCGTAGGATAGCTCCAAGGTTATGTGGATCTGTAATACCATCAAGAATAAGGACCAGTGCCCCGCCATCTTCATCAAGAGAATGCAAAAACTCATCAACTGTTGTCTCTGTAAGCCTTGAAGCTCCCCTTCTCGGCCCCTGCATATCAAGAAGAGCACCCCTGAGATCTACGCCGACCATCATTCTCGAGAGCTCTTCCTTGCTCAATTTTTTGACAGCGACCTTTCCTGTCAGAAGAGCCTCTCTTTCAAGACTCTGTATTCTCTCTCCACCGTTACGCTGGAGGTAGAGCGTAGAGCCCATTCCAGCCTTTTTCAGCGCTTCTTCTATGGCATGATAGCCGTAGACCTTTTCTCCCATTCTAACCTCTCTTAATTTGCAAACTGGGTTGGCTTCGGATTCTTAGTCGGAGACATAACATCATAAAGATCCTTCATGATTTTCTTCTCCTTTATCGAAAGCCTCTTCGGAATCTCTACATTTATCTTGAGGTACATATCCCCTCTCTGTCCACCATGAATTGAAGGAACTCCCTTTCCCTTAAGACGAAGGAGCTTACCTGACTGTGTGCCTTCCGGTATGTCGACAAGAACATCTGTTCCATCAATTGTCGGGACCTGGATAGAGTCTCCAAGAGCAGCTTGTACAAACGAAATAGGAACCTGTAGATATACATCATTACCATCGCGCACAAAATACTTATCAGGACGCACATTGATAACGAGGATCAAATCACCGTTAGCGCCACCATTTGCACCTGCGTCTCCCTTTCCTCTTAATGTAAGTCTTGTTCCATCATCACTTCCTGGAGGAATTGTAACACTGAGTTTCTCGCTCTTACGTACCGTTCCACTTCCATGACACTCAGAACATGGATTATCGACTACATATCCCGTTCCACGGCAGGCACGACAAGGCTGGGACATCTGGAAGAAGCCTCCGCCAGAGATAACTTGTCCAGAGCCCCCGCAGGTAGGACATGTACGTCTTCCACTTCCACCTGTTCCCTTACATGAAGGGCATGTATCTTCGTGAGAGAATGAAATCTCCTTCTTGCATCCGAAAGCTGCTTCCTTGAAATCTATCGTAATATCATATCGGAGAGACTGACCTCTTGATACGCCAGAACTCTGTCGTGAACGCGATGAGCCTCCGCCGAAGAATGATGAGAAAATATCCGAAAAGCCACCCGCTCCACCAAAGAGGTCGGAGAAGTCCCTGTAGACATTCTGATAGCCGCCACTTGCAGCTCCTCCCATGCCATCGACACCTGCAAAACCGAATTGGTCATATGCGTTTCTCTTCTTCGCATCAGAGAGAACCTCATAGGCTTCACTGGCCTCTTTGAATCTCTCCTCCGCATCTTTGTCTCCCGGATGCGTGTCAGGGTGGTTGGCCATAGCTACTTTTCTATATGCCTTCTTTATCTCTTCCTCGGTGGCACCCTTCTGTACACCAAGAACTTCATAATAATCACGTTTTGCCATAATACAACCTATATACACCATAAAGGCAGCATGTGTGAACACGCTGCCTCAAATGCTTTGAATTGAATTTTATTTAACTTCTTCGAAGCTTGCGTCCATCGTATCATCACCGGAACTTTGATTGGATGTATTCTCCTCACTTGCATTCTCTTGATACTGTGCTCCAGCTTGAGAAGAAGCGTTCTGCTGAGCCTGACTTGCCTCATAGACCTTCTGGCCTAACTGCATAGATGCGCTCTGAACCTTCTCGACCTTGCTCTTGATCTCATCCGCTACTGCATTCGGATTAGCAAGAGTATCCTTGAGATCCTTGATAGCTGCTTCTATATTGTTCCTCTCGTCAGGAGATACCTTATCGCCATAGTCCTTGAGAGCCTTCTCAGTTGCATAGATTGTAGCCTCTGCATTGTTCTTTGCCTCAATGGACTCTCTTACCTTCTTATCATCCTCTGCATGAGCCTCTGCTTCCTTTACCATCTTGTCGATGTCGGCTTCGCTGAGACCTGAAGAAGATTCAATCCTGATCTTCTGCTCTTTACCTGTTCCAAGGTCCTTTGCAGATACATGGACAATACCGTTTGCGTCGATATCGAATGTAACTTCAATCTGAGGTACTCCTCTTGGAGCCGGTGCAATTCCTTCTAGATTGAACATACCAAGTGTTCTGTTCTGAGAAGCAAGCTCTCTTTCTCCTTGAAGTACGTGAATCGATACTGCTGTCTGACCATCTGCCGCTGTCGAGAAGATCTGACTCTTTCTTGTAGGAATAGTCGTATTTCTCTCGATGAGCTTTGTAGATACTCCACCAAGTGTTTCGATACCAAGTGAAAGCGGAGTAACATCAAGAAGAAGTACATCCTTTACATCGCCCTTGAGAATACCACCCTGAATTGAAGCACCTACTGCTACAACCTCATCTGGGTTGACACCCTTATGTGGTTCCTTACCGAAGAGTTTCTTGACCTCTTCCTGAACCATAGGAATTCTTGTCGAACCACCAACGAGAATAACCTCGTCGATATCGGAAGCTGAAATGCCTGCATCCTTGAGTGCATTCATGCATGGGATCTTTGTCTTCTCTACAAGAGGCTCGATCATCTGCTCGAACTTTGCTCTTGTGAGCTCCTTCTGCAAGTGCTTTGGACCTGTTGCATCAGCTGTGATGAACGGAAGGTTGATTGTTGTTTGAGTAGAAGAAGAGAGCGTAATCTTAGCCTGCTCTGCAGCTTCCTTCAATCTCTGAAGAGCCATCTTGTCTCCAGAAAGGTCAATACCGTATTCCTTCTTAAAATCGCTTACAAGCCAATCGATGATAACCTGGTCGATATTATCTCCTCCAAGGTGTGTATCACCATTTGTGCTCTTTACTTCGAATACACCGTCGCCGAGTTCGAGAATTGAGATATCGAATGTACCACCACCGAAGTCATAAACAGCAATCTTCTCTTCCTTGCTTGAATCCTTACCGAATCCGTATGCAAGAGCAGCAGCTGTAGGCTCGTTGACGATTCTCTTTACATCGAGTCCTGCAATTCTTCCTGCATCCTTTGTTGCCTGACGCTGTGCATCATTGAAGTAAGCAGGAACTGTAATTACTGCTTCTTTAATTTCTTCACCAAGGAAGTCCTCTGCTGTCTTCTTCATCTTCTGAAGAACGATAGCTGAAATCTCCTGAGGAGAGTAGAGCTTACCGTTTATATCAATCTTTATCTCATCGTTGGCTCCACATGTAACTTTGTATGGAACCATCTTGATTTCCTCTGCTACTTCATGGAACTTTCTTCCCATGAATCTCTTGATTGAATAGATAGTGTTTTCAGGGTTTGTAACCATCTGGTTCTTAGCCGGCTTACCGACAAGACGCTCGTCACCCTTGAATGCTACAACACTAGGAGTAGTTCTGTCTCCTTCACTGTTAGCAATAACACTCGGCTCGTTACCATCCATAACTGCAACGCAGCTGTTTGTTGTTCCAAGGTCAATACCTATAATCTTTCCCATATTCTTAATCTCCATTAGTTATCTTAATTTTTATTTGATTTTGATGATTTTCTCATCATCGGATAAAATAATAATTGACTATTAAATCGTCAAATTTTATTTTCTCATTTCTTTGGCTTAGCAACAAAAACCTTAGCAGTTCTCAAAACCTTGCCGTGAAGCATCCATCCTTTCGAGCATTCTGCAGAGACTTCTTCCTCTGTTATGCCATCCTTTTCCTGAACGCCATATGCTTCCATCGTATTAGGGTCATACTTTGTTCCGACAGTACTCTCTATCATCTCAAGTCCCCAATTCTGCTTCAGAACCTGTAAGAGATGATCCTTTACCATCACAACGCCCTTCTTCAAGGATTCTATATCATCTGTATTTTCCGCAGCATCAAGCGCACGCGTAAAATTGTCCAGTGGCTCAAGAAGATCTGAAATTAAGGCCTCATTGGCGAATTTAACTGCATTCTCCTTATCGCTGCGAAGTCTCTTCTTATAGTTCTCGGTGTCGGCGATGCGTCTTATCTCATCATCCTTCATTTTCTTTATTGTTTCTTCAAGATCCTCGACTTTCTTGCTCAGAGCTTCGACCTCGGAAAGAGTATCATCCTCTTTCTCTTCTTCGAGAGTATCTTTTTCTTCGACGATCTCGTCTTCCTTTACTTCTTCCTTCTTTTCTTCTTCAGCCATCTCTATTTTCTTTCCTTTCTTTTTATTCTTTTTCATAACAAATGGCCCTCGTCGGCCATATGTTAGTAAATTAATAAATTATATCCGCCTCGTCAAATTTCCTCGTCGTCGTCAGAAACATCAACCTCTTCCTCAACGCCCGTTACGATATCTACTTCTTCAAAAGTAGGTTTTTTCGGCGCCTCGTCTTGCCGCGTCATCTCACTCTGTATTGTCTTCTGCTGACCTTTGAGACGAACAAGTGTCGCTTCTTCATTCAAGCGGTCGCTCTTTGCCTTCTTGTTATCGCTCTCTAGCCTCGTCTTCTCGTCCTTCAGGGAAGATATCTCACCCTGGAGTGTTTTCTCTTCTTGCTGGAGATTCCAGATTTCTTCCTTCATCTTCGTAACATTTTCAATCTGTTCGGCAAGAGAATTCTCGGTCTCTTTAATTTTTACTCTTATATCTCTCAAGCTCTCTTCGGCTTCCTTGACCTTTCCAGATGCAGTCTCTGTAAGAATGTGGTAAGCTTTTTCGCTGTCCCCCGTTGCACGTGTTACAGTTCTCAAGAATTCATCTCCTTGAGCTTTTATCTTCTGAAGAGAAAGAAGAGCGTCTCCGGTGCTCTTTTCTACTTCTTCATCGAGTGTTACCTTGCATCTCTCCTTATATTGGTCTCTTCTCTCTTCGAGATCTTCTATCTCCTTTTCAAAGGCTGCCTTCTTCTCCAAAATGAGTGAAGTAAATTCCTCGCCGATTCTGTCCTTCTCTTTTCTCATCGAGAACAGGTCTTCTTCGACTGCCTTTTTCTTGTTCTCGATATCGAGACTCGTTTCATCTAGTAGCGTCTTTCTGCGCCTCTCGGCATCAATGAATGAAGACTCCATCTCGCTCTTTAGAGTAGTAAATTTTTCTTCTAGAGAAGAGAGTGTCTCGTTTCCCTTCCTCAAGACGCTCTCTAGGCTCTCATCAAGGCTCTTCTCCTTCTCTTCAAGACGCTCCGAAAAAGATAAGAGAGACGCTTCTATATCCTCTTCCTTATCGCTGAGTTTCTCTTCAAGAGTATTCTCCGTATTCTTTATTGCACTCTCCATATCAGATGAGGCATTCTCGATTTTAGTCTCTATTTCATTAAAAAGAGCGTCTCTCTTGTTCTCATATGATTGAACAGCTGCATTAAGGTCGCTCTCAAGCTCTTTCTTCTTCTCTTTCATCTCACCGATGACAGTGTCTCTCTTTATTTCGAGTGCCTCGACATCCGCCTTTACGGAGGCTGAGAATGAGGTAAGCTCCTCTCTTCTCTCTCCCAGCATTACCTCAAGCTCCTTGTAATGCTGCGCTAGATCATCTAGTTGATTCTGGGCCGTCAACTCCTGCTCTCTGCATATATCATCATAAGAGCGCTTTTCATCTGCAATATAATCGGAGAATTGTACTTTTGCTCTCTCGATTGACTGCGAGAAGAGCGTCAACATTTGGTTGTTCTCTTCCTTTTGATTCTGAGAGGCTGTTTTTAGATCCTGCTCTGTAGAGGCGACAAGGCGCACATAATCTGCTTTGAGCGCCCCCATCTGGGTGGTAAGACGCTCTATCTCCTTCTGGAACTGTAAGGCATACTCGTTGACAGCTTCTATTTTCCTTACCTCGCTCTGTACGGCATAGATCCTATTCTCAGCCTGTTCCGTCTGGACTTTCAATTTCTTGAGTGCATTGCCGTAATTTTCACAGACGTCCGATAGGTCATCGAGTTCCTTTTGATGCACAAGTACCATATCGATAGACTCAGCGAGGTGCTCTTGAACGGAAGCTGCATGCTCTATCCTACTTGTTATATTCTGTTCGCAGTCCTTACTTGTACTGGTTATACGATTCAGAGTTGAACTGACTTCACTTCTGAAGTTCTTCGTCTGCTGCTGGAGTCTTTTAAGATTATTGTTTCTCTTATCTGCTGCACGAAATGAGAGCATGATTATTAAATTAATTATAAAACTCAGACCAATTGCTACATAAATTGTTGTATTAGACATCTTAACTCCTAGAATAATCTATCTTTCAACTCCGCCCAAGTTGAAACTGTCAAATCAGCTATGTGGACGCTTTTATCTTTTGTAATAAGGGCACTCTTAAAGCCACACTTCTTTGCCCCTTCTATATCCTTGTATGGACTGTCTCCGACGTAGAGTATATCTTTTGCATCAACATTAAGCTTTGAAGAGAGCACATTAAAAGGCGTTGAGCAGGGTTTACTTCTTCCTAAATCCTCACTAGAAATAGCAACTAGAAAGTATTCTTCAAGGCCCATGCTCTTTAATTTTGATCCGAGAGGAAAATCAGAAAGCACAGCCATAGGATATCCCTTCTCTTTAAGAAGCGAAAGAAGCTCCTTCACCCCATCATATGGTTTTATATCCTTAAAGAGTTCATAATACCTGTCGGTGAAAACTCTTTTCTCCTTCTCGAGGAAGCGCTCAACTGTCGCCTCGTCATCTTTTCCATACATTTTCAAGCACATTCTCGCGCCGTTTTCCTCTTTCGTAAGAGGTTTTAAGCTCTTGAAGCTATCTTCTTTTCTCAGTTCCTGCCTAGCTCTATTGTACTTTATGGCAAACGGGAGATGAAAAATAGAGGCAATAAGGATCCTCTTTTTAGTCTCCTTGAGGGGGTAGAACGTTCCGTCTATATCAAATGCAACAGCACGCAATGCGTTATCAGCGAGAAACCCCATTATTCCTCCTAGCCTTCTGCTTCGAATTACGCACAATTATTTGAGCCTTCTCTCTTTCTTTTCCCATTCGTGCCTTTCCGCCGGGTTTTCTGGCCGTTCCTTTTTTTGAAGAGGAAGAGGTTGTATTTTTCCTCATTACGGCTCTTATGGCCTTCTCTTCCTTGTCCGGCCCCCTATCATTAAGGCTAGGATTACGCTTTCTCTCTCTTAGTGATATCTCAACAGGAATATATTTAAAACCGAGATCTCGTCTTATACAGTTCTTCAAATAAGAAATATATGTCTCAGGAAAACCGTGTACTTTATTTACAAAGAAGAGGAACCTAACAGGATTACTGCTGACCTGAGTTGCATAGAGGACTTTGAAATATCCTGTTTGAGAGCGTGGCGGCTCTTCGTCTGTCGTCCACTTCTTCACAGCTTCATTAAGAGGTGCTGTATCGACTCTCTTCTCAAGCTGCTTATAAACAAGCCACACTGTATCGAGCATTTTTCCACAATCGGTAGCCTCTAACGCAGAAATCGGCACAAGAGGAGCAAAAGAGAGAATTGGGAAGAGGAATCTCACTCTGTCTTTTATTGCCTCGATTTCGTTCGGCACACCTTTGAGTTTGTCGATTTTGTTGAGACATAGGACGACGCCCTTACCTCGTCTTACTATAAGTTGAGCTATCTTCTTATCCTGTTCTGCTAGTCCCTCTGTTACATCAATCATCAATAAAACTACATCTGCTTCATCGATTGTCTTGATTGCACGATTGACCGAATAATACTCTACATCTTCCTCAACCTTGCTCTTACGTCTTATTCCCGCTGTGTCGAGAACTGTATAGTCCGTCCCTTTATATACAAACGTCCCCTTCATGACATCTCTTGTTGTTCCTGCTATATCTGAAACAATCGATATGTTACGTCCAGTAAGAAGGTTTGTGAGCGTACTCTTTCCAGTGTTGGGCTTCCCCATAATTGCAAGCTTTATTGATTCGGGTTCTTCCGGAATTTCCTCCGTTCTTTCTAACGATAGAATACCAAGTATTGTATCCTCGAGCTCTTCAATCCCGATTCCATGTGCAGAGGAAATACCGAGAACACGCTGAAAGCCATATGAAAAATAGTTCCATACTAGGTCATCACGTCCCGGCTCATCGACCTTGTTGACAACAAGAATAACCTTATCTGTATAGGGTCTGAGCTCCTCAAGAAGCATCATATCTTCTGCTGTCGTCTCCATACAATCCATGAGGAAAAGGATACAATCACTAGAAGAGAGTATTGAAAGAGACTTTTGGCTCACAGCATTATCGAGTCCCTCACGATCAAGTTTAACTCCCCCTGTATCAACAAGAGTTACAGGGTGATTTCCTAGTAGCCACCTCTCAGGAATCGGATCCCTTGTCACTCCAGGAGTTGGGTCAGTTATAGCTCTCCTCTTACCCACTAGCCTATTAAAGAGTGTCGATTTACCAACGTTCGGTCTTCCTACTATCGAGATAAGAGGAAGTGTTGTATCTATATCTGCTTTATTTCTTATATCTAATTTCTCTGCCATATCTTTCAGTATTATGTATAAATAATCGTTTTTAAACTAGTCAAAACTTTTGAATTAATCCCCTCCGTTTACACCATTTGAGTTTTCTTCCACTTAATGCAATAATCAATTCATGAAAAAAGAAAGAGATCACGGATACTTCAGATACTCCTTTGTGCTATACATCATTCTCATAGCAACTGTCCTTCCTCTCTTCATTCTCACTCTTCCGGTAATTAAATCAAATATAGAAAACAGCACATTCAAAGAGCATTACGCTCTCTGGAAGGATGAAAGAAAAGAAAGAGAAAAAGATTATACCGTCTTTCTCTTTTCCGATGATGATATCGTAGAAGTAAATAGAAAAGTTACTTGGAGAGAGGATGAGAAACACTCTCTTATCGAGGCTCTTCTCCTCCCGGCAGATAATGACGAAAAGGAAAAAGGCTACACATCCTTCATTCCTGAAGGTACGAGGCTCATAGGAATGAGCGAGAAGGACGGCTTTTTCTTCATAGAGTTTTCTTCTCCCATCCTTACATCTTCAAATATGACAAAAGTTGCAGAGCAGATAAAAAAGACTCTCCAGAATTACTACTTTTTGGAGAGCCTTACTATCATCAGTGGAAAAACAATTCTCAAGACGTGAATCTCTTAATAGAAAGCGCAAGACCACTTGTTATGTCGACCTCTACTATGACCCCATCCATTTCTCCCTTCGATGAGTCTACCTCGCTTCTAATTGGAAGCTGTGTAAGCTGTCTCTCTATTGCTTTATCAGCTCTACTTCCTATAACGGCGCCATGAACTCCCGTTAAGCCTAGATCTGTTATATATGCTGTTCCACCGGGAAGTATCTTTTCATCCCTTGTTTGAACATGAGTATGCGTTCCGACAACAGCAGTAACGCTTCCATCAAGGAAGAATGATAGTGCCTCTTTCTCTTCTGCACTCTCTGCATGAAAGTCAACAAAGATTATCGGAGTCGTCTTTCTTATCGTTCTCACAACGGCCTCAGCCTTCTTGAATGGATCATCGGTAGAGGGAAGCTCAACTCTCCCCTGGAGGTTTACAACTGCTATATTCACACCACCTATATTCTTTATCGTATAGCCCTTTCCTATACACGGCTCTGGATAATTAAGAGGACGCAATATATCATCTTTTGCCTCTAGAATGGCAAATATCTCTTCCCTTTGCCATATGTGGTTTCCACTTGTTATGACATCCACACCATAACTTTTCATCTTGTTGTAGTTGTCTATTGTAATTCCGAATCCATCAGCTGCATTCTCGCCGTTTGCAATGACAAAATCTATCCCGTTTTCCTTGATAGCAGAAGAGAGCCCCAAAAATAGGGCTCCCAGTCCGGAACTGCCGGATACATCTCCCAGGAGGAGAACAGTGAGTTTATTATCCTTCACTTTGCATACTCCACAACTCTGGTTTCTCTAATAATTGTGACTTTAATCTTTCCAGGATACCTAAGCTCAGCTTCGATCCTCTCTGCGATATTCTGTGCAATTTTCTTAGCACCCTCGTCCGAGACAGTGTCGCTGTTAACAAGTATCCTTAATTCTCTTCCAGCCTGTATTGCAAATGCGTTTTCAACACCATCAAAACCTTTAGCAATATTCTCAAGAGATTCAAGCCTCTTAATATAATTATCAAGACTTTCTCTTCTGGCCCCAGGACGAGCTGCAGAGATCGCATCAGCTATCTGGACGATAATGGCTTCAATTGATTCCGGCTCAACATCATTGTGATGGCTAAGTACGGCATTGACAATTTTATTATCCTCGCCCAGTCTCTTAACAAGTTCTCCACCGATTTCAGCGTGATTGGCTTCGCTCTCCGTCTCAGCTCCCTTTCCTATATCATGTAGCAGTCCGGCGCGTAGTGCTACTTCACTATCTGCTCCAACCTCAGATGCAATCATACCTGAAAGTATTGCAACTTCCTTGGAATGTAGAAGTACATTCTGGCCGTAACTGGTTCTGAAGTGAAGTCTGCCGAGGGCTCTGATCATCTCGGTTCCCATATTGTGTATACCAAGATCAAAGACAACCTTTTCTCCCTCATCCACAATAATTCTTCCGATTTCCTTGGAAACTTTATTTACAACTTCCTCAATTCTTGCAGGATGGATTCTTCCGTCCTGTACAAGACGCTCAAGAGCAACACGTGCTATTTCTTTTCTTACCGGGTCGAAACACGATATTACAACAGCCTCTGGAGTATCATCAATGATGATATCAACCCCGGTGAGGGTCTCAAGGGTACGTATATTTCTTCCCTCTCTACCAATGATTCTTCCCTTCATTTCATCTGAAGGAAGTGTTACGGATGTTGTTGTAATTTCTCCAGAAACCTCTGTTGCAAGCCTCTGAATTGACGTAATTATGATTTCCCTTGCCTTTTTGTCGGCAGCAAGTTGAGCCTCAGTCTCTATTTTATTGATGTAGACCTGTCCGTCATGCTCCGCCTTTTGTTTCATCTCCTCGATGAGAATGTTTTTTGCATCCTCCTTGGACATGCCGGCAACTTTCTCATATTCGACATCGAGTTCAGCTTCTCTCTTATCGGCCTCTTCCTCTCTTAGTCTTAACGCCTCTGCTCTTTCTCCCAGTTGTCGCGTTACGGAGTCATTCTCCTGCTGTTTACGCTCTAGATTTTCTTCCTTTTGCTGCAGTCTCCTTTCACTTTTCTGCAGTTCAGCTCTTCTGTCGCGGGCTTCATTCTCCTGCTGTTGCTGTTCCTTAAGGAGTTTATCTCTTGTTTCAATGATAATCTCCTTAGCCTTTGCTTCAGCATTCTTTGAAGCATTTTCTTCGAGAACCTTAGCTCTCTGTTCAGCGGAAGTTAATTTCAACTTCGCATATATGCAACGGCCACCAAAACCGATAGCAATACCTGCAATTCCAACCAGGAGATACCACAATACTATCATATTGTTTACCTCCTACTTTTAAAATATTTGCTATCTAGTATATTGAATCAAATTATACTACTCTGTCAAGGCAAGAAAAAAACCGCCACATCTGTGACGGCATAAAGGTATTAACCTTCCAGTAGCTTCTCGGCTACTTTATGCGAGCTTTAACTCGCCCGGATTACTTATCGGCTTTCTTAGCCTTCTTTTCATCCTTCTTCTCAGCCTTTTCTTCCTTCTTGGTCTTCTCAACCAGTTCAAGGATTACCATTTCAGCTGCATCCCCTTGTCTGTAACCAGTTTTGAGGATTCTTGTGTAACCGCCCTTTCTTTCTTTGAAAAGCGGAGCAATGCTCACGAAGAGCTTGTTGACGACGTCTTCGTCATAGAGGTCAGATGCAATCACTCTGCGATTGGCGACACTGTCGACCTTAGCGCGTGTGATCATCTTTTCGGCCATCTTTCTAACTTCAAGAGCCTTTGCTTTTGTGGTCTCGATTCTCTCATATCTGAAGAGAGATGTGACCATGTTGCGCTTGAGAGCCTTTCTCTCGGATCCCTTACGTGATAGCGCGTTGAAACCAATCCTATGCTTCATTTTCTACTTCCTTATTCTCTGGGACTTTAATTGAATTCTTTAAGACACTAAAATCTGTCATGCCGAGTGTAAGACCCCATTCTCTGAGCTTTTCCTTGATCTCTAAGAGAGACTTCTTACCGAAGTTTCTCGTCTTCGTAATTTCATCTTCGGTCTTCTTTGCAAGGTCTCCAATTGTTTTGATGCCCGCATTCTTAAGACAGTTGGATGAACGTACTGTCAATTCCAGCTCCTCTACAGGAGTATCAAGAAGTTTCTTGACCTTCTCCTCTTCTTCGTCAACCTCTTCAGTAGTACAGATCTTGTCCTCATCGAAATTGATAAAGATAGTGAAGTGCTCCTTGATAATCTTTGCAGCCTCACCTAGAGCATTCTCAGGTGTAATAGTTCCATCTGTATAGACATCCAGAATGAGTTTCTCGTAGTCGATTCTCTCACCTACTCTGCACGGTTCGATGGCATACTTGACTCTCTTTATTGGAGAATAGAATGCATCGATGGCGATAGTACCCGGCTCTTCGGAATATTTCTCATTGAGCTCTGAAGGAACATAGCCGCGGCCAAGGTCAATCTGAACTTCCATCTCAAGATCACAATCAGGCATCATCGTCATGATGTGCAGGTCCTTATTGGTAATAGTTACCTGATCACGCTCGAAGTCAGCGCCTGTAATGACACCCGGGCCCTTGCATTGAAGTGTTAAAATCGTGCCTTCACATTCTTCAGGCATAGCGATGTGCAACTTCTTGATTTGAGCGATGATATCTGAAATATCTTCACTGACTCCCGGAAGTGGTTCGAACTCACTTGTTACAACATGAGGTGTCTTGAGTGCGCCTTCACCCTTGAAAGTAGTAAAACGGATAGCAGAAACTGCATAGCCCTGAATTGAAGAGAGAAGAACACGACGAAGTGTATTTCCGACTGTTGTTCCAAAACCTCTCTCGAACGGGTATGCTACAAATTGACCGTAATCACCGGTACTGACGGTGTTTTCAGAGGATATTCCTGAAGGTCTCTTAAAACCTTTAAGAAGATTTTTTCTTGCCATGGTTACTCCTATATTATGCTGTTAAACAGCTATTCTGCGAGGAATCAATCCCCGCAGATACTCGTCAGACACGTCTTGTCTTACGAGGACGACAACCGTTGTGAGGAATCGGGGTAACGTCTCTAATGGAACGAACCTTGAGCCCGAGAACACCAAGTGTTCTGATTGCGCTCTCGCGGCCGACTCCCGGTCCCTTTACATAAACGTTTACTTCCCTGAGTCCGAAGTCCATAGCCTTCTTACCAGCCGTCTCACATGTTGTCTGTGCAGCATACGGAGTAGACTTCTTGGCCCCTCTGAATCCGAGACCACCTGCTGAAGCCCAGCTGAGTGCATTCCCGGCAAGGTCAGTAAAAGTAATGATTGTATTGTTGAAAGTAGCCTGGATATATACATTACCTTCCAGAACAGTCTTCTTAACTTTTTTCTTTGCAGTAGCCATATTACCTTACTTCCCCTTATTTCTTCTTTCCAGCGACAGTCTTCTTCTTACCCTTTCTTGTGCGGGCATTAGTCTTGGTTCTCTGACCTCTGACCGGAAGACTCTTTCTGTGGCGAAGGCCTCTATAGCATCCGATATCCATCAATCTCTTTATATTAAGAGCGACTTCAGTTCTGAGATGACCTTCGATCTTGTACTCTTCCTCAAGAACGTTTCTGAGAGAAGCGATCTCATCGGGAGAGAGTGTATTAATTCTTACATCTGGATTAATTTTTGTCTTCTGACAAATATCCATTGCAGACTTGTTTCCAATTCCATAGATATATGTCAGAGCGATCTTGACTGCCTTATTTGGTAAGTCAACACCTGCTATACGTGCCATTCTCGGCCTCCTAATTATTTCTGTCTCTGCTTGTGCTTCGGATTATCGCATACAATGCGAACAACACCGGCACGTCTAATAACTTTACACTTGTCACAAATTGGTTTGACACTTGCTCTTACTTTCATAGTAAACAGCTCCTTTAGATTTTCTTTGCCTTTCTCTTTCTTGATTCTACAAAACCGTCATGGTGATGCATCTTCATCAAGCCGTCAAGCTGTCTCATTGTATCGAGATCAACACCGACAAGGATGATAAGTGATGTTCCGCCGAACAGCATAGCAACAGAAGCAGGAAGATCAAAGATCAACTGAACCAGAGTAGGAATCAAAGCGATGAAAGCAAGGAAGATTGCGCCCGGAAGGACTATTCTATTAAGAACCTTTGTAAGATACTCTTCGAGTTTCTCATTTCTGATTCCAGGAATAGAACCACCATTCTCGCGGATATTCTTAGCCATCTCGATTGGGTTCAAACTAATCTGGGTATAGAAGAATGCAAAGCCTATAATCAGCAGGGTGTAGATGATTAGATATGGGGCCCTCTGCGGATTGAGGAAATTTGCTACAGCCACCATCCAGGAGATATTTGTATTTCCTAGCATAAGTGGGATCTGCAATAGTGTAGACGCAAAGATTACAGGAATAACACCGGATGGGTTAATCTTGAATGGGATGTATGTGCTTTGAGAGCCGTACATCTTTCTTCCGACAACACGTTTTGCATATGTTACAGGAATCTTTCTTGTGCCCTGTTCTTCGTAAACAACAAGAGCAACAACAAAGAAGAACATTATGATAACTACAACAAGAGAAACCGGATTGATCGACTTATCAGCAATTCCAGTGACCATTGTGTAGAAAGCATTAGGAATTCTTGCAACGATACCAGCGAAGATTAAAAGCGATATACCATTACCGATGCCGAATTGTGTAATCTTCTCACCGATCCATACACAAAGCATAGAGCCTGTTGTGCAGCTCAAAATTGCAAGTGGAATGAATAGTCCAACCGAAACTGAGAGAGCTCCGGGGATAGACTGTGCATACACAGATGCAGCGAGCGACTGGATTATACATACAACAACAGTTGCATAGCGGGTATATTGCTGAATTTTCTTCTGACCCTGTGGATCCTCAGCCAACTTCTTAAGTGATGGGATAACCAACATCAATAACTGAAAAATAATTTCAGTACTGATGTATGGCATTACTCCCAACATGAATATAGAGAAATTGGAGAAGGCACCACCGGAGAAAAAGTTTAGGTATTCAGTGATGGAGGAGGAGTACATTCTGTAGTAGTTGTAAACAACTCCAGGGTTAACTCCAGGAATTGGAAGATAAGCTCCGATTCTCGTTACAATCATGAGACCGAACGTAATCAGAATTTTCTTCTTTATATCCTTCATTCTGAACATATCTACCAGTGTGTTTGCCATTATGAATCCCTCTTACTTACTTTACGACGACGTTTCCACCAGCAGCTTGAATCTTCTCCGCTGCTTTTTTCGAGAGTGCGACGCCCTCAACTGTCAACTTCTTGGAAATCTCTCCAGATGCAAGGATCTTTGCAGTGGTATCTTTACCCTTTATGACACCTGCCTCATGAAGAGTCTCGTTATTGACAACCTGACCATCCTCAAATACAGCATCAAGTGTGCTGAGAGAAACAGCCTGGTTTTCAACCTTGAATGGATAGTTGGAGAATCCACGTCTTGCGACACGTCTGTAGAGAGGCATCTGACCGCCCTCGAAGCCGAGTCTTACGCCACCGCCTGAACGGCTGTTCTGTCCATCGTGTCCGCGTCCACAAGCTCTACCCTTGCTCGATGCACCACGACCGACGATTTGTTTAGCCTTTGTTGCGCCATATGGCTTAATAATCTCTGCCATGTCAAATCTCCTCAACCTTTACAAGGTGTTCAACTGTGCGGACCATACCACGGTTAACAGGATTATCCTCACGAACAACGCTGGAGTTGATCTTGCCCAGTCCAAGTGCCTTAACGGTCTTTCTCTGAACGGGAAGTGTTCCTGCGACTCCTCTAACAAGTGTAATCTTAATCTGTTTTGCCATGATTAACCCCACATTTCCTTAAGAGTTTTACCTCTATTCTTAGCAACATCTGCAGCATTGTAGATGTGCTCAAAAGCATCAAAGGTAGCTTTTACAGTATTAATTCCGTTTCTCGAGCCAAGAGACTTAGAGATGATATCCTTAATACCTGCAGCATCACAAACGAGACGTACAGCACCACCGGCGATGACACCTGTTCCCGGAACAGCCGGCTTCAAGAGAACTGAAGCGCTCTTGAAATTTCCCACGATGTCATGAGGAATAGTAGTTCCCTTTACAGGAACAGTGATGAGCGATGCCTTAGCCTTCTCTGTAGCCTTTCTAATAGCATCTGTAACGTCGTTTGCCTTTCCAAAGCCGTAGCCTACTCTGCCATCGCCATAACCTACAACAACGAGAGCTGCAAATGAGAATCTTTTACCACCCTTTACAACCTTTGTTACACGGTTAAGCTTGACGAGCTTTTCTACGTATCCTTCTGCCTTCACGACTTCTTCTTTTCTTGATCTTTCCATACGTAACCCCTTAGAACTCCAAACCAGCTTTTCTAGCGCCGTCTGCGATGCTCTTGACGATGCCGTGGTAAAGATAACCGTTTCTATCGAAGACTACAGTCTTGATGCCCTTCTCGATACATCTCTTTCCACAAGCTTCTCCGAGCTTTTCAGCATCAGAGACTGTGTTCTTGAGAGTCTTGAATTCAGCTTCAAGAGTAGACGCGGAAGCCAATGTATGACCAACTGTGTCATCGATAACCTGAACATACATATTCTTGTTACTTCTTGATACAGTCATTCTTGGTCTGAGAGCAGTACCGGAGATAGACTTACGAATGTGTGTCTTTCTTCTAGCATGCTTTCTTGCTTTATCAATCATTCTGTTCATACTTATGCCACCTTATTTCTTACCACCAGACTTACCAACCTTGCGGCGGATATTCTCGGTTTCGTACTTGATGCCCTTGCCTTTGTAAGGCTCTGGACCTCTGAGAGATCTGATTTCAGCTGCAACCTGACCGACACGCTCCTTGCTAATACCGCTTACGACAAGCTTTGTCGGGTTTTCAACTGTAATTGTGACATCAGAAGGAATCATGAAGTCGATTTGAGTTGAATAGCCGAGAGAAAGAGTAACAAAGTTCTTTCCCGCTTCAGCCTTAAAACCAACACCGTTAATAACAAGTGCCTTGCTGTAGCCCTGGCTTACACCGATGATCATGTTGTTGACAAGCTGTCTGTAAAGGCCATGATAACCTCTTACTTCCTTCTCATCGTTGGCTCTAGTCAAGACAACTTCATTTCCCTTAACTTCGACCTTAATCTCTGGTCTGACTGCCTGAGAGAGAGTTCCCTTAGGTCCCTTGACTGTTACATTGCCATCCTGGACTGTAACTGTAACACCCTGTGGAACAGCTACTGGTAATTTACCGATTCTAGACATTCTATTCTCTCCTTACCAGATAGTGCATAGCACTTCGCCGCCGACACGAGCTTCTTTGGCCTTCTTGCCTGTGATAACACCTGTCGAGGATGATACGACTACAACACCGATGCCGTTATAGACACTCGGGATATCCTTATAACCGCAGTATACACGGCGGCCAGGAGTAGACACACGATTAATACCATGGATAACAGGAGTCTGGTCATCTTCATACTTGAGGAAAACTCTGATGAATGAGACATCGTCCTTTGTTACCTTCTTGAAATTCTTGATGAATCCTTCGTTCTTAAGAATCTTTATAATCTGGAGCTTAAGATTGGAAGCTGATACATCTACTTTTTCATGCTTTGCCTGACTAGCATTTCTGATTTTAGTCAGCATATCTGCAATTGGATCACTAACTGCCATTTTCTTATCTCCTACCAGCTCGACTTTGTAACGCCAGGGATCTGGCCTTCACTAGCAAGCTTTCTAAAGCAACATCTGCACATATCAAACTGGCGCATATATCCTCTAGGACGACCGCAGATGCGGCAACGATTATAGCTTCTTGTAGAGAACTTAGGTTCTCTCTTGCTCTTAACAATTAAAGACTTTTTTGCCATAGGTCGCTCCTTACTTTGCAAACGGCATGCCGAGATACTTCAAAAGAGCAAAGCCCTCTTCATCGTTGGCTGCACTTGTTACAATTGCAACATTCAAGCCACTGATTCTCTCGATCTTGTCGAAGTCGATTTCAGGGAAAATTATCTGCTCGGTGATTCCGAGAGAATAGTTTCCATGACCGTCAAAAGCATTAGGGTTTACACCCTTGAAGTCTTTGACACGAGGAAGAGCGATTGAGATAAGACGCTCTAAGAAATACCACATATTGTCGCCACGAAGTGTGACCATTGCGCCGATTTCCTGTCCCTCTCTAACCTTGAAGTTAGCAATTGACTTTCTAGCCTTTGTCTTTACAACGTGTTGACCTGTGATCTGCTCAAGTTCCTTGACAGCTGCTTCGAGGAGCTTCTTGTTTGTTGTTGCCTCACCGACACCAACAGAAACAGTGATCTTCTCTAGCTTTGGAATCTGCATAGGAGTCTTGAAAGAAAATTCCTTCTGCAAAGCAGGAACGACCTCTTCCAGGTACTTTTTCTTGAAATTTGGTACAAACTTCTCAGCCATCAGAGTG